>CAZXBP010000093.1:0-11523 GCA_964639015.1 uncultured Nitrosomonas sp.
ATAAATCTTACCGCCTTAAAGGCGGTGGTTTTAACCTTACTTCGGACTAATAAAACCGGAAACCTGGCCAGAAAACTCATTCAGGTAGACGCTGTCTCATCCTCGATGAACTGGGTTATCTGCCTTTCCCGGAATCTGGTGGCGCCTTACTGTTTCACTTGATCAGCCAGCTTTATGAGCGTACTTCACTCATTGTAACCACCAACCTGAAATTCAGTGAATGGGTGCAGGTTTTTGGCGATACGAAAATGACTACTGCACTGCTAGACCGAATTACCCATCATTGCGACATCCTGGAAACCGGTAATGATTCTTACCGTTTCAAGCATCGAAAAAAATGTAGAAAGACAGATTAACCAACTAAATTAGATGGACAGTTTTCAATGCTGATTGACAGATTGACCGCCGCTTCGACAAAAACACGTATTGTTTCCAGCTTATCCATTAGATATTCATCTCCAGCATAAAACTATTTATTATTACGTAATTAGTAATGGTCAATTATTATTTTAACTAATTATTTCATTAATGAATAACTGTATAGTCATTACTCCATTAATTAATTGACAAGGAGAACAATTATGTCTCGCATAAATACACCCGCATCAATCAACGATGCTCCGGAAGCATCAAAAATCTCACTTAACGCAGTGAACAAGCTGCTGGGGAGTGTTCCCAATCTGTTCCGCATAGTTGCCAACAGTCCTCAGACTCTTGAAGGCTATCTGGCCCTGAATGGCGCGCTTGGAAAGGGCTCGCTTTCTGCTCAAACACGCGAGCGCATTGCACTAGCTGTTGCTCAGATCAATGGCTGCAATTATTGTCTTGCTGCCCACAGTTACCTTGGCACAAATCTTGCTAGTCTGAGCAAAATAGAGATCGAGGCGGCCCGCAGGGGAACATCCAGCGATGCGAAGGCTGCCGCCGCAGTAAACTTTGCCGCCAAGATAGCCAGAAACCGGGGCGCTGTCTCTGATGGCGACTTGCAGGCGGTACGTGATGCAGGTTACAACGATGCTGAAATTGTCGAAATTATTGGTAATGTTGCACTAAATACCCTGACCAACTATATCAATGAAGTCCTGAGTACTGAAATCGATTTTCCGGTCGTTGATACACTCGCAGCCTAAATCTTATTAGCCTGGAACGGGTGGCGATGATCGTCTCCCGTTCACAGTAAATGCAGCTACATTTTTTTGACTGTATCAGTGCAGTTAAAATCTGATATATGCCGGCCCATTACCGAAATCTGAAACAAGGAACTTTTACCAGCTGGGAAAAGATAGCGTTATATTATATCGACCACTTTGAAATCGTGACCTGTTGCTCGCCGTTTTATGCCTTGAATTCTCACGAATACTGCATCAAGGAAGAAAGATCTCCATATCCCTGATGTTGATGACTCATCTTACTCGCATACATGAAGCCAAACTTGATGCACCATAATTAAATCGATTGATGAGTTACACCGACGCCCCCGATTCACTTACCTTGAAAATATTCCTGTTATGCAATAAAGAACGGCATAATTTTGAAGCCGCCAGTCACAATAGTTATTTCACAATGTTAAATTGGCAGCGGCAATTTCTCCCGATTCTGATCGGCGATTCTTTTCAGGGCCTATGGCATCATTCATCAAGTGGCGAGTGGTTCAAAAGTCTTCCTCATATACGCTGATATTGGAAAATTCCGCTACCCTGCCCGACGTATAAAATTTCATCGCCAATCGCTTCCTTCCGGATTGTGATGGCATAGGGCTTCAGGATCAAATTTCATTTTGGATGCACCTGCGTTTCTTCATTTTCTTTAAAAGCCCTGATTTCTGCTGGCGTATCCGGAACCATATGTGCGCGTTCGCGCGGCAGTGTTTCGCCTCTGAAGAATGTCGGTTCGCGGATATTCCACAGGGTCATTAAAATGACACCGCAAAGCAGCGTCATCACGCCGATTATAAATACCATACCGACGCCGGCGATTGATCCGCTGGAACCATAATTCGGGTCGAGCATGTTCCAGGCCTGAAGTAGCGCGACAGTCGTTAATACAATCGCGGCTATCGCCGGCAGGATAACCTGGGAGATCGCGGTTCGCCAGTGATTGAACGCCGTGCGGTGAAAATAGAGCGCGCAGGACGCGGCCGCGACGATGTAAAACGTGCACACGGCGATGCTGACGCTGAGTATGGTATCTTCTACGATGGATTCACTCATCAGGCTTAATGTGGTGTAGATAAAGAGCGTCATCATGCCGATTGTCCAGGTGGTGAATTTGGGCGTCTTCGAGACTGCATTGACCACCGCAAAGCGGCTCGGAATGGCGCGATAGGTTGCCATTGCCAATGCCATGCGGGCTGATGGCATGATTGTTGACATGGTTGCCGAGAACGCCGAAACGCAAATGACTACAGCCGCTACTACCGCGCCTTGCGGGCCGAGAATCTCGATTGCCAGGGCGGTAATGCTCGAATCGATATTTTTGGGATGTGTCAGGCTGGATTCATTGCTGGCATCCACGCCGGCATAAGCCAGTGCCGCAATGGAAAACAGTACATAGGTAAATACCGTGATACTCATGGCGATAACGCCGCTGCGGCCGGCCTGCTCCGAGTCGCCGTCCGTTTCCTCCGACATGGCCAGCGAGGCATCGAATCCCCAGAAAATAAACAGTGCAATCATAAAGCCCCTCAAAAATACGTCAAATGAAGGGATTGCGAATGGATTGAGCCATTCCCAGGAAAATGATTCCGCCGTGCTGACGGCCTCGCCTTGAAAGACGCGCATGTAAAGCACTACGGCCAGCAAAATAAGAATGCTGTACTGCGCGATCGTCAGAATCATGGTAGTGCGCGAGGATTCCTTTGCACCCAGCGCGGTCAGGTAAGTCGTGCTCAGGATGAAAATCACGGAAACGGTGATATGAAACCATGCCGGCGTGTCGCTCATGCCAAAAATAACTGCTGCTGAAATGACCGTAATCTGGGTTGCCGTCACGCCCGCCAGTATACTGCCGAGCAACAGCGCCCAGCCGCCAAACCAGCCGACGCGCGGGCCGATCGCCTTGGTGCCCCAGGTGAAAATAGTCCCTGCATCGGGTGCGGCGGTTGTCAGGTGTTTATACGACATTGCGACAAAGAACATCGGAATGACCGACAGTATGAATACAATGGGCAGTTGATAGCCGATACCGGCAGCGCCATAGCCCAGCGCGCCAGCCAGCGAATAGGCCGGCGCAGTCGCGGCCAGACCAATAGTCACCGCAGCCCACCGGGAAACAGAACCTTTGCTCAACCCTTTGGATTTCAAGCCGTGCATCTGTGCTTCTTCGTGCATCGCAAACCTCTTTGATCGGGAAATATTAACGAATTGCCCTTCTGCCCTTTGATAATGTGGGGCGGCAAATTAACAAATTAATGTGTTTTAGTCAAAACAATCAGAATCGGTTCTGAAAGGATTGCCAGAACTTTGGCAAAAATGCTGTCCGGCAACATATAATAGCTTTTTTTATTCCTACTACTACAGTAACGCTATGAGTTATTATCACTATCATGTGTTTTTCTGCATTAATCAGCGTGAAGGCAATGCTGTCTGCTGCAATAATGTGGGTGCGCAGGAAATACGCGATTATGCCAAAAACCGGATCAAGGATCTTAAGCTGAGCGGTAAAAGCAAGGTTCGCATTAACAATGCCGGATGCCTGGACCGCTGCGATGAAGGTCCGGTAATTGTCATTTATCCCGAAGAAGTCTGGTATACCTATGTTGACAAGGACGATGTCGATGAAATCATTGACGAACATCTCGTCAATGGCCGCATTGTGGAACGTTTGAGGATTTAGCCTTAACCCGGCTGGTTTTATTGTGCGGAAATTTTTTATTGAAGGTCCGGCCGGAAGAATTGAAACCATTCTTGCCGAACCTGCAACAATCCCCAGTGGGATTGCCGTTGTTGCCCACCCTCACCCGCTGCATGGCGGCACTATGGATAACAAAGTGGTGTATACGGTGTTTAACAGCGTGCTTGAACTCGGCTATATCGCGGTCAAGTTCAACTTTCGCGGCACCGGGAATAGCGAAGGTGCTTTTGATCACGGTATTGGTGAAGTCGAGGACGTCGTCGCCGTTGCGCAATCAATACAGAACCAGTTCATCGATCATGCCGGCGATCTGCCGCTCTTACTGGCGGGATTTTCGTTTGGCGGCGGCGTGCAGATACAGGTTGCCGAACGCTTAAATCCCAGGTCTCTTATACTCGTTTCCCCTTCACTCAGGCACGCTGACGTACTCAAAGTACCTGAGAATGTGAAAAATACGCTGATCATTCAAGGCGACAAAGACGATATTGTACCGCTTAACGCCATACTGGACTGGGCTGCGCCGCAATGCCTGCCGGTTGTTATCATTCCGGGTGCGGAGCATTTTTTTCATGGCAAACTGAATATGCTCAAGCGCGTGATTCTGGATTACAGTTGATAAAAGTTTTTTAATTCGATTCGCCCGGCTTTCTTCCGCTGCCGCGCACTGCAAATGCTTTTGAAATGGCGTCAAACCAGAATGGCGCGCCCAGTGCGCCTGCCAGTGCGGTAGCCATCCAGCCGAGAAAGACCAGCAACATGCTTTCCTGTCCCGGCAGGAGTGACAGTTTGATATTAAATTCATGATGTGCAGATTCTGTTGATTTATCTTCGGTATCAGACCGTACATGCGCGGCTTCTTTGATAATATTCCAGCCGATGGGCAATCCCATATTTCTGAATTCGTCGGTTTTAATGTTCAGTTCTCTGATTGTTTGAATTAATTTTTCCTGCTCAGCAGTTGCGGATTCCTCCTGTTCTTCTACCGGTGAATATTCCGCCGCCGCTGCGACCAGTTTCTGCACCTGTTCCGGATTTTTTTGCAGCTGCTGAACAATATAAATCGTATCGACATTCAGGCACCCGGCCAGTATCAATCCCACAAGAAACATCATGAACTGGGTGCGGCGCTTATACCAGCCACTGACTCTGTCCATTACTGCATTGTAGTGTTCTTCGACTTTTGCTTTAAATACATCAAGATTATCTTTCGCTTCGTCAAGCATCGGGCCGATTAATTTGTTCAACGGTTTGGAACGATCCTCCAGCGATTTTCTCAGGCTTTCCGCAGAACCATCAATCGACAGCACATAAATCAGTGCCGTTGAAAATGTCTTTGGCGAGATGTAAGACGGACGTGAGCTGCCCGGGGGTGACAAAGTGTCAATCAAGGGGTGCATAAAAAGTGCGTTGGTTCGTTGCGTATAATGTTTATCAGCAAAACCAAGCCTGCGTTTGGCTTTTTTAAATTCGCGAACTATCCATGAACCGGTATCCCTGGGAAGCTCGCCAAGCATCATGGCAATGCCTTCGAACAACACCCGTCCACGCATGGCCAGCACCTGGACTATCAGCTCATTCACCCCGCTTACCAGACTGGCGAAAAATGCATAGATGAGAATCATTGCAATAATGACATCGAACATTCCAAGCATTTGTCGTCTCCTGGCAATTATTATTGAATCACGGCTTCATACCGGATGGTGTATGGCATCGAAAACAATGATAGTAAGAACAATACAATTCGAAAGTTAAGCTATTACATCGGAAACGTCAATTTTATGATGTGATAAATTAGGAGATTATCCGAGAATAGGCTGATCTACTGCGGACGATTCCGGCTGGCTGGATTTTCCGATCCTTTTCGTTGAATAGAACGACTATTCGTCTCAAATGATCGAAAATTCCCCCGCAACCAGCCCCGCCCTCGTTACGATCGCTATTCTCGGACAGCCTCCTACACTCCTTTCATCGCTTTGGCGAATTTCAACAGCTCATTATTCAAAATAACGCTACAATAGCATTCCGAATTGCTTCGAAAATTTACATACAACGGGTCATAATCGACGATGGCGGACGTAAGATGTGCTGTGTCGTTGAATAGAACACAGGTGAAACTTGGCCATTCCTCTTTCGTTAACTGATACAGATTATTCCAGAATCCAACATGTTCTCTGCATATGCAATACTGCCGATCAATTATGTTTTGCGTCATGAAAGCTGGGTAAGCAAATGGTTGCTATCTTATGAAGGAAAGTCCGTGCGTATTTGCATGCCGCCACTGGTCGATTTAAAAATGGTTGTACTGGCGAATGGCGAATTCGGTCAGGGTAATGCCGATCTGGAAGCAGACACCACGTTGTCTTTTTCACCGAGTGTATTGCCGGGATTAATTGCACAGGATGAATTCGCCTATGACGCCATTCATATTGCCGGAGATAGCCTGTTTGCCGAGGATCTGATCACCATATGCAAAAGCCTCAAACTCAACATTGAGCAGGAGCTTGGAAAATTTATCGGTGATATTCCGGCACATCGTGTTACTGAGGCTGGTGAAAGTCTGTTTCAGTGGCATATCCATTTGGTTAAAAATATTTCAGAAGCGTTTGGAGAATACTGGTCCGAAGAACAACCGATGGTTGTCAAACCTAACGAACTCGGAAATTTTTCCCGGCAGACTGAAGAAATTAAAAACGATCTCGAAATGCTCGAAATTCGAATCAACCGTTTAATTCAAAAAAACAATTGATGACTGATTGTATTTATATATCATTTTTTTATTTACGTCACGGCACACAACGCTCAGGCACACTTTGTACTACTACGTAAATCACTATTTCTCCTCCTAATCATTAATCTAAGCCTTAATGCGTCTATTTCGCCTTATTAAAATACAATCCGTTGCATTCCGTTTTGGTCTGGAAGAATTTGTCATTACCCACGGCCCGTTACGTTTTCTCGAAAAACCGATCAAGTGGCTGACATTCTGGCGTAAGCTTGATAGACCGCGCGCTGAACGTCTCCGTCTCGCATTGGAAGCGCTCGGGCCGATTTTTGTTAAATTCGGGCAGATGCTTTCGACCCGGCGTGATCTTCTGCCTCAGGATATTGCCGACGAACTGGCAAAACTTCAGGATCAGGTTCCCCCTTTTGCTTCAGAGGCTGTGCTTACAATTCTGGAAAAATCGTACGGAAAGAAAATAGAGCAGATTTTTTTAAAATTCGACAGAACTCCCATTGCCAGTGCTTCTGTAGCACAGGTGCACTTCGCCGTTTTGTTTGACGGCACCGAGGTCGCCGTCAAGGTTTTGCGGCCGGGCATCGCTCCAATTATTACGCACGATGTGGCGTTGATGGATACCGGCGCATGGCTTGCCGAGACCTTGTGGCCGGATGGAAAGCGTTTGAAGCTCAGACAAGTCGTATCGGAATTTGCCAGACACCTGGATGATGAACTTGATTTAATGCGAGAAGCTGCTAACTGCAGCCAATTGCGACGCAACTTTTTGAACTCGCCCTTGCTGCTGGTTCCCGAAGTTTACTGGGACTATTGTCATACCAATGTCATGGTGATGGAACGGGTTTCAGGCATGCCGATCAGTCATGTTGACGATCTTATCGCACAGGGCGTTGACATTCCCCAACTTGCGCGCATGGGTGTCGAGATTTTCTTTACACAGGTATTTCGTGACGGCTATTTTCATGCGGATATGCATCCAGGCAATATTTTTGTCGGTCAGGACGGTCGGTACATCGCGGTGGATTTTGGCATCATGGGCACGCTCAGTGACGAAGACAAGAATTATCTGGCGCAGAATTTTTTGGCATTTTTCAGACGTGACTACGCCCGCGTTGCCCAAGCGCATGTCGAAGCCGGCTGGGCGCCAAAAGAAACGCGTGTCGATGAGTTTGAAACAGCGATACGCGCAGTTTGCGAACCCATTTTTGATAAACCACTTAGAGAAATATCCTTTGGGCGCGTTTTATTCCAACTGTTTCAGACATCACGCCAGTTCAATGTGGAAATACAGCCGCAACTGGTTTTACTGCAAAAAACATTACTTAACATTGAAGGGCTCGGTCGCGACCTGGATCCCGATCTCGATTTATGGAAAACCGCCAAACCGTTTCTCGAAAACTGGATGACCGAGCAGATCGGCTGGCGCGGATTGGTCAGTCGCATGCAAAAAGAAGCACCCAATTGGGCAATAATTTTTCCTCAGTTCCCCCGATTATTCCATCACTTGCTGGCGGAAAACCGTAATCTGGGATTAGAAGAAAAAATGCAGCTCCTGATCAAAGAAGAAAAACGGCAAAACCGTCTGTTGATACTGATCACACTGCTGTTGCTGGCAATGCTGTTCTGGCAGGTATTCCAATAAGTTTCCTGAACATAACAGCACCACGTTGAATCAGCTATAAGACGAAAATATTGCACAGGATGTGTCTGCAATATTAAAGGTATTTGGTAGGCGCGACTGGACTCGAACCAACGACCCCCACCATGTCAAGGTGGTGCTCTAACCAACTGAGCTACGCGCCTATGCGATATCTATCTGTTAATGGACATGCAAGAGCGCAGATTTTATCTGAAACGCGCTCAAGGCACAAATTAATTTGCTGGTTTTCAACGATGCTCAACAACAGATCGACTATAGTGCACAACTTTGGCTTGAAATTCTACTTAAAACCCGAATGTTGACGAGCGAGCTATGGATTAACGATGACAGCAACAGAATCAATTACTACAGCCTATATCAGTCATCCTGAATGCCTTAAACATGATATGGGGCCATATCATCCTGAATGCCCTCAGCGGTTAACGGCCATACAAAAAGCGCTGGAAACAGCAGAGTTATATGCAAGACTGCAACACCATGACGCCCCGCTTGCCAGCGATAAGCAATTGAACCGCATTCATTCGACGGAATATATTGCGTCCATCCGGGAATCTTCTCCGCAGTCAGGCTTACAGTTACTTGATCCTGACACCGCGATGAATCCACACACATTGAATGCGGCGCTGCGTGCTGCAGGAGCAGTTGTCAAGGCGGTAGATTTGCTGATGGCGCAACAGGCAGACAATGCTTTCTGCGCAGTGCGTCCGCCGGGCCATCACGCCGAATCGGCGCGCGCAATGGGATTCTGTATTTTTAACAATGTTGCTGTCGGCGTTGCCCATGCCCTGAGCGAACATCGATTAAAACGGGCTGCCATACTGGATTTTGATGTGCACCATGGTAATGGCACCGAGGATATCTTCGGCAATAATTCGGACGTGTTGTTATGCTCTACGTTTCAACATCCGTTTTATCCGCATTGCGGCGCTGATAACCGTTATGACAACTGTATCAACGTTCCACTGGCAGCGGGTTCCGACGGCGCGGTTTTCCGCAAGGCGGTTACGGATTACTGGCTTCCTGTTGTGGATGCCTTTAAACCGGAGATCATTTTTATTTCCGCCGGTTTTGATGCGCACCGTGAAGATGACATGGCCAGCTTGAGGTTTGACGATGCAGATTACGTCTGGATTACGCAGCAAATACGACTTTGGGCAGAGAAACACGCACAGGGACGCATCGTTTCCGTGCTCGAAGGTGGTTATGCGCTCAAGGCATTAGGCCGTTGCGTCGCGCAGCACATCGGCATTCTGATGAATGCCGGTTGACCGTAGAGCATTTGTTCACTGAATCGGCCTGCGCATTTCCCGAAACCATGGTCGATACTGCGTCATTTTTGACTGCTGCATTTCAGGCGCCTGGCGGATGCATGTTTGATATTCCGCTGTTCCAGGTTGCGCGCCCCAGCGTTTTTCAGTGCAGTCATTCGGATTGTACGCCATTTCAAAAGCAGATTGCCGCGCCAGTATTTCCGCTATTGACAATTTCCATGGACTGCCATCGCTACGGATATAGTGCAGACTATGTTCCTGAATTCGCTTTTCATGGTGACGTTCAATTTCCGCTTTTGCTTCTTCAGGTTTTTTGCCATGCAGAATGAATAATTCGGGATGGCGGATTATTTTACCCGGCATATCAAGTAACACATGAAAAGCAATGATCAGGCGCATGTCTCTGGACGGAGTAGCGTAGTCTTCCCAGGGGCCGGCGGTCTGAAAAATCGAGACGCCACTGGGCATCGGAATAACACGATGCGGATTTTCGTGAAAATAGGCTTCAACGTTATTTACTGAAATAACACGGGTTTCAAGCTGTTCAATCAACCCGGCCAGTAATGCATCGTAGACTTGCAAAGCATCCTGACCTTGTGGATTGATCAGTTTAGCCAGTTTTGCATAAAAATCATCGGCAGATAATTGATCCTGTTCCAGCGAATACGATACGAAATCAGCATGCTCATGCAATTCGGCATTAGACAGTACACGCCACGTGTTACGAGTGGTTTGTATCAGCGGGCGAAAGGCTTTGAAGCCGGCGCCTGCATTCCTGGTATTGGCAAATAACAGCGTGCCTTCCCAGACGCGTTTACGGGTAACCGAATTATCAGGTTGTGCATCCACAGCAAGCAGCATGCCCGGGTGGTCATCAGTTGGCTCCACCCACTCCGCCAGAACCAGTATATGGCCATAAGGATCGGCAAAGACTGTTCCCGGCCAGAGTGCAGCGCGCGTAAGTGGAACAGGATACAGATCGGTTGATTCATCTGTCAGGCCCGTTCGTATTGCGCCAGAATGAACGACATTGGCCAGCAATCGGTTAAATCGGCTGAATTCGGTCTGAGAACTGTTTTTTCGGGTAAATTCGGTCATAATGGTTGGTGAACCACACTGCGGCGGCGTTGCAGCTGATCCCCTTCCACAAACACGGTAAGCGATGGGAAGACCAATTTTCCAGGCGAAATAAGCCCGCAGAATATAAGGCAAGTCGGCGCAATCAGGTGTCAGAATCAATCGCTGATCTTCGTTCTGGCTCAGATAATTATGCAGAAAATTACGTTCAGGATTGGACAAAATCGGTTCCAGCGACGAGAAATTCATCTTTTCATTATGCGGAGCGCCAAACAATTCCTCAATCCAGGCGGAATAAAAGGCCTCGGTAGCGAGATTCCAATGTTGCTGTCTCTCCTGCGCTGTAGTCAATTCGCTGATGACCAGAGGCTGACAGGCGATCATTTTTTCATTTCGCCCTGCCGCTATACGATAACGACCTTCTTTGAGTTCTTGCAGTTCACCGGTCAGACTCCAGGGTGGGCCGCCACGCTGACGGGATTGTAGTATAACGAGATGTTCACTGCCGCCGACCAATGCCAGTTTTTCCACTGGGCCATCGGTGGAAACGACCATGATTTTTATCTTCTCTTTGGGCTTTGGATCAAGGGGTGAAATCCAGATTTGCGTTTCGGAAGTTTCTTCACAGGCATAGTCCTCGTCCAGTGCATTCGCAAAAGCGGAAAAACAGAATAGATGGCTTGCTAAAAAAGCTGCAAAAATAACAAGCAGTCTGTTCTTTTTGATTTCTCGAAATATTGATTTAACCTAAAAACCTCAGTTGAATGGAGTTTAAAGCGCGTTGATTTTTTTTTGGCAAGGCACAATGCGGCGTAATAACGCGTTATGACAACGAATTGTAACGCAGCAAAAATTAACAAGCGGCGTGCTGTAAACACCATCGTTTGACTCACCATCCGGATGAACCGGCATTGCTCGAATTGTTT
>CAZXBP010000094.1:0-11485 GCA_964639015.1 uncultured Nitrosomonas sp.
GTTTCTTCGACGCGATTTGCGGCGTCCGGCCGATTACTTCGCTATTCTCGGACAGCCTCCTAGTAAATCGATTGTTAGAATTACAGCCGTATGTTAGGCTGATTCCCCTCATTTTGTATATAATTCAAGTTGAGTTTAATTGCTGCGATGCACCCTAATTGCAATCTTCAAATTTTGTATTTTAATAACACAACAGGCCTGTAATTGTATTTAAGAACAAGATGCATACTTGGCACTCATAATGTTTGTAAACCGACGGGCGGTCTGCGGGATTGAAAACTAAGTTACACGCTCATAAGCCAGGCATGAACAGACAGAACAAAACGAGCATCGCCCGTTGCCTGCTTTTTTTGATGATTTGCTGCATAGCACCGCCTCTCATGGCAGAAAACGACATCATCAGACCTCGCGCAAAACCCGCAACAATCCTTAACGAAGTACCGCCGGACGAAGCATATACGGAAAGGGAAAGCGCTCCGGAAAACCCGGACGATAAATCCATTACCATTGAAGCCGATCGTGTCGAAGGCATTTATGAGCAGGAAATGGAAGCGATCGGTAATGCAAAACTGTGTTACGGCGATAATACGCTGACTGCCGATCGCATGAAATATTTCAAGACGGCAAACGAAACCGAGATCACGGGTAATCTCCGGCTGGACAGAACAAAAGACATTATTGAAGGTGATTACCTCAAGTTGAATCTGGATACGGACATCGGTTTTTTATCCGAACCACGCTATACGATGAAAAAAGGCGACGGCCGCGGCAGCGGCGAGACACTGTTTTTCGAAGGCAAAAACCAGTACCGCTTGAAAGACGGCAGTTATACCACTTGTCCGATTGATCAGGAAGACTGGTTTATTCAGGCCAAAGACCTGAAAATAAACAGCGCCACGGAAACAGGGGTCGCACGCAATGTCAGCATTCATTTCAAGCGTATCCCCATCTTATACACGCCCTGGCTGGATTTTTCCTACACCGGCCAGCGTAAAACAGGCTTCCTGGCTCCGGTTGTCGGACATACCGCACGCAGCGGCGCTGATCTGGCTTTTCCATTTTATATCAATATCGCACCGAACATGGATGCAACCATCGCGCCACGCGCGATGTCGAAACGCGGATTTCTGCTGAGTAATGAAATGCGCTACATTGGCCATAATGTTCAGGGCCGGCTGCAATCCGATATACTGCCCGATGACCTCGATACACATCAGACGCGTTATGGCGTCGCATTTCAGCATGCGCAGTATTTCGGACACGGCTGGCGCGGCCAGTTTGATTATAACCGCGTGTCAGACAATCGTTTCCTGCGGGATTTGTCCAATAATATGTCGCAAATCAGTATGACCAACTTACTGCAACAGGCAGGTCTGCATTATCTCGGCGACCTGGGTCATGACGGCGTATTGAGTTTTTCCGCTGTGGCGCAACAGTTTCAGACACTGCAGGATCCACGCGCTGTGATTAATGCAGATTTACTGACTCTTTCACCCTACAAGCGCCTGCCGCATCTGACCATGAACGCTATCAAGCGTAACGTCGCGGGTATGGATTTCAGTCTGGATGCAAGCTGGACCAACTTTGCACACCAGACATTCATCGAAGGCAAACGCTTTACTTTTTTCCCCACGGTCAGCGTACCATTGCGCAATTCCTATGGCTTTATGACGCCCAAATTCGGGCTGCACTACACGAATTATGATTTATCAATGGATGTCGGCACTAAAGGCAACAACCCGGACCGGGTGGTACCGATTGTCAGTCTGGACAGCGGGGTCATTTTCGACCGGCATGTAAACTTCGGCAATACCGGCTATATACAAACGCTCGAGCCAAGAGCATTCTATGTGTATATCCCTCACGTTAATCAGAGTTTTTTGCCTAACTTCGATTCCGCTGAATCGGATTTCAGTTTCGCGCAAATTTTAACGGAAAACCGTTTTACCGGTAGCGACCGTATCAACGATGCCAACCGGGTCACGCTGGCACTGACATCGCGCTTAATTGAACCTTCAACCGGCATCGAACGATTACGCATGGCCGTTGGTCAGCAATTCCGCTTCGACGACCGGCGGGTTATTCTGAATTCCCAGATTACCGGCAGCAATATCGATTTTATCGCAGCACTTGCTGGCCGCCTGACGCGCACCATCAGCACAGACGTGAATCTACAAGTGGATGAACGAGCGCTTATCGCTGAAAAAATCCGCGCCGGCATCAGCTACCAACCCGAACCCGGCAAAGTGATCAACCTGGGTTACCGATATACCCGCGACGTACAGGATAGGGGCGATATACTGATTAACCAGCTGGATACAGCCATCAAACAGGTTGATACTTCGATTCAATGGCCTATTCTGGCCAACTGGCATACGGTTGCACGAATAAATTATTCATTGCAGGACGACCGTTTGCTGGCAGGACTGGCTGGCTTTGAATATATTTCCTGCTGCTACAAGTTCCGCGCTGTTGTGCAGAAACTGACTACCGCGACGCAAAGCACCACCACGGCTGTTTTTATCCAGCTCGAATTGAACGGCTTGATGAACATCGGCTCTAATCCGTTGCGCGTCTTGCAGCAGAGCATCCCTGGTTATACCAGCATTTATTAATTTTTTGCATCGATGCCAGAAAAAATCTACCTCAACCTGTTAATCGGATTTATGTTAGTGTTTTCATCAACGCTGCCCGCCGAAATAACCGGACACACTGCGGAAGATGAAACGATAGAGACAGTCGGCAACGGCAACATAATTCCGGAAACACACAGCGAGATCACCACGCAGCAATCGCACCAGTCTTCGATCGGCTCAGGCAGAAAAGCCTTGCTGGATCAAATTGTAGCCATCGTCAATGAAGAGGTAATCACGCTGAATGAATTGGATAACGCTGTTGCTACCGCAAGAAGAAATTTGATTCAACAGGGCATTGAACCTCCCGAACTGAATTCCCTGCAGAACCAGGTGCTCGAAACACTTATCCTGAAATCGATACAGCTCCAGCATGCCAAAGAAATCGGCATGTCAGTCAGTGACAGCGAGCTGGATGAAACCATTCGCCGTATCGCCGATGAAAACCAGCTGTCTCTTCAGGAGTTTTACGCTGTTCTTGAACAGGATGGCATCAGCTTCAGTAAATTCCGGCAGGATATTCGTAATGAGATGATCATGGTCCGATTAAAGGAGCGCCAGATCAGCAGTCAGGTAAATGTCACCGAAGGCGAAATCGACAATTTTCTGCGAACCCAGGAAACATCCGGAAGTGGTGATGAAGAATATCTGCTGGCGCACGTTTTTATTTCGGTAACAGAGCATATGGATAACCCGAAAATTCTCGAAAAAAGCCGGCGCGCGGAAGATGCGCTTGAGAAACTACGCAATGGCGCGGATTTCTCCCATGTTGCCGCAGAATTCTCCGAAGCCCCCGACGCCATGAGCGGCGGCATTCTCGATTGGCGACCGATAACACAGATGGGGCCGACATTCGCCCAGCTGCTTTCGCCATTAAACATCGGCGAAATTACGCCGGTAGTGGAAAGTCCTAATGGATTTCATATTTTCAAATTAGTCGACCGTCGCAAAATTGAAAATCGATCAGTAATCATCGATCAGACACGCGCGCGCCACATTCTCATCAAGGTCAGCGAATTGACTTCGGAAAGTGACGCAAAGGAACAGATCATCGAACTTAAAAGACGCATTGACAATGGCGAAAATTTTGCCGAACTCGCCAAACTCTATTCTGAAGACGGCAGCGCTTCATCAGGCGGCGATCTTGGCTGGTTATCGCCCGGTAATACCGTGCCGCCGTTTGAGCAGGCGATGAATGCACTACTGCCTGGGCAGATCAGTGAACCGGTACAAACGCAGTTTGGCTGGCATTTAATTCAAATCACGGAACGCCGCACACAGGATGTCAGCGATGAACAGCAGCGTGAAAACGCCCGTCAGGCCATTCGCTCACGAAAAGCTGAAGTCGTCATTCAGGAAATGCTGCGCCAATTGCGCGATCAGGCGTACGTTGAATATCTTGCCGAAGATGTTTGAGCCTGATAACCGTTTAAGTTGAATAATCCTAATAACAACCTCGGTTGACCGTTATCCTTAATGACTAACGATATGAATACATGAAACAAGTCGAGCAATGCCGGTTCATCCGGATGGTGCGTCAAACGATGGTGTTTACAGCACGCCGCTTGTTAATTTTTGCTGCGTTACAATTCACTATCATAACGCGCTATTACGCCGCATTGCGCCTTGCCAAAAATAAACATCAACGCACTTTAAACCCCAGTCAACTGAGGTTTTTAGGATAATGGCTGAATATCTGCCAACGCTTGTCATTACCACCGGCGAACCTGCCGGTATCGGGCCGGATATCTGCCTTCAGGCGGCACAGCAACCCCTCGATTGCAGACTGATTTTGCTGGCCGATCGCAACTTGCTGAAAACACGCATCGAAGCATTGCAACTCCCGGTACAGCTTGCTGATAGCGGCGCAATCCCGCCGGAGCAACATCAACCAGGACGTTTGCATGTCCATCACGTCCCGCTGACTCAGAAGGCCGAAGCAGGCGTTTTAAATCCTGCCAATGCGGCATACGTCACCGCCATGTTGCGGCAGGCCGTTACCGGCTGTTGCAACAAACAGTATGACGCCATGGTTACTGCGCCGGTGCATAAGGGAGTCATCAATGATGCCGGCATTCCATTCACCGGACATACCGAATATCTGGCCGAACTCACGCACAGTCAGGTCGTCATGATGCTTATCGGCGGCGGCATGCGTATTGCACTGGCGACAACACATTTGCCGCTCAAGGATGTGGCCGCCGCAATTACCGCCGAAAACCTGGAATGTAAATTACGTATCATCCATCATGATTTGATTGCCCGTTTTGCACTCTCCCGTCCCCGGATCGCAGTCGCCGGACTGAATCCGCATGCCGGCGAGTCAGGGCATCTGGGCCGCGAAGAAATCGATATCATCATTCCAGTGCTGGAAAAGCTGCGCGGCGAAGGCATGCAACTGAGTGGCCCGCTACCGGCCGACACACTGTTCAATCCGCACCGGCTTGCGCAGTATGACTGCATATTGACCATGTTTCATGATCAGGGCTTACCTGTTTTGAAACACGCCAGTTTTGGTGCGGGCGTCAATGTCACTCTGGGTTTGCCGATCATCCGCACGTCTGTTGACCATGGCACCGCACTCGATCTGGCCGGTAGCGGAAAAGCCGATGCCGGAAGCCTCATCACCGCAATTCAGACAGCGATTGAACTCGCAAAAAATGCCAGACTTCCTGACACGCACCATCGCACCAACAATGGTCGTTGATTTCCGCCACAAAGCCAGAAAACGCTTCGGCCAGAATTTTCTGGTCGACCGTCAGATTATTGCTGCCATTATCAGCGCAATACACCCGCAACCTGAAGATAACCTTGTCGAAATTGGTCCAGGATTAGGTGCATTAACAACCCCGCTGCTGCAAATACTCGACCATCTTACGGTTATCGAAATAGACCGGGATATCGTCGAGCAACTACGGCGCGACTATCCACAGAACAAGCTCGCCATCCATTCCATTGATGCATTGCAGTTTGATTTTTCAGTATTAGGCGCTAATCAGCGTATCGTGGGCAATCTGCCCTACAACATCTCAACGCCGCTGCTTTTTCATCTCAGCCGGTTCTCCGCATGTATTCAGGACATGCATTTCATGCTGCAGAAGGAAGTCGTCGAACGCATGGTGGCTGAACCGTCGACACCCGACTATAGCCGTCTGTCCGTCATGCTGCAATATCGCTTTGCAATGGAGCAGGTCTTTACCGTTCCGCCTGAATCTTTCCGCCCCGTGCCCAAGGTCGAATCAGCTATCGTAGCCATGTGGCCACTTGGCAGCGATGCGCCTGCCGCCAGCGATGAAGCGCTGTTTTCCCGGATCGTCACCGCGGCTTTCTCGCAACGACGCAAAACACTGCGCAATACACTGTCAGCCTATCTCACGAATACGGATTTTAATTGTCTGGGCATCGATGCAGGCCAGCGCGCCGAAAATCTCACCGTTCAGCACTATGTCAGCATTGCTGATTATTGTTTGTCCAAGTTGCAAAACAACATTTGACGCCAGGCACCCCCGAGCCAAAGCATACCTGCACTGTTCAAAGTGCCAATCAGGCGTTCCGGATAATGCCGTCTTCCAGTTCCACAACCCGGTCGGCAATATCCAGAATACGGTAATCATGCGTGACCAGCAGGATACTGGCGCCGGATTCTTTCGCCAGTCGTTTGAGAATGCCGACCGCTTCCTGCCCGCTTTGCTTGTCCAGTGATGCGGTCGGTTCGTCGGCGAGTACGATTTTAGGCTGTCCGACCAGCGCCCGTGCAATCGAAACACGCTGACGCTGTCCACTGGAGAGCTGATCCGGTTTGTGATCCAGCCGGTCGCCCAGGCCAACGGCTTTCAGCATTTCGGCAGCGCGTTCGAGTCTTTCGCGTTCAGTCATGGTATTAAACATTTCCAGCGTCATGCTGACGTTTTGCTGCGCCGTCAGCGACTTCAGCAGGTTATGCTGTTGAAAAATATAACCCGTTTGCTGACGGATGCTGACTTTGACCTGATCGCTGCTGTTGACTAACTGCTGACCAAGCACCTCAACACTGCCGTCAAATGCTTGGCGCAAGCCGCCGACAATGGTTAAAAAAGTCGTTTTCCCGGAACCGGAAGGTCCGGTCATGATGACGATCTCGCCTTTATTAATCGAAATGGTTATATTTTTCAGCACAGGCAATGCAAGTTCATCATGACTGAAACTGAAGTTCAGATTGTGAACATCGATGACAATGGACATCAAAACATATCCGCAGGATTGGCGTCTTTTAATTTGCGAATCGCCAAAAACCCGGCGATAAAGCACATCGACAGAATGAAAAAGAAAACATTGACGGCTTTACCGACGGTCATCGGCATGGGCATGAACATTTGGGACTCAGCCAGATGATACAGACTGATCGACAGAACAAGCCCCGGAATAAAGCCCAGAACGGCCAGAAAAAAAGCCGTGGCGAATACCAGACGAACAAAGTAGCTCTGTTTATAGCCCATAGCCTTCAATGTGGCGAATTCATAACGGTGATTGACGATATCGGTAAAAAGAATCTGATACACAATTACCAGACCAACGACCAGCCCCATTACCGTGCCGAAACCAAAAATAAATCCGATCGGCGCTGTGTTGGCCCAGTAATTTTTTTCGTATTCCAGTAATTCGGCAAAAGTGAAAATATTAACGAATTCGTTCAATCGTTCGGCAAGGTCAGTTTTCACCTGTTCCAGCGATGCACCGGGAAGAAGCTTGATCACTCCCATATCGATATCACCCGGATTTCTACCCGGAAAAATGCGCATGAAATTTAAATCACTCGTCACCACGTTGCCATCTGCGGCAAATGACACGCCCAGACGGAACAGGCCTATGACGCTTATCTTATAGTCATTGATTTCCGTCTCCGCCTGTCCGGCTTCGAGCAGCGCACGCATCGGCCCGAATTCAGGCCGGGAAAATTCGTCAAACATCACCGTATCCTTGATCCGCAGTTCGTGCCGTTTGTTTCTTACAGAATCGACATCGAATAATTCAGCATCCGGATCGAAACCATAGACCATCAGTGTACGTTTAGTCTGTGTTTTGATATTTTTGAACGGCGCCAGCCCCAGATACAGCGGTGCAACCTCGGCGACTGCTGGATGGCCGAGCGTACGCAGGAGTTCGTTGCGCTTGAAAGTAACCGGCCGCCACATGGCCTCGCTTTGCTTGTGCATCAGAAATAAATCGCCGCTTAATTTTGTCGGCGCGGAAACCGCGCTGGCGTACAGCGAATCCCTGAAGCCCAGTTGCATAAAGACCAGAACGCAGGCGAATAAAACACCGGCGATAGCCGCCACCAATTTGGTGCGGTCGTGAACGAGCTGCCGCCAGGCCAGCCGTGCCGGAAAATAACACCAGGAAAGTATGTTCACGGCGCTATCCGCACATGTACCTGCCGGAAAATCTGATGCTGCAAATCAGCAACCGCCAATGGATCAAGCGTCAATCGTACTTCGATGATCCGATTATCCCTGTCAGCCAGAGGATCAGTATCATTGAGATCGTTTTTTCTCACCAGGTAGCCCAATTCCCGGACTTCGGCGGTATATACCTGAGCAAATCCTTTTGCACTGATAGACGCTTTTTGCCCCGCTTTCACCTGATTGAGATCGGATTCATAAATCTCCGCTACGATATCGAGCTGCGTCAGGTCAGCCATTTCCAGCAAACCACCGTCTTTGATGCGTTCTCCGGGCCAGGTCAGGATTTTTAAAATCGTACCTGAAATCGGCGCATGAATACGTGTATTTTTCAATGCTTCCACCGCGATACGTTGCTCAGCCTCGGCATGCGCGATTTCAGCAGACAACTGCTTAAGATTCGCTTCCGATTGCGCAAACGCCAGGTATTTTGCATCCGCGAGTGAAATACTGGCCATGGAATCCTGCCTAAGCGACTGATAGCGGAGATGTTCTTTTTGATTAAAGTTGAATGCTATCCGTTCGATCTCGCGCTGTGCTTTCAATACTTTAATACGCGTACCTGCGGCCTCGACTTCCGCAGTTTTCCTGTCATGATCCGAGAGTACTGCCAATGTGTCGCCCGACTTGACCTGATCGCCTTCCGCAAAAAAAAGCTGTTCAACTCTCGCCCCTTCCGGGCCGGCATTATGAGAAACCTTAATCACCCGCGAACGCGGTTCGATGCGTCCCAGCGCTCCGGTACCCTGATTACCTTCCGGAAACCTCACAGTGTCCGCAGATATGTTCCCACTGACCAGGAGAAGAAATAAAAAATGCAAAAAAGTGCGCGCTATTCTGGTATACATGGCAATCTCACATTTCCGGCAAGGCAGAGGACGGGTAAACAATTATTGGAACAGCTTATCGCACGCTCCATGAATGTTATTCGATGCGTGATCACCCTCAATCCGGCACCGATCAGTGCCTGCCCGAATACTGGTCAGTTTGTGAAATAATCCGGTCACAATACGCAATCGCCAGCGCCGACACCAGAAAAGTCAGATGAATACAGGTTTGCGCAATCAACGATTTTTCATCGTAAGCGCTTGCATTGATAAAAGTTTTCAACAAATGAATCGACGAAATCCCAATGATTGCGGTGGCCAGCTTGACTTTCAGCACCGACGCATTGACATGCGACAGCCATTCCGGCTGATCAGGATGTGTTTCCAGATTCATGCGTGAAACGAATGTCTCATAACCGCCAATAATCACCATGATCAGCAGATTCGAAATCATCACCACATCGATTAAACCCAGCACGACCAGCATGATGGTCGTTTCGGTCAGCCGATCCGGCCGGGTCGAGCCTTCAATCGTCACAACATCGAGAATATGGTCGAGCGATTCTTTTTTACCCATCACCGCGCCAATCAGATCGGTCAACTCCACCCAGAAATGAAAAACATACACACACTGCGCCAATACCAGCCCCAGGTACAAGGGTAACTGCAGCCAGCGGGACAGAAAAAGAAAAGAAGCGATATACGGTATTCGTTTTGAAGATGGCGGAATATTATTTTGTTGCATGGTTTTCATCGTTTAAAAAGTCCGGAAGATTATCACAGCAACCGGCAAAACGAAATTCATTCAGGGACGGGAAGAGTCGTGCTGAAATGTCCGGTCATGATTCTCAGAAATCATCCAGGGATGTAATAATAAAGCAGCATGAAAAGCATCCAGTAATATGCGGACAATACCGGGAAATATAAGAATGAGCGAAAATTTCGTTACCGAATACTTACCATCTCAAGGAAATCTGCTGTGTACCCGGACTAATTACTGTCGCTAATACGCCACTGGAATTTACCGTATATGTTTTCATCTCATCCCGGGATGCAACCTGCACATGCATTCCGGCAGGCAGCCCCAGCACATATAATCTGCGCAGTTTTTTTTGTGCCGCAAGATGACTGATGTCGATTTTAATTTCACCGTGACTGAGCGTTTCTGCAAATACAACAATATTTTGACCGGTATCTATGCCTTTTGCCTTGACGCCTTCAGTGGACAAAGACTCGGGGGCGTCGTGACGCGGGTTGCTCAGGCTTGGCGATAACGCAATAAGAAATTCGTCACGAATACGCGGCGTGCCCGGCTGGATTTCTATGCGCCACATGCCGATATCGAACCAGGGTTGGGACGAGACGCCGCCGGAAAAATTTTCACCATCAAGAACGCCATCATCGCCATCCGATTCCACGTAAAACTGATAATCCGGCCCGCCGACCAAACGGATTTTTGCGTCTTTCGGATAAATACGATCAATGCGCAAATGCCCAGGATCGTTCCGCACAAATACAACCGGGTCGGAAGTTTCAGCGATACCGTTGACTGCCTGACCTTTTAATACCTTTGCTCCGCTCATCTGAGGACGGTTTACCGTGTGCAGGAGCCACTTCTTGGTATATGCTGGATTGGTGCTTTCTATGCGATCGTAAATCAATAACCGATCTTCGTTATTCAGATACAGTAAATCACGTTCAACTTTGCGAACCTTGCCGCCTCGCCCGCCTTCATCATGCGCAGGCGTATTGTATGCCTGAGTCAGATCAGACGAGATATAAGTATATTCGCCTTCGACTGTATTGAAATGATTGATTCTCCCACCGGCAAAGTAATTGCCGCTATCCAGATTTTTCACCCAGTCGCTGACATTCTGTACAGCACTGCCTGTTGGAAGAATAATACGCTGTCCGCCATCAGCCACATTGTGATGAAAAAAACGATTCGGTTGCACTTTTTCATTCGGCCTCAGAATAAGCAGGGAGTTTTTTGCAACCGTTCGAATGGAATAATTAAGCCGGTTGCTCCCCGTATAATCCCCATAAACACTGCTGTTGATCGCCAGTGGAGCGCCCTTGAACAGCGTAAAATGCCCGGCATCGTAGTGCCCATGGTGAGTAAATGTATGGCCTGCACGGAAGCTTATAAACGTAGCCGATGGCGACCAGTCCGATCGGATATACGCTTGATTCATACCGCCACGACCAAACAACTCCGCACGGGGGAGCTGTGTATCGAGAAAAGTCAGGCTGGCCGACCCTTTTTCCAGCACATTGCCTGACGTCGTAAAAGCAGGGTTGGACAAGGTCGGATCATTGAATAACCGTATTCCCCATCGATATCCCGTATAGTAACTTTCTGCGCCATGTAATTGTTGCAGATATTGCGAATAACCCGAAAACACAGGATCGCGCGTCATCTGCCCGATGAGATCGATGACGCGACGCGTCTCATCTTTTAAATCCACCCTTGAACCCTCGTCACCCATATTTTCGATGCGGTTGTCAGGTCGCGTTGCATAAATATGCCAAAGTCCTGTTCGTCTAAGCAGCGCCTGAATCCGGTCTTTATGTTTTGCATTATCCA
>CAZXBP010000095.1:0-11400 GCA_964639015.1 uncultured Nitrosomonas sp.
TCTTCGACGCGATTTGCGGCGTCCGGCCGATTACTTCGCTATTCTCGGACAGTCTTAGAGGTGCTTCTATACAAATTTACTCGCGACGTCCATCGTACCATACGGGTAATTTGCTCCGGTTTTGTAATGCTTTACGCGGACTGCATGCTAACTTGAGAAATTGTTTTGCGATTTCCAGACCCGAATAAAGCCTGAGTTTTCGCGCGGAAGTTATCAGCGGATGGCGCTTTAGTATGGTGAATTTCAAACCGTGCCTGCGGCCCCATTTTTTAAGCAAACCGCTCAAATAAATTTCATCAGCGGCATACAAATCCTGATCAAATCCGCCAACATCGTGAAACGCATCGGCTCGGCAGACTACCAACGCACCGGATGCCCACACAAAAGTTACCGATACGATACTCCATATTTTCAAAATGACCGTACCCCACCAGGGTGATTCCGGCATTTCCATCAGACTGCCGCAGCCGACATGGTGGCCTGAGTCGATGCACGCAAGAATATCGGCGACCATACCCGGATTAAGCAGGCTGTCCGCATCAACAAACAAAAGCCAGTCCCCTTTGGCGACAGCGGCGCCGGCGTTACGCGCCCGGCTGATCTGGTTTATCGGTTCAAAAACGACACGCGCCCCGGATTGCCCGGCGAGTTCGGCTGTTTTGTCCGTAGAATTGTTGTCAACAACAATAACTTCGTGTGTAAAATCCGGTCTTGCATTGGCGCTCAGCGATTCGGCAACAGCGTTCAGACAGAGCGTAATGAGTTGTTCTTCATTGTAAGCCGGAATGATGATGGAAAGATACATGCTGACTGCTCTGCCGGTTGTGCCGGTATCAGATACCCCGTAATAGTTCGTTGATGCCTGTTTTAGAGCGTGTTTTGGCGTCAACCTGTTTCACGATAACCGCGCAGTAAAGACTGTATTCGCCATTCTTTGAAGGCAGGTTACCGGAAACGACAACCGAGCCCGGCGGGATGCGTCCATAGGTAATTTCGCCGGTTTCGCGATTATAGATTTTAGTGCTTTGCCCTATATATACACCCATTGATATGACGGAATCCTCGCCGACAATAACACCTTCGACAATTTCAGAGCGTGCGCCAATAAAGCAGTTGTCGCCGATGATAGTGGGATTGGCTTGAACGGGTTCGAGTACGCCGCCGATACCGACACCGCCTGATAAGTGCACATTTTTCCCGATTTGTGCGCAAGAGCCGACGGTCGCCCAGGTATCCACCATGGTGCCCTCATCCACATATGCGCCGATATTGACATACGAAGGCATCAGAACAACATTGCCGGCAATAAATGCGCCTTTACGTACCGCGGCTGGCGGTACGACCCGGAAACCGCCGTCGCGGAAATCACGGGAGCTGTAGTCGGCAAATTTTGACGGCACTTTGTCGTAGTAATTGGAAAATCCGCCTTTGATGAAGCTGTTGTCCTCAATCCGGAATGACAAAAGAACAGCTTTTTTTATCCACTGGTGGGTGATCCAGTCGCCATCGATTTTTTCGGCTACGCGCAGCTTGCCGCTATCCAGCATGTTCAGCACCTGTGCAACAGATTCTTTGAGGTTGGCATCCACATTCCGTGGCGTAATTTCCGCGCGGCGGTCAAAGGCTTCTTCGATGGTGGTTTGTAGTTCCTTCATTGTTTTTCCTAGATTCAAGATAGTTATAGAGATTTTATGAATTTAAATGATTCAACAGGCTTTTTATCCGACCGGCGGCATCCACGCACGCATCCAGTGGCGCAACAAGCGCTATGCGCACAAAATTTTCACCCGGATTAACGCCGCGTACGCTACGACCCAGATAACTGCCGGGCAGAACAGTCACATTATAGTCACGATATAATCGTTTAGTGAATTCTGTATCGCTGACCGGTGTTTTCATCCAGAGATAGAAACCGGCGTCCGGCAGCCGGATGGCGAGTGTCCCGGCCAGCAGATTTTTTACCTGAGAAAACTTTTCCCGGTACATGCGGCGGTTATCTGCGACATGCATTTCATCATTCCAGGCGGCGGTGCTGGCTGCCTGAGACGCGGGATTCATCGCACATCCCTGGTAGGTACGGTACAACAGGTATTTTTTCAGAATCTGCGCATCCCCAGCGACGAATCCGGACCGCAATCCGGGAACATTGGAGCGTTTGGACAGGCTGTTGAATGCCACCAGTCGCGAGAATTCCGTTCGTCCCAATCGGTGAGCGGCCTCCAGCGCACCGAGCGGGGGGGTGTTCTCATCCGGGTAAATTTCTGAGTAGCATTCATCCGCGGCTATAATAAAGCCATAATGATCCGATAGTTCAAAGAGTTGTCGCCATTCATCCATGGTCATTACGCTGCCGGTCGGATTGCCGGGGCTGCACACATAAATCAGTTGCGTCTGCTCCCAGACGTTTTCTGGTAGCTGTGCGTAATTCAGACGGAAGTGATCTTCAGCCGCGGTATTGATAAATTGCGGTTTTGTGCCTGCCAGCAAGGCAGCGCCTTCGTAAATCTGATAAAAAGGATTGGGACAGATAACCGCGGGGGATTCGCTTCTGGTTGTATCGACTACTGCCTGTGCGAAGGAAAATAAAGCTTCTCTGCTGCCATTAACGGGGATGATCTCCGTTTCCGGATTAATTGCAGGTAACTGGTAGCGCTGCATTAACCAGTTGGCGATACCCTGTCGCAGGGCGAGTGAGCCTTGTGTTGTAGGGTAACTGGCTAAACCGTCCAGATGCTGAATCATGGTCTGGCGAATGAAATCCGGCGTTGCATGTTTGGGCTCTCCGATATGCAGATCGACAGGCATAAGCGAAGCGTTACGCGTCGTGTCGGCAAGTAATTTCTTCAGTTTCTGGAAAGGGTAGGGTTGCAGAAGATCGAGTTGCTGATTCATAGTCATTCCTGCGGTGTGCAGTCGATTTTAATAAGTTCCGGTAGTTTTTTCGGTAATGCTTCGTTTGTCATTTGTCTGGCGTGACGCGATTATAAAGCGTGGGGTGTGAATGACCAAGTTATCGAGATGAAGCGCTCCATTGCGATTTATCGTAAGATCCACCGGTTCATGGAAAAATCTTGCCTGGGTTGAGGATATTGTTTGGATCAAACAATTCTTTAATTGCTTTCATGAGCGCCAGTGTCGGTTGATCAATTTCCTTGTTGACAAAAGCACGTTTCTCGCTGCCTATGCCATGTTCGCCCGACAATGTGCCTTTCAGGCGTATCACCAGATCAAAAATCTGGTCCAGGCAGTGTTCGGCGCGACGCACTTCATCACGGTCATCAGGATTGATCAATAAATTGACATGAATATTGCCATTTCCGGCGTGACCAAAATTGATATTTTTCAGTTGATGTCGATTGCTGAGCTGCTCAAGCGTGTTGAGAAACTCGGGAAGCGCAGTGACGGGGACAACAACATCTTCATTGATTTTTTTCGGTGCGATTTCACGCAGTAATGGCGACAGCGCTTTTCTTGCTATCCAGAGTTCCGCGGTGTTCCCGGTTTTTTCCGCTTTGATCAGTCCCCCGGTTTTGCAGGCATTGAGAATGCCGGTAGCTGAGCCTTGAATTTCGCTTTCCGTGCCATCCACCTCTATCATCAGCATGGCGCGGGCGTCTGGCGGCAGCATGTCGGAATAACGAGCGCGAATCAGGTTGAGCGAGCCGGCGTCAAGAAACTCCAGTGCACTGGGTAATTGCGCCAGAGACATGATTTTAACGATAGCCTCGGTGCAGCTTTCAAGGTCATGAAAATAGGCGGTAATACCCGCGATCGCGGCGGGCAGCGCGGTTAATTTCAGTGTGGCTTCAGTGACAACGGCAAGAGTGCCTTCCGAGCCGATCAACAGGCGCGTCAGATCATAACCGACAACGCCTTTTGTCGTGTAACAGCCGGTTTTGATAATTTCACCGTTCCCCGTGACTGCTTTAAGGCCCAGTATATGGTCACGCGTGGTGCCATATTTGACAGCATGCGGACCGCCCGCGCTGGTGGCGATATTGCCGCCAATGCTGCAATACGCTGCGCTTGATGGATCCGGCGGCCAGAAAAAGCCATGCGGTTTGACCGTCTCCTGTATCGTCAGATTCAGAACGCCGGGTTCGGCAACAACAATCCGGTTTGCGGAATCAACTGTAATGATGTCGCACATGCGTTCCAGCGATAACACAATCCCGCCTTGTTCAGGCAGGCTGCCGCCGGATGTGCCCGTGCCGCGCCCGCGCGGCACTAAGGGTATTTTATGCTGATTGCAGAGTGTGATGACAATTTGTACTTCGCTGGTGTTCAATGGAAAGACAACGGCCTGCGGCGGGAATATTTTTCTGCTGTTATCATAGGCATAGGCATAGCAGTCGACAGGGTCGGTATAAAACCGCTCAGGCGGAAAGCTATCCTGTAGTGCAGCGTGGAGTTCTGTCGGTAGCAGCATGGAGCGTCAGGGGTTCCGGGTACGCCATTTTTGCAGCGTAAAAGCTTGTGCGAAGGATTGGCGATTCATCCGGAATGGCAATGGATTGGATTGTAATAGTCTTTTAGAGTGTTTCCGAAAACAGGGTGCGACAAAGCCTTGCGGGAATCAGTCCAAATATTCAAAAACCTTGACTACTCTGGTAACACCGGATGTTGAACTGGCGATTTCTGTGGCACTATCAGCTTCTGCCCGTTTGACGACCCCGAGCAGAAACACGACGCCTTTTTCGGTGACAATTTTGACGTGATTAATCTGGAACTTGCCGGAAGTCAGAAAGCGGCCTTTTACTTTTGATGTGATAAAAGTGTCATTGCTGCGTGAACCCAGCGAGCTTTTTTCGCCGATGGTGATTTCATTAATGACATTGCGCACGTTAGCGATACTGCGGACGAGCCGGGTTGCCTCCGTTTTCATGGCATCGTCAGGCACCTCGCCGGTCAGCAGGACAATACGGTTAAAGCTGGTGACGTTAATGTGCGCCTGATTGCCCAGTTGCTCATAGAGACGTCTTGAGCTTTTGAGTTCAATTGCTTCGTCCTCGATAAAGATGCCGCTGGTTCTACGGTCCTCCGAGACGGCAGCGCCCGTGCCGACACCTGCGCCAACCCCGATTGCGGCCATTGGCGCGCAGCCGACAGTAAAAGGAAGGATAAACATCAGCATAAGCCAGCTTTTCATATTCATTGATTGCATTCGATTGTCTCCCGATTTTTCGATGATTTTATACACGATAATACAGTAAAATGCTGCGTTGATAACATATTGGCTGGAGAAGTTTTACAGGGATTGCGCTGGTGTTGAAGAGATCCGTTAAGTTTTTCTGGCGAGGTGTCGTGTTTATTGAAGCCAGTGAAAACAAGAGTGTGACGAATTTGTATTTTATTGAACCAAAGCCATAAATATGGCAACATCCTGTTAACTATTAAATAAGAACAATTGAATATGATTAAGTTTGCGAAATCAGAATCTGTTTTGCTGTCTGGATTGTTGGGGCTGAGTATTTTTTTGACCGGTTGCGCTTCAACGAAAATGGATACAGACAATCCGCAGGATCCGTTTGAATCGATGAATCGGTCTGTATTTGGATTCAATGAAATGGTCGATGAAAATTTTATTGAACCCGTCGCCAGGAGCTATAAAAAATATGTACCGGCACCGATCGTCATGGTTGTCGGGAATATTTTTTCCAATGCGGATGATGTCGTTGTAACCGCGAACTCCTTGCTTCAGCTTAATTTTGAAAGCGCTGCTGCAAGCGCCACGCGGTTTTTGATCAATACGACCTTCGGTGTGTTTGGAATGATTGACATTGCGAGCGATATCAGTCAGGCCAGCGATCTTAATATCAGCAAACGAAATGAAGATTTCGGTCAGACAATGGGTCGATATGGCGTTGCAAGTGGCCCTTATCTGGTTATTCCTTTCCTGGGACCAAGCTCAATACGGGATGCAGTGGGTGTGGGCGTTGACAGTCTGATTGCTCATCCTGTCACGACAATTGTTTATTTGAATCAGGTTAATTACCTGAACGCCGCGGTCCGCACACCGGTTGCGGCTGGTATGGCGCTCGACAAACGCGCGAAACTGCTTGATGTCGATAAAACACTGGAAGAGGCTGCGCTTGATAAATACGAATTTGTCAGAGATGCTTATCTGCAGCGGCGGGAAAGTCTCGTCAATAACGACGATACGGAGTTGCATAAATAGTGCATGACAATGTTTTGTTCAGCTAACCTGTTAGTAATTAGGCAAAATACCTATCAAGATCAGTCCTGGTGCAGCACCTGAATCGAGGCGCTGCATTTCCAGGTCAGTTTGTAATCCCGGTTGAAAAAGTCTGTTGCAAAACCCGGTATGTTCAACGGATGTACCTCATGGTGTGCAGCGATGATTGCGGAACCAAAAATAGAATTCTATAAAATGAAAAGATATCGATGCATTATGCCGTGCGGGCTTAAATACGCTGATTCAATGAATGATCCGGCTCGCGGTATCAGATCAGAAACGCGCCGGGGAAATATTCCGGATAATCGGCATTGCCTGGATTGCAGTGTCAGTAATGCAGGTTCGGAAATAATGGGTTATAGCACATGACTGATCCAATTGTTATTATCGGCAGCGGACTTGCAGGTTATGCCGTTGCCCGTGAATTGCGCAAGCTGAATGCCGAACGCGCTGTGGTGTTATTGTCCGACAATCACGCCGGTTTTTATTCCAAACCGATGTTGTCCAATGCGCTGTCAACAAGGAAAACACCCGAAGCGATCATTAATGCCGATGCCGTTAAAATGGCTTCTCAGCTTGATATTACCATTCGCCCGAATTGCCGCGTTTTTTCGATCGATAAGACCAGTCGCGCCGTTACTGTCCAGGAACAGGAACAGTTGTCTTATGAAAAACTGGTCCTGGCGCTGGGCGCTGATCAGATACGATTGCCTTTGCAGGGCAGTGGCGTGAGAAAAATATTAACCGTGAATGACATTGACGATTACAAACATTTCCGTAATGTCCTGGCCGGTAAAAAAAAGATTGTTATTATCGGCGCAGGATTGATTGGCTGTGAGTTTGCCAACGATCTGGCGGCAGCCGGTTATCAGGTTGTGGTGATTGATATTGCCGCTCAGCCGCTGGGCAGGCTGCTGCCGCCCGAAGCCGGCGCATTTCTGCAGCAAAAGCTGGAAGCGATTGGTGTGTCGTTTCGTTTTAATGCGACAGTGAGATCGGTTGATCAGGTTGGAGAACGGCTGAATTTGACGCTGGCGAGTGACGATGTGATAGAAGCGGATGTCGTGCTGTCATCGGTAGGATTGAAGCCGCGGATTGATTTGGCACAGAAAGCCGGTTTGGAGGTTAATCGCGGTATTGTGGTTAATCAGCTGTTGCAAACCAGTGATGCGCATATTTTCGCCTTGGGAGACTGTGCCGAAGTGGCCGGCAAGGTATTGCCCTTCGTTATGCCGATTACACACGCAGCGAGAGCGCTGGCGGCGACATTGATTGGAAATGCAACACCAGTGCACTATCCTGCGATGCCGGTGCTGGTAAAGACACCTGCCTGCCCGACAGTGGTGTCGCCGCCGGAAGCGGACGAATCCGGTCAGTGGGAAATTATATCGAACGAAGAGGGCGTTAAGGCACTCTTTAAGAGTAAGGCAGGACAGTTGCTTGGTTTTGCGCTGTTAGGCAAGGCGGTCGCAGAAAAAAATGCCCTGACCACGGAGTTGCCAGCCATTCTGAAATGAAAAATACTACCTGAGGGTTTTGGGATGAAATTCTTATTTGATCTTTTTCCTGTTATTCTGTTTTTTGCCGCTTTCAAAGCTTTCGATATTTTTGTTGCTACGGCTGTTGCCATAGCCGCAACGCTTCTGCAAATCTGCTGGGTATGGCTTCGCCACCGTCAGGTCGAGAAGATGATGTGGATTAACCTGGCGGTTATTATCCTTTTTGGTGGCGCAACATTGATTTTTCAGGATGAGCTTTTTATTAAATGGAAACCGTCCGTGCTCTACTGGCTGTTCGCAGGTATTTTGTGGGGTGCGCTTTTTTATCCAGGAAAAAATCTTATTCGTGTCATGCTGGAGAAACAGATTGCGCTGCCGGATTCGGCATGGCAAAAATTGAATCTCAGCTGGATTGTTTTTTTTAGCTTCATGGGATGTATCAATCTGTACATCGCATTTAACTTTCCGCTCGATACCTGGGTCAACTTCAAGCTTTTCGGTTCAACAGGGCTCATGCTGGTGTTTGTGATTTCGCAGTTGATCATGATACGTAAATATCTGGATACGATGATTCCAACTGCGGTGGATTCGCGCACTGAAGAAGCTCCGGCGCTGCGCCGCGATGGTGTTGATGACTATACGCGTAAGGACTGAGATCATGTTGTATGTCATTATTGGTGAAGACGTGGCGGACAGCCTTGAACGAAGAATGTCAGTTCGCCCTGACCATCTCGAACGCTTAAGAAGGCTGCAGGATGAAGGCCGTCTATTGCTGGCGGGACCGTTTCCCGCGATAGACAGTCCTGATCCTGGTGGCGCCGGATTTTTCGGCAGTTTAATCGTGGCTGAGTTTGAGTCGCTGGAGGCTGCACGCGCCTGGGCCGATTCAGATCCGTATGTAACAGCCGGTGTTTATAAAAAGGTTTCTGTTAAACCATTTAAGAGAGTTTTTCCAGAATAAAAGCACATTAAAAGTCACTCTTTTTGTTTGTAACTGAGTTGTTTTAAAGCGTATACTTGCTGCCAGCCTACCAATCTGCGCAACCTCAATTTTCAATCTGTTAATCCAATTATACAAAAGGAAATTTCATGCATTTGACCAGACTATCACAATTTTTGATTATTGGTTCTTTGAGTTTTATAACCTTGACGGCACATGCTCAGTCAGCCGGAACGGTGGCCAGAGTGAATGGCGTGGCGATTCCGCAATCCCGTCTTGATTTTATGGTCAAGGCAAGCGCCATGCAGGGCCAGGACGATGGCCCTGAACTCAGAAAGGCATTGAGAGAGAATTTGATCACGGAAGAAATCCTGGCGCAGGAAGCGGTTAAGAAAGGACTTGATCGAAATCCGGATGTCATTGCGCAAATAGAAATAGCCAAGCAGGCAGCGTTGATACGTGCGTTTCAGGCTGATTATATTGAAAACAATAAAGTCAACGATGACACGCTAAGAAGAGAATACGACATGCTGAAAATCCAGATGGGTGACAAGGAGTATAAAGCGCGCCATATTCTTGTTGAAAAGGAAAGCGAGGCGCGGGATATCATTGCCAATCTGAAAAGAGGCGGTGATTTTGCACGAATCGCAGCGGAAAAGTCCCTCGATGAAGGGAGTAAGGCTGGCGGCGGCGAATTGAACTGGAGCCCTCCCGCAGCATATGTAAGACCGTTTGCCGAAGCGTTGACACGACTTCAGAAAGGCCGGTTGTCCGATGAGCCTGTGCAAACCAATTTTGGCTGGCATGTCATTGAATTACTGGATACCCGGACAATGGATGTGCCGGCATTCGACGAAGTTAAAGAAAATATGCGGCAGCGTGTATTACAGCGTGAGTTTGCTGCATTTGTCCAGGATCTTCGTGCTAAAGCAAAAGTGGAATAAATATCAGCGATCTACTGTAGATGTGCATGAAGGACGCTGAGCGCCGGAAGCCGGGTCAATCGGCGTTCTTTCATGATTAACAGCTATTTTTACGCGTTTGGAAACCGCACAGAGTAATTCATAACTGACTGTCCCGGCGTGATGCGCAATTTCTTCAACAGGTAATCCTTTACCCCACAAAATAACCGGACTGTTGAGTTGAACATCAACGGCTTCGGTAATATCGACAGTCAGCATGTCCATTGATACTTTGCCGATCAACCGGCATCTGCGATTGTTGATTAATACGGGTGTTCCCGTCGGTGCATGACGTGGATAACCATCCGCATAACCACACGCAACAATACCGATTCGCATGGATTTGTCGGCCTGGAAGCTGCAACCGTAACCCACCTTATCGCCTTTTTTGAGATGTTGAATGGCAATAATTTTACTGGTCAGCATCATAGCCGGCTCTAAACCGAGGTCTGCGGCTGACTGATTGATAAACGGTGAAGCGCCATATAGCATTAAACCCGGGCGTACCCAGTCGCGATGCGTTTCAGGATAACGGATAATGGCCGCTGAGTTTGCCAGCGAGTGATAGCGGCCGGAATTTTGGATACGGGGAGATAGCGCGCCGGTTTGCGTAACCTGATTAAATAAGCGTAATTGCTGCTTGAAGTTGTCATTTTCTTTTGCTTCATCAGCTGTTGCGAAATGGGACATTATCGTGATGTCTGTTATTGCTGGATTGCGCGTCAATCTTTCAAACACAGCGGGAAAATGCTCGACTGGGAATCCAAGACGATTCATACCCGTGTTGATTTTCAGAAAAATATTCAGTTCACGGTGTCTGCAATTGCTCAGCATTGCAACTTGCTCTGCATGATGAATGACCGCGTTCAATCGGTATTTTCCAAATAAAGCCAATTCCTGTGTCGAAAAAAAACCTTCAAGCAGCAGTATGGGGTGTTTGTAACCCGCGTTACGCAGGTCGATTGCGGCATCCAGTTCCAGCAGCGCAAAACCATCAGCACCTTGTAGCGCATGCGCCGCATACATAAGTCCATGTCCATAGGCATTGGCTTTGATAACCGCCATGATACGTGCGTCAGTGGCATATTGTCGCGTAATTGAAAGATTATGCTTTAACGCGGCTTGATCAATATAAGCAAGAATGGGGCGGGACATCAGTTTTTTCTATACGTTGCTTGATAGCTATCACAATGTTTATTTATGGCTCGGCCGGTCGTGATCTGCAAGTTGGACTTGTTATGTTGAGTGAGTATTAATCGGGCAGATTTTATGCTTGGCTCAGGTTATGCGCAATACCGGAAAAAATTCATGCTGCACGCTATGATAATTCATATTTTTCATTTTTCGAATTTTGCTGCGTTTTTTCTCATAAATTATTTCAGCATTGCTTCAACTGCGCAGTGTCGGATTGGCTTGTCGATGGATTTGTTGCGTGTTTGCATTCGGATGTAGTACGTCTTCAGGTCATTTCATGGTATAAACCCAATTCTTGATTAATGGGGCATGTATTAAAACATAACAACGCCTAGAGGAATATTTTGAATCGCGGTTTCTATACGATTATGGCTGCGCAATTTTTCTCCTCCCTCGCAGATAATGCGTTGTTGGTAGTGGCGATTGCTTTGCTGATTGATTTGCATGCGCCTGCATTTCTGATTCCGCTGCTCAAGTTTGTTTTCGTTTTGTTTTACGTCATTCTTGCTCCTTTTGTCGGTGCCTTTGCTGATTCCATGCCTAAAGGAAGGGTTATGTTCATCAGCAATACCATCAAGATTGCCGGTTGTGGATTGTTGTTTTTCGCAA
>CAZXBP010000096.1:0-11303 GCA_964639015.1 uncultured Nitrosomonas sp.
GAAATAAAAATCAACGCACTCTAAATCCCATTCAACTGAGGTTTTTAGGTTTAAGATTCGTCTCGATTGTTCAATTCCGGCAGTCTTCTAAAAATTAATCTTCACGCCGAGATTAAACTGCCGTCCTCTGCGGAATTGGCGAGTGAGTTCACCGCCCTGCAGCACCAGTACGTCGTCGTCAAGCAGGTTCTGCATATTCAGGCGGACTGACAGCCACTTGTTAATGGTCTGGCTGTACACAAAATCCAGTTGATGAAACGGTTGTTCGTATTTGTCCGGTGCGCCAAGCAGGCCGGCGGAAACAATACGCTTGCTGGCGATGTTGTAGAGCAGGGTGGCTTGCGTTCCCCAGCCGGGGTTTTCATAGCCGATCTGGAAGTTGAAGATGTGTGCGGAGTGTCCCTGCAATGCCCGGTTATTGGTCGTCTGTGCGCCGAGATTTCCGGCATTCAGTTTTACATTGGAATCCGACCAGGTATAGTTGCCGCCCGCATAAAAATTTTCCAGCCAGGGGTGAACAAAGCCCAGACCTTTGAGCATTTCGACTTCAAAACCGTATACCCGGGCCTTGTCGGCATTCTGGAAAGTTTGCAGGCCAGCAGTTCCCGGCAGAGTAACCAGTTCTATCGGTTGCGTGAGATCTTTCCAGAAGAAGCTCGCCATCAGGTTTTCATTTGGTGACAGATAATATTCCCAGCGCATGTCAAGATTGGTGATATCCGTCTGTTTCAGGTTCGGATTACCCGTGGTTTCCTGATTGGTATTCAGATCGGTAAAGGGCGCGGGTGATAGTTCTCTGAAATCAGGCCGCGAGATAGTCTGGCTGAAGCCCGCGCGCAGCTGTTGCTTGTCCGTGAGGAAAAGTGTGCCGGTTACAGAGGGTAGCATGTCGGTGCGGTTTATCGTGCTGGTGACCGATTGATTGGTATTGGCGACGTTCTGGAATGTTTCGACGAACTGATCGTTTTTCTCCCACCGAACACCACCGGTAATATTGACCCGATCGTAGAGTGCAAGATCCATTCTGCCGTAATAGGACAGCAGTTTCTGCGATGCATTATAGCTGTCGGTGGGGCGCGTGGTGTCGCGCAGCTGGAAACCGTTAGGCCCGATATTTGACGGTTGGAATATCGATTCCAGTGACGATTGCCTAAGGACGGCCGGATCAGTAGCGGCAGCTCCAGCCGGAACAAAGTTGAAACGCCGGATGCTTGAATCACGGGTTTTGTCCTGCGTGATGAATCCGGTGTTAAGCGTCACTTTGTGATCGGGTGAAAATTCCAGCGGCAGTTTGGCGCCCATGCGCCAGCTTTGGTCCTTATCGACGAGGTCGGAAAACGAAGTCTGGTTGCTGTCCGCGCGACGTGACAGTGCGAAACCGCCGCTTCCCAGCTCATCGAAACGGTAATCGCGTGTCATGGGTTCGTCGCGGTTGGCGGTTGCGTTGGTGTACAGCCAGTGGATGGATAAATCCTTGGCAAAGTTGAACCGGTGATCACCACCGACCTGCTGCATGAATAATTGATTCGAAAAAAACCGCAGTCGGGTGCGGCGCACATCAGTGATTTCAGCATCGGTAAATCCCTGGCTGACCCGTGTTTCATCAACAGCCTGGCGCAAAAACATGGTGCGTGAAAAAATACGGTGACTGTCCGAGTATTCAATATCCGCCGCCAGATAGCCATTGAGCTCCGTGGTCTGCAGTGAGCGCCGTGTGTCAAAATCCTGAATCATGCGTAAAGCATTACTGCCAGTGGTTGGCGTGAATTCACGGTTGATTTCGTTTTGATTCCGGAACTGCTGATTCCATCCACCGGCGGCAATAAATCCCGCCCGGATGTTGCCGCGTTCGAATACATTGCCCAGTGCGACGTCAAACCCTCTGTCCGGACCAGGTGTTTTTTGCGTCACATCCCATACCCCTGAAAGATCTTCCCCGAACGTTTCAATTTCCTGGGGAGAGAATCCGTTGGGATTAAAAGCAGTCTGCGGTTGAATGGTTCCGCCATTCGCCAGCGCCGATGCAATCGAATCAGGCAATTTTCGCGCGCAATCGTCAAAACTCAGGAAATCAGTACCGCCGCCTTTGTAAGTCAGTCCATTGGCAAAAGAAGCGTTGTCGTTGATTCCGGTACTCGCGCTGAAATTGAAGAAAAATTCATCCGGTATGCCGCGTGTGCGCATTTCCAGTGTACCACCGGCAAATTCACCGGGACGGTCGGCCGAATAGGTTTTTTGTACCAGTACGCTTTCCAGAAAATTGGTCGGGAAAAGGTCCAGCGGCACGACGCGTCGCGTTGCATCGGGACTTGGAATTGCCGCGCCGTTAACGAGCGTAGAAGAAAACCGCTCGCCGAGACCGCGAATGAAAATGAATTGACCGCCCACCAGCGTCAGACCGGAGGCTCTGCGTAACGCGCTCGCCACATCCGAATCGCCGCTGCGGCTGAATTGTTCAGCGCCCAGTACGGTGGTTACTTCAGTCGACGTCTTTTGCTCTTCAATCACCGAAGCCAGCGTACCCGCCAGGTAAGGCTCCAGTACAACATATTCGGCGAGTTCTACGCCTGCCGGCGTCAGATTGAAAGACAATTCGGCCATTTGCCCGTCGGCAATCTCCACCGCGTCCTGCGTCTGGCTGCTGTAAGCCGGATGCAACAGTGAAACGCTGTAGCTGCCGGCCGGGATGGTTGCCTCCAGACGGCCTTCGTCGTCTGTTCGCAATTGCTGATTCAATCCGCTGACAAAAACCTGCACATCTCTGACCGGTCTGCCGGTTTCGACAGAAAGCACTTTGACGCTGAGAATGCCTTCACCGAGCGGTTCAGTTGTTTCCGGTAATGCTTCGGCACCCGCGATCGTTCCGGCAACCGAGCTTTCAATATTAAGTTGCGGTGAACGGCCATCAGGGTAAAACGTCAGTAGAATCTGTACATTTTCAGCAGACCGTAACGGCAGGTCAAAAACGAAAGATTGATCGCTGGTGGTCAGTTTTATGTGATAACTGCCGGGCGGCAGTTTTGCCGCTATGCTGCCATTCTCATTGGTTCTGACTGTTGCGCCACCATTGCCGCGCCAGCTGATGACGTCAGGGGAAGCGGATTCTGACGGTGTCTCGGTTTGACGTTCATTCACGCTGAGAATAGTCAGCTCGGCATCAACAATCGGCAAACCTTCCTGAAACAGATAAATAGAGAATTCGGCTAATTGCTGATTTTCGGTTTCGCCCAAAGCTGACATGCTGACCAGCATGGTAATTAATGCGGCAGTCCAATAAAGCATAAGACGATCAATGACATGATGCGCTTTGTGGTATTTAGGAAAATCCATACGATCAGATTTGATGCGGTTTTCGTTGAGTGGCGGGGTAATATTGCGCCTGTCAGATACACTTCCAGGGTTCTTCTTTGCAGACTTGCATCAAACGGCGTAATTCGATTCCTTTTCTGAACAACTCGGGCTCAGACAAGTGATCCAGTTGCTTCCCGGCCTCGGCAAAGCGGCCGCTGGAGAAATAAGCGTAGGCAAGGGCATAGCGCACATGCTGGTCTTCCAGTAAACCTGTCCGGTACAGGCTGGATTCCATATTGGCGGCGCGTTCATATTGCTTGAGTGCGAGCAGAATCGACAGACGTTGCTTGAATTTGATTTTCTGATCCTGTATACCCTCATTGAGCGTCAGCGCTTTATGAAACCGGTTTGCGCGGCGGTATACTTCCGCAGCTTCAGACAGCAAATCCGGGTTTAACAATGCCGCTTGTTCCAGAATGTATGCGGCTGAGTTCAACTGGCCCTGGTCAAGATAAGTGTGCGCCAGCAGTTTCGCGACGGTATCGTTGTCGGGAAATTGCAGGCGGGCGACTTCAAGAATGGCGAGTGCTTCCTCAAACTGTCTGCTGAGACGAAGTGCATTGCCAATGGCGATGTAATCCTCCGCAGCGGCTTGTGATTGTGCCAGGTACTGCCTGCCCAGTTTTGCAGCTTCATGGAATAGCTGGAGCTCGACGAAATAAAAAACCTTGCGTCTGAGAAAGCTGTAATCCTGCGGATACAGACGCTGGCCTTCATTCAGGACGTTGATTGCCGCACCAGGTTCGTTCAGATGCCAATACGCCTGCGATTTTACTGCGATCAGAATGGCGTTTCGTGCATGTTCGCCTGACCGGTCAATCGCCTGAATGGTGTTGCGATAATCTTTCAGCGCATAATGCGCCTGCGCCAGATAGGTAAATATAACCGGATCATTCTGTCCGTTGCTTATGGCCTGTTGCAGATTGTCTCTGGCAGCAGCAAAATTATTCAGATTTAAATAAGCCAGACCTTGTAGCGTATAAAACCGGGCACGGTCTGTTTTTTCGTCTTCCGGATCCACACTTTGCAGCGCAAGCAGTGCCCGGTCACTGTGACCGTCCCTGAGCATGATTGCCGCCAGTTCCAAGGCATCGGCCTGCTGAGTTTTCGTGCTGTCAGACCAGCCGACGATACTGTGGCATCCCAGAAAAATACAGAAACACAGTCCAATAACACGCTTTCCTGAAGAAATGCTGAGAAAAAAACATGCGCGTTTTTTTAACATGGTCACGATAAATCAAAGCGAATTCTTTGTTTTGCCCATACGCGGACGACATCGCCTTTATACTTGGCCGGTTCAAACTGCCAGGATCGTATACCCTGTAATGCAGCCGCATCGAAAACACCTGAAGGGCTCGATTCAAGAACCTGAACCTGGTCGACCGCCCCTTTCTCACTCACCAGAATAGATAACACCACATAGCCCCTGATGCCGTTCTTTTTGGCTGATGGCGGATACCTGAACGCACCCTGCGCGATTGCTCTGGGCGGAACATCGACCAGATCAGCCGTCATAACCGCATTGCCGGTTTTGCCGATCAGGGCATCGTCCAGATCACCCATCTGCCCGGTGTTGAAGCCGAGCATGCCGAGATCAATACCGGAGAGAGCGGTACCGAGTCCGGTGAAAGGCACAGGCGCCTGCGACGGTGTGATGCGCCGCGGCGGCTCAACTTTTTTGATTTCCCGCTTGGGTTCTTCCTTAATCTGTTTGACCATGGCGATTTCGGTTACTTCCTGTACCGGCGTCTTGTCAATTTTGCCGATATAGTGATTCATGACCAGAATGAGTCCGAAAACAAAGAACGGGCCGATCAGCATCGAAAAGATTGCCGCTCCGTGCTTGCCGTTGAATTTTGATTGCTGTTTTGTTGATTGTATTAGTGTTGTCTGCATGATGAATTACCCCGCTTCTTTTTTGGTTGCTACACCGACGCTTTCCGCACCGGATAAACGTGCCTGATCGACCACTTCAACCAGCTTTCCGGCTGGAACGCCTTCATCGGTGACCACCAGAACAACTTTGCTGGTCGATGTGCTCAGTAAATCACGCAGCTTGCTTTGTATCAGCCACATGCGCACCGGCTCGCCATCCAGATAGGTGTCGCCGTGTTGATCGATATACAACCGGATAGCCTTGCTGGATGCTGCCATTGCGCTGCTCGCTTTGGGGCGCTCCAGCTCGAGCTTCATATCCTTGACAAAGGTTGTCGTGACCATAAAAAAGATCAGCAAAATAAAAACGATGTCGATCATCGGGCCGATATCGATGGTTGCATCTGTTTCAATCGGGTCGTCGTGATATTGCATGATAAAAGTACTCCTTGTCTGTTTAGTGGCGCGATGGCTGGGTGAGTGATGCGGAATGCACGCATAACAATTCTCTGATCTGCAATAATTCGCGTTCGATTCTCTGCTGTTTTTTATGCAGCATGCTGTGTAGCAGCATGCCGGGAATCGCCACGGCCAGTCCGGTCTGGGTGGAAATCAGCGCCTGCGATATGCCGCCCGCGATGCCGCCCGATTGGGTAAACAGGGACATTGATCCCAGAGAGTCGAATGTTTCGATCATGCCGATCACCGTTCCGAGCAATCCCAGCAATGGAGAAATAACAACAATGGTTTTAGTCATCACCGAAAATCGCCGGATTTCTTTCAGATAGCCGTAGAAAATTTCATCCAGGAAACGCCGCAGGTTTTTAATACCTTTGTTGCGCAACGCCAGGCCCTGCTGTACGGCCTGCTCGACAATGTTGCAGGGAGATTGCTGGGCGTTGCGGCTGTAATAATCGAGCATGTCGTGAATCGACATGGCGCGGGATGATTTCAGCGTCCAGTATCGGTACCCCAATCCGTACCAAAGCAGTAAAGCGCAGAACAGCAAAGGCGGCATGACATAGCCGCCAGCGCTGAACAGCGCCTTAATCATCAGAATGATTTCATGTAAACTGGCTGGCATCTGCTCTGCTTCCTATCAGACGGGGCTGCTGCTCAGCGCGGGTGCCATAGGCCCGCCTGCAAAAGCGGAGGCGTTGTTTTCCGGCGTAGTATTCGGATCGGAAATCGGTCTGCCCAGGAAAGCGTTGGTTACTCTCAGCGCAGCATGTTCCATGTCCCGCTTGATGCTTCTTGCCCAGGCGGAGAGCACTGAACCAATCAGCAATGCCGGAATAGCGACAATCAATCCCAGCTCCGTAGTCACCAGCGCAATCGAAATGCCCCCGGAAAGCAGCTTGGGATCTCCGGTGCCGAATTCGGTAATCACATCAAATGTGGCGATCATGCCGGTAACGGTACCGAGCAGGCCCAGTAAAGGCGAAACCGAGGCAATAACCAGTATCGCCGAACCGAAACGGTCCAAGGCACCGGATTCGCGCAGAATCGCTTCGTGGACAACGCTTTCCATGTGATCGCGGTCATCTTTCAAGTGCCGCAAAGTATTCGACAAAACGCGCGTGATCGCTGAAGCGCCTGTTTCGCAGCTTTTTTTGGCGCTTTCCAGATCGCCATCGATCACCTGCTGAATGACTTGATCCGCGATGTGTTGCGTATTGGCGCTGTTTGATCGCAGCAGATAAATTCGGATGACTATCAGTAAAAGTGTCAGGCCGCCAAGGCCAACAATGACCCAGCCAATGATGCCGCCCGAATGAATGACTTCCAGTATGGTCTTATCAGCGGTTTCCTCGACGGCCTGGGTACGGGATTCGAATATGAACAGTTGCAGTGTTTCTGGCTGCTGGTTTTTGCTGAGCGCAATTGCAGTGTCCGCAGTGGATTCACGCCAGATCTTTAAATCACCACCACCGGCGGGTACCAGACTGCCACTGCCTTCGGTACTGACACCATAAGCCGCGATGTTCCCCAGGCGGATGATTTCACCTTGCGTTTGTTTGCCGTTTTCGAGAAAAAAAGCCCCCTGTGTTGTTTGAATTGCACCGATTTCCTGCAGTAATATAAGTGCCTGATCAAATAAATAAGCCACTTTTGTGGTGTCATTACCAATCGATTCCATTAATGTGGAAGGCATTTCCTTATCATGATTTTTCAGTGTCGCTTCGGCCTGAGCATAGGTAATTTCGAGTGCGTCACCGCGTTCCGCTACCGCCGCTTCGCCGCGCTCAGCTTCTGCCAGTAAGGTATTCAATTGATCAATTCGGGCCGAGCGTTCAACCGATGCGCGGTCCAGCACGGCAATTTTGTTCTGAAGTTCCCTGGTTTCGCCTTGCGTGCTGGCTTGATATTTTTTCAAGCGATCAGCCAGCTCTCTTTTTTGTGCATCAAGGAAGGCGTATTCGCGCTTGTAGGCGGTTTCCAGGTCAACTTTTTCCCGTGCGGGCGATGAAGGCTGCTGCGCATTTGCTGCCGGCTGCGCAGCGGATGCCGGTGCCGCATCCTGCGATACCGATTCGACGGTGACCGATTCCTCGGCATAAGCGGGTGAAATGCCGGATATGGCAGCAAACACCGCGGTTAATAACATTAGCAATGATTTGTTCATTATTTCAATGGATTCGGTAATTCAAAGTAACCCTGGCGGATTTGTTTCTTCAGTGCGTCAAACAATCTGGCTATTCGCTCCGTATCACTGGCGGCGGCAACTGTTTCGAATTTCCATCGACCGTCTTCGGATGGTCTGGCCATGCCGGCCCGGTTGTCACGGGTTTGAAAAAACAAAAATACAGTACCGATCTTGGCGATATCCGCGAGTACTTTTTCGCCGCCCAGTGAGATTGCTTGTTGATATAGTCCGTTTTCCTTGCTTAAGCGGATTTCATCCTCAATCAAAGCCCATGCCTGATTGACCGCTTTATTCGGATCAACCAGCTGACGTGCAATGTTATCTTCGAGTGTTTCAATCGCTTTGATCCGGTCCTCGATTCTGAAAGGATACCCATTCAGTACATATTGCTTGTAATGCGCGAGTGCTTTGAGCAGTACCGGCTTTAGCTGTTCGCCGGATTGTTCGGCCTGTTGGGAAGCCTGCAATAGCTTTTCCAGCGTATGTTCCAGTTTCTCAATCGTTGATTTTTGTCTTCGTTCCTCAACGCTTAAGTCGGCAAGCTGGGAAGACAGGGCTGTAATCTGATTCGCGTGTTTTTCTTTTTCGATATCCAGCTGCGTTTGCAGTGTTTCAACTTCTCCGCGAATTTTTGCCAGCGATTTCGCCATATTTTCCAGACTGCTCGCGTTGACCGGAAGTGTTGAAAAGGTGCTTAACGCGATGAGCAATCCGGCCAGAACAATATGACCTGTATTTATATGATTCCGCATAACTTGCTGTATCTCAATAACTTTATTTAACATGACCAATCTAAGGTTTCGTTGCGGGCTTTCGTAATTCCGAATACTACGCAGCAAATGTTGCACTTTTATGACACAGCGATGAAATTCTTCAGGACAAAACCAGCCTCCGAGGCAGCCTGAAAAAAGAGCAGATCAAGAAAAAGCGCGGTTAACCGATAATTAATGTCACACAACATACTGCAATCCGATTGAAAACAAATAATTTGCCTGGGTATGAATCTTTGGAGCCTTAAAAACAAATCCGTACTGATTGTCGAGGATTACGACAAAATGCGTCAGCTGCTGCGGGAAATGCTTACACCGCTTGAGCCAGCTAAAATAGCAATGGCGAAGAATGGAAAGGAAGCCATCACGCTGCTTGAGAAAAATGCCTTTAATATCGTGTTGTGCGATTACAAACTCGGCAATGGCAGGGATGGACAACAGGTGCTTGAAGAGGCGCGTCATCGCAATCTATTAAGCCACGCTGCGATATTTTTTATTATCACGACGGAAAACACGTCAAAAATGGTTATGGGGGCAATTGACTATTTCCCTGATGACTACATTTCAAAACCTTTTACGCAGTCACAGATCCAGACCCGGTTGGAAAAAGCTTCGCGTAGAAAGGAAAAGCTGGAAGAGATTGCTCAAGCCATTAACGTACGGAATTATTCAAAAGCACTTGATTTGTGCGATCAGAAACTTCGGAATGAGGAAAATGGTTTGACCGAGGTTCAAAAAATTAAAGGCGACTTGTTATGCAAGCTTGGTTTGCTTGATGAAGCGGAACGCTATTATATCCGCTTACTGGAAGGTAGAAATATCGCTTGGATCCGCTTGGCACTGGGTAAAGTTTATTTTCAGAAAAAAAATTATGCTGAGGCCGAAGTGCAATTTGAGCTGCTGGTCAATGAAAACCCTGCTTATGTTCATGCGCTTGACGGCCTGGCTGACGCTTTGGAAATGCAGGGACAGTTGGAGCGAAGTCAATACGTCCTTGAATGCGCCATTGATCTGTCACCGAAATCTCCGGTGCGGCAGAGAAAACTGGGTGCGGTCGCATTGCAAAACGGTGATTATGAGATTGCCGGAAAGGCTTACGAAAATGCCATTGTGGTTGGCCGGAATTCTTGTTTTGGAAACTTGACTGATTTGACCGGATTGACCAAATCACTCATCGGCCAGGACAAAGTCAACGAAGCTTTGGAGGCGATAGAAAATATCCAGCAGAATTTCAGAAATCACCCGGATGGCGATTTATACGTATCTCTCTCCAAGTCAATAGTTTGCCTGAAAACAGAAGCTAAAGATGATTGTGAAAAACACCTCGATCTCGTTTTCAAAAACCTGAACAAACGCATGGGTGTTCTGCATCCGGAAACCGCGCTGGAAATAACGCAAACGTGTCTGACGCTCGATCACCCGGAATTGACAAGCAAAATTGTCAAACAGCTTGTTAACGATCATTCAGAGAATGAAAAACTGCTTGGCCAAGTAAGGTCATTGTATGAAAAAGCGGGAAAGCTTGATGAAGCCAATGAAATAATTGAAAACACGCGGCAGGAAATTATCAGAATCAATAATACAGGCGTCAAAATGGTTCGCGCGGGTGAGTTGGAGCAGTCGATCAGTTTCTTTATTCAGGCTGCAAAAGGCATGCCTAATAACGCAACAATCAACTTCAATGCCGCATATTCAATGATCAGACAAATGAAAAGAACACGAGAAACGGGGAAATATTTTTCGCTGTGTCAAAGATTCATGGAGCAAGGTCATAAAGTTGATCCCGGCAATCAAAAATACTATCAATTATTAAAATTGACAGAAGATCTGAGTAATGAAGCGGCATAATAATCCCGAGGCAAAACTGTCAGCAAAATCGATGGATTTTTCTACCGTATTGGCCGGTTGTATCCATGATGTGAAAAATTCGCTCAGTATTTTGATCAACAGGCTTGCTGAAGTCAGCGCTGCGATTGGAGACTGCGAGAACAAGATCGCGCTGGAGCAATTACAGTATCAAGGTAAGCGCATCAATAACCACCTGGTTCAATTGCTGGTGCTGTACCGCATTGATCAAGCGCAATATTTCGCCAATATCGGCGAAATCGGTATACGGGATTTTCTTGCCGATACGCTTGATCCTTATATACCGATGTTCACGAATAAAAATATCACGGTGTCCCTATGCTGTAATGATGACTTGTACTGGTATATCGACAGCGATCTACTGCATGGTGTGCTGGTTAATATCATGAATAATCTGTACATATATGCCGAGTCGAAAATAGAGATTGCAGCCTGGCAGGAGAATCAGACTTTTATTTTGCAGATTAAGGATGATGGTCCCGGCTATCCTGAGGAAATGTTTGATGTATCAACGCGTGATGCGCAAAAACGATTCAGTTTTAAATCAAGCAGCACGGGGCTGGGTTTGTTTTTTTCCGAAATGGCTGCGGAAATGCATCAGAATAATGGAAAAACCGGTTATATCACCATGAGTAACGACGGTATCGATGGCGGCGGATGTTTTTCTATAGTATTGCCTTAACTTAATTGGATTTAACCTAAAAACCTCAGTTGACTGTTATCCGCGATGACTAACGGTATGAATAAATGGAACAACCTGAACAATATCAGCTTACCCAAATGGTGAATCACAC
>CAZXBP010000097.1:0-11194 GCA_964639015.1 uncultured Nitrosomonas sp.
TGCCGTAACGCTGCTTGACATAGTTGATCACGCGCTCGCGCCGGTCCTGGCAGAAGTCAATATCGAAATCCGGCATGGAAACGCGCTCGGGGTTCAGGAAACGCTCAAACAGCAGGTCATAGCGCAGCGGATCGAGGTCGGTGATGCCTAACGAATAAGCCACCAGCGAACCGGCGCCGGAACCGCGCCCGGGACCTACCGGCACATCATTGCGTTTGGCCCAGTTGATAAAGTCGGCAACGATCAGGAAGTAACCGGAAAAACCCATGGTGATGATGGTTTCCACCTCGAACGCCAGGCGCGCCTGGTATCGCGGCAGTTGCGCGGCGCGCTCGGCTTCGTCGGGATACAGGGAAGCCATGCGCTGATTCAAACCGATGGCGGCCTGGTCACGCAGATAGTCTTCCAGGCTTTCGTTATTTGGGGTGGGGTATAACGGCAGTTTGTTGACGCCGAGTTCAAATTCAAGATTGCAGCGCCGCGTGATTTCGACGCTGTTGGCCAGCGCGGTCGGAACATCGGCGAACAGTCCGGTAATTTCCTGTCGTGTTTTGAAATACTGCTGCCGGGTAAACGTTTTTGGCCTGCGCCGGTCGGCAAGTATATAACCCTCCGCGATGCAGACACGGGCTTCGTGCGCGTCGAAATCGTCCGGTTCAAGAAACTGGATGGACTGTGTGGCGACAACAGGCAGATTCATTCTGCTGGCAAGGATCAGTGATTGTTGCAGCAGGTGTTCTTCCTGATCATGTCCGTCACGCTGTATTTCGATGTAAAAACGGTCGGGAAACAGCGCGGCCCATAGCTGTGCCTGTTCTTCGGCCGATTGCGGATCGTGATTTAAAATGGCCTGGCCGATGCCGCCATAACGTGCGCCGGATAAGGCGATCAATCCTTCAGTGCCGCCGGTTTCGTCGCGCAGCCATGAAAGCCGGACTTCAGCACGTCCGTGGCTTTGGTTTTCAAGATATGCACGCGAGAGCAACCGTGACAGCAGCAGATAACCCGCGTACGACTGGCAAAGCAGCAGCACGCGTTGCGGCCTGCCGTGTTCCGTTTCGTCGCTGATCCAGACATCGCTGCCGATAACGGGCTTGATGCCGTTGCGGCGGGCATTTTGATAAAACTTTATCGCGCCGAACAGATTGGCCAGATCGGTCAGCGCCAGCGCGGGCATCTGATCGTCAACCGCCCTGGAAATCGCGCCATCAATGCGGATCGTGCTGTCCGTAATGGAAAACTCGCTGTGCATGCGCAGGTGGACGAACGCGGGTTCAGCTGGATTTGAAAGCATAGATGTTACAATAGGTTTTTATCGATTTTCATAGAGCCTGATTTTACAACATGTCGACGACTCCCGAATTGTTACTTCCCGCCGGATCGCTGGAAAAAATGCGTACGGCGTATGCCTACGGTGCCGATGCAGTTTATGCGGGCCAGCCGCGTTATTCGCTGCGCGCGCGCAATAACGAGTTTGCCCTGGAGCAACTGCAAACCGGCATTGCCGAAGCACATGCGCTGGGGAAAAAGTTTTTTGTCGCGAGTAATATCACGCCGCATAACGCCAAGCTGAAAACGTATCTGGCGGATATGACGCCGGTCATCGCCATGAAGCCGGACGCGCTGATCATGGCCGACCCCGGGCTGATCATGATGGTGCGGGAAAAATGGCCGGATATACCGGTGCATCTTTCCGTGCAGGCGAATACCGTCAATTACATGGGCGTCAAATTCTGGCAGAAAATCGGTCTTACGCGCGTTATCCTGTCGCGTGAACTGTCGCTCGATGAAATCGCGCAGATCCGCGATTTCTGTCCCGATATGGAAATCGAGGTTTTCGTGCATGGCGCGCTGTGCATCGCTTACTCGGGGCGCTGCCTGTTGTCCGGGTATTTCAATCACCGCGATCCGAATCAGGGCACCTGCACCAATTCCTGCCGCTGGGATTATAAAGTCACTTCGGGCGAAGACGGCGACAATGGCGACATCAAATCAGCCGGAACAATCGATTTCGACTTTAACGCAGCACTGCGCGAGGCGGACAGCCAGCCGGAGCAGAAGCCCGGCTTCCAACGGCATCCGGCAGCCGACCAGGTTTACCTGATCGAAGAAAAGGAGCGCCCCGGACAGCTCATGCCGATCCTGGAAGACGAACACGGTACCTATATCATGAATTCGAAAGACCTGCGCGCGGTGGAGCATATCGAGCGGCTGGTCAAGATCGGTGTTGATTCGTTCAAGGTCGAAGGCCGTACGAAATCGCTGTATTATGTCGCCCGCACCGCGCAGGTCTATCGCAAGGCGATTGACGACGCTGTCGCAGGCAAGGCGTTTGACCTGTCGCTGCTCGGAGAGCTGGAAGGGCTGGCCAACCGCGGTTACACCAGCGGTTTTTACCAGCGTCACCAGACGCATGAAACGCAGAATTACCTGCGCGGCCATTCCGAGTCGAGCCGCAGCCAGTATGTCGGCGACATTACCGGATTCGACGAATCCAGCGGCATGGCCGAGGTGCTGGTCAAAAACCGGTTTCAGGTCGGCGACCGGCTTGAAATCATCCATCCGTCCGGCAATCAGGTGGTTGAACTGACCCGGATGCTCGACACCAAAGGCAAGCCCGTCTTTGCCGCGCCAGGCAGCGGCCATCGCGTACGTATCCCGGTGCCCGGAAACGTCAGCAGTGCTTTTGTCGCACGGTTTTTATCCTAGGCGCATTGATGATGAAAAAAGCTGACGATCTTTTTCGGCAGCCATTCCAGACTGCCGGGAAAAGGCGCTTGAATAAAACCGGCGTGTCCGCCTTCGTCGGGATATTCCAGCGTTACTGCGGTTGAGACTTCACCTTTGCCGGGCAGAACCGAGGCGGGCATAAACGGATCGTTCAGCGCATTGATCACCAGCGTGGGCACCCGGATATGCGGCAGAAACTGCTTGCTGCTTGACTGCCGCCAGTAATCGTCGGTATTTTTGAAGCCATGCAGCGGCGCGGTAACAATGTTGTCGAAGTCGTAAATGGTGCGGCATCGCGACAGCGCCCTGGCGTCAAACAGATCGGGAAATTTTTTCAACTTGTCGAACGCCTTGCGCTTCAGCGTACTGAGGAAATGATGCGTATACACCTGATTGAATCCGGAATCCAGCGCCGCGCCGGCTGCCGCCAGATCGAGCGGCACTGAGATCGCGGCCACGCCGTTCAGCCAGTCCGTTGCCTGTTCGCCTTGCTCGCCCAGCCACTTCAGCAGCGCGTTGCCGCCCAGGGACACGCCAATCGCATAAACCGGCTGACCGTCGGTGCAGTCCTGCCGGTGTTCCTGCACAATGCGCCTGACCATCCAGTTGATTTCCGCCGAGTCGCCCGCATGATAGGCGCGCGACAGGCGGTTCGGCTCCCCCGAGCAGCCGCGGAAATGAATCACCACGCTGTGCCAGCCGTACTGCTGCAGGATATTCTTGATACTGATGATGTAATGGCTGTTCGAACCGCCCTCGAGACCGTGAAAAATCACCACCAGCGGCGCATCGGTATTGCCGTCGAGCCAGTCGACATCGACAAAATCGCCGTCCGCAAGCTCCCAGCGCACGCGCCGGTAGACAAACAGCGGCTTCTGCCGCATCAGATAGGGATAAATCGTCTGCGCATTGCCGCCGCGCAGCCATTTCGGCGCGACGTAGGGTTCGGTGTAGAGTGGAATGGAATCGGTTTTCATGTGCGGGTTTGATTTTCAAAACTGCGGAGAGTTTAGCATTTTGCGCATGAAAGATGGGTTGAATCGTTCAGGCAGGAACAGGTATTGCAACAATAGAACTGTGTCTGCCGATGTGACCGACAAGCTATAGTTTATCCAGCGAGCGGATTACCGCTTTACCGTCTTTGTTCAGAAAGTTAGTGTGGATGAATTTAACATTCATGATACTGCGAGAGGCCGGGTTACTAAAAAAAGCTGCGACGATGTTGTTGTTCAAGACCTGACCCCTTAGTTCCTTTTGTTCAAGACCTGACCCCTTAGTTCCTTGTTGTAGCCTGAAATACGACAAAACCACCTATCTACGTCGTTTTATTTCAAATTCCTTCTAATCCTCTTTGCCGGAATTAAGCGTAATCCGTTGTTATTCATTTGAATTGTGAATTTCCGGGCAGACACTAATTAGAAGTAAATATTTGAAACAGAAATCAAGCCACTTTAGTTCGGATTGTGGATGTGTTTGGTTGAGTAATTATGCTAACCAGGTGATCAGCATCCATTGGTCGGCCATAAAAGTATCCCTGCATCTCGGTGCATCCATAGCCCTTTAGTAGTTGGGCTTGGTTAACATCTTCAACTCCTTCGGCAACTAACCCAATACCCAGATTGCGTGCTAATGATGAAATAGCTTCTATAATCGCTGCATCCTTGGTATCGCTGGCAAGGTCAGTAACGAAGCTGCGGTCGATTTTGAGACAGTCAATAGGAAAACGTTTCAGGTAACTCAGAGATGAGTATCCGGTTCCAAAATCATCAATTGACAAAGCTATTCCAAGTTCCTTTAATGCCTGCATGAGTGAAATAGCATGCTCGGTATTATCGACCAGCAGACTTTCTGTCAATTCCAGCTCAAGATAGCGCGGCTCCAGTCCAGTTTCTGTCAGAGCCTGGCGTACAGTATTGACTAACGATTCACTACGAAACTGTCGAGAAGAGAGATTTACCGATACACATATCGGCGCATGTCCCATTTCTTGCCATAATTTGTTTTGACGACATGCTTCCCTGATCACCCAGTTTCCAACAGGTATAATGAGTCCGGATTCTTCGAGTTGAGAAATAAAGCGATTCGGTAATACAAGCCCCCATTCGGGATGATTCCAGCGCAGTAATGCTTCGACGCCGATTATTTTTTGTGATTGAGCGCTAACCCGTGGCTGGTACTGCAAAAAGAATTCTTCATTTTTCAAGGCGCGACGCAAGGCGGTTTCAAGTTTAAGCTGGTTCTCGATTCTTTCGTTCATTTCTGGTGAAAAGAAGCTAAAGCAATTGCCACCCAGTTCTTTTGCACGAAACATGGCGGTGTCTGCACACTTGACAAGGTGATCGGCAAATTCTCCATCCCGTGGGTAGTTGGATATACCGATACTAGCCGAAACCGTAAATTCCTCTCCCTGTAATTCAATTGGCTTGGCAATCGCGTTTAAAATTCTATTTGCTATATCTGCAGCTTCTTCGGGAATCTTGACGTCTTCAAGAATTGCCGTGAATTCGTCGCCTCCCATACGGAATAAAAGATCGCTTTCACGCAAAACCATTTGAATTCGATCGGCTGTGATTCGCAGTAACTGATCGCCCGCATCGTGTCCCAAACTGTCATTAATTAGTTTGAAACGATCAAGATCAAGAAAAACTATCGATGTTGCCCAACCTACGCGTTTTGCACGAAGCACTGCTTCCTCAGTATGTTCATTGAAGCTTGTACGGTTAAGAAAGCCGGTAAGAGAGTCATGATAGGCTAGATGACGCATGCGGTCGATATCTTCCTCGAGTTGCAATTGCTGTTTTTTTAGTAGCTTGTCGGAACGTTTTGTAAATGTTTGTACAAGAAAATAAACGAGTGTCATAAGAAAAATTAACCAACAAATCATGCTAATCAGCCGAGTATGCATATCCTCCATTACGCTTGTTGTATCAGACTCAATGATCATCACCGCTTCTACTGGTGCTACATCAAGAATCCTGATTGGTAAATAGCTCGTTACAATATGGCGCTCTTTTAAGTCATCACGGTCAGTTTTATAATTTTCGTAAAATGTGAGCGAGCTTGATGTTTTTCCTTTACGTGCGCTTTGATACATGGGGTCAGCGAGTTGCAGATCACCAATTTGTGCCGTATTGGTAGAGTAAACCACCAAACCATGTACATTAAGAATGGTTACATTAAGTAATTCGCTACCACGCAACAACTTGCGCAGATCGCGGTGGATATAGCGTATTTCATCATTATTCTGCAGTTCTTTGTGTTTGAGTGATGCTGCATTCTGTACGAAACCAGCATGAGATGGCCATATGGAATTCGCATAAGATTTTGCAAACATCAAGCCCGCTTGTCGCTGACCTTCGATTAATGATTGCTGCGCGAATAGATAAAAGAAGTAACTAAGCAGCATAGTGACTGCGACCATTGTGATCAAAACGATTGTTGATGAATGCTGTGTGAATTTGTTCATTTGGGTTAATCGATAAGGTGATTGGGTAATGTGTTGTTAACGGATTTTATTTTTTGCTGCTTAATGTATTTTTTATCTAATTAACTGTAAATTATGAAAATTCTGTTACTAAATTATGACAGCATACTAAAGGGGTCAGGTCTTTCATTGATGCAACTAATGATATAATTCACACAATCATGAAATTTGGAAATTAGCGATGGCAAGACCGTTAAGAATTGAATTTCCCGGCGGTTTGTATCATGTGACTTCGCGAGGAGACCGCCGGGAGGCTATTTATCTGGATGACGCTGACCGCATCCACTGGCTGACATTGCTGGGTCATGTCTGTAAGCGGTTTAACTGGGTTTGCCATGCGTATTGCCTGATGGATAACCACTACCATATTATTGTTGAAACGGTTGAAGGGAATTTGTCGAAGGGGATGCGGCAGCTGAATGGCGTTTATACGCAGACCTTTAATCGTGCGCACAATCGGGTTGGCCATGTTTATCAGGGGCGCTATAAAGCTATTCTGGTTGAAAAAGAGAATTATCTGCTTGAGTTGTCGCGCTATGTTGTGTTGAATCCTGTGCGGGCGGGGGCGGTAACAAACATTGAACATTGGCCCTGGAGCAGTTATCCGGCGATGACCGGTAAAAACGGCTGTCCTGAGTGGCTGCACGCGGACTGGATACTGGGACAATTCGGCAGACAACGCAAGCGGGCTATCGCCGCCTATATCGATTTTGTCCGTGCAGGCATGGGTTTGCCAAGTGTCTGGGATGATTTGCGGGGGCAGATTTATCTTGGCAAAGCGGAATTTGTCAAAGAAATGCAGCAACATGTGCAATCCGATAAACATAGCAGTGAAATTCCGCGCGTGCAGAGACGTGCACAGGCCGGACCGCTTTCATATTATTCATCATTTGATGACAGAAATGCAGGAATTGCCGCGGCCTATCAGACGGGCGGCTATACCATGAAAGCCATCGCGGATGAATTTGGCGTGCATTATGCGACTGTCAGCCGGATTGTTCAGAAAGCGGAGCAGTAATGAGGTGACCCCTCTGCTGTTCGGCAAAACGAGCGGCATGGGCAGTGGACATTTTTGCGCCACTTTCGGTTAATTCGCTCGGGTTCGAGAAAACACAAAGAAAAGCAGCTCAGAAATGATCCGACAAAGGCAAATCAAGCCTGAAGATTTACCGGTCAAAACGCTGCAACACATGCTGCATTATGTTTTTGGCAAGCTCTTCCGTGCTGTAAAATACGGTGCCTAAATTATCCTTTTTTAGCAGCGCAGCTTCATCTTCATTACCGGAACGTAAAACAATTTCAATCTCCGGATTCAATGTTTGTGCTGTGTTGACCATCTGACGTACATTGAGTAGATCAGGTACGGTAATAACAAGCATTGCGGCATCGGCGATATGCGCCTGGATTAGTACAGCCGGTTCCGCTGCATCTCCACTAACGGCAGCAAGTTTTTTATCGCGCAGATCCTGAACCAGTTCACGATTTCGATCAACGACTACATATGGAATATTCTGTGTGCTCAGTGCGCCGGCTATGCGCTTTCCAACTTGTCCGTAACCGACCAGCACAACCTGACCTTCAAGATAGCGGCGCTCGGTGCTCATCGGCAATTCCGCATAGGGATCATCCCGCGTGGATAATTTACGCGCCAGCCGGGAGTGCTTGAGAAACCAGTTGCTCACGGGGGCAATCGTCGCAAAAGCGATCGGGTTAAAAGCAATGGAAACCAATGCGCCGGCAAGCACCAGACTGAATCCTTCGGCAGGCAACAAGTCCAGCGAAACACCCAGTCCAGCCAGAATAAACGAAAATTCCCCGATCTGACCCAGACTTGCCGCAACGATCAATGCCGTATTCAGCGGATAGCGGAAAAGCAATACAAGCAGCAACGCCGCAATGGATTTTCCGACCACAATAATGGCAACCACGCCAAGTACATGCAGCGGCTCTTCGATCAATATGAAGGGATCAAACAACATGCCGACCGAAACAAAAAAAAGTACGGCAAACGCATCTCTTAACGGCAGGCTTTCTTCCGCCGCACGGCCGCTGAATTGTGATTCACGCATGACCATGCCGGCGAAAAAAGCACCGAGGGCAAAGGATACGTTAAATATCATCGCGGCACCGTAAGCGATGCAAATGGCAAACGAAACAACCGCTAGCGTAAACAGCTCACGCGACCCGGTCTGGGCAACCTGCCATAACAACCATGGCAGCACACGGCGCCCAACCACCAGCATCAGGGCGATAAAAATCATCACTTGCAGTAATGTCAGGGTAATGGTCTGCCACAACGGTATCTGACTACCTGTGGTGCTTTCAGAGCCACCGAGCAAACCCGCCAGCGAAGGCAATAACACCAGTATCAATACGGTGACCAGATCTTCGACAATGAGCCAGCCAACTGCAATGCGGCCGTTCATCGTTTCCAGAAATCCGCGCGACTCAAGCGCGCGAAGTAAGACCACCGTACTTGCGCAGGAAAGCGAAAGCCCAAGAACCAGCCCTGCACCAATATCCCATCCCCAACCGTAAGCCAGCAGCATGCCCAGCAGTGTCGCCACCGTCATTTGCACCACAGCTCCGGGTAATGCAATTCGCTTTACAGCCAGCAAATCTGCAAGTGAAAAATGCAGGCCGACGCCGAACATCAGCAGCATCACACCAATCTCAGCCAGCTCTGTTGCTAATTTTGCATCCGCAGTATAACCGGGCGTTGCTGGGCCAATGACAATACCAGCCAAAAGATAGCCGACCAGTGCGGGCGTTTTTAGCCGCTCAGCAATAAAACCAAAAACCAGCGCGAGACCAAAACCGGCGGCAATGGTGGTAATTAATACGAGACTATGATCCATTCACTCTCCAGCAAAATTGCGTTAATAGGCGCATAGATATAACTGACATACAGTAACTTTTTTTCTTTGATTGCTGTCTACTCCGCATTATTTGTCACGCGCTTGCGCTTGTTTAAATCCGCGAAGGCAAGTAAAGTTAACATATCAGTATGAGCATCCATCAATCAAAGTTTTCTCCCGGCAATTAATTCATGGAAATGGACATCAGGCATCAATCCATTCTCATCCATTCACTGATGTGTCCGGATGTGTTTGATCATTCCGTCGACACAATTAAACTCATTGAAACGCATATTTCCTGGGTTATTCTTACCGGTAATTACGCGTATAAAATTAAAAAAGCCTGCAATCTCGGATTTCTTGATTTTTCTTCATTGGAAAAGCGCCGGTATTTTTGCAATGAAGAGTTGCGGCTTAATCGTCGCCTTGCCGCTCCGCTCTACATCGACGTAATCCCTATCGCAGGCAAGCCGGAACAGCCTGTTTTAAGGGGGAGCGGAAAAATCATCGAATACGCCATTAAAATGATTCAATTTCCACAACAAGCTCAGCTCGATAATATGCTGACTGAAGGAAAAGTGGAAAATCATCATATTGATGCCTATGCGCGGATGACCGCGAGCTTCCATTACAACGCTGAATCAACCTCAGCTGAAACAGCTTTCGGCAACCCGGATCATATTCATCACGATGTTGCGCGGACTATTGATCAGATCCGGCGGCTGCCGGAAGCGACACATCATCATATGCTGATCGGCGAACTGGAGGATTGGTGCAAATCCGCGTTTAAAATACTGACGCCTTTATTTGAGAAACGCAAACGCGACGGATTCATCCGGGAATGTCATGGCGATATGCATTTACGCAATCTTGTCTGGTTCGGCGAGCGCCCGCTTGCTTTCGATTGTCTGGAATTTGATCCTGATCTGCGTTGGATCGATATTTTATCCGAAATTGCTTTCCTAGTCATGGATCTGGATAGTCGAAAGCAACAGAAGCTGGCTTATCGATTTCTGAATACTTATCTGGAGCATACCGGTGATTACAACGGTATGCCCGTATTTCGATTTTATCTGGTTTATCGAGCTTTGGTGCGCGCAATGGTAAATGGTATCAGATGTGAACAAGGTGAAATTTCGGAAGCCGAACAAAAAGTAGCTGCAGAAGCGTTTTACAACTATTTAAAACTGGCCCGATCGTATTGCCGACCAGCCAAGCCGGCATTGATAATTACACATGGATTGTCAGCATCCGGCAAAAGCTCTCTGTCACAATTGCTATTGGAGCAGATCGGCGCACTGCGCATACGCTCCGATGTCGAACGCAAAAGAATGTTTGGCTTGCTCGGCGGATTAGATAAAAATTTAGTGATGTATGCCGAAACACATAACCGCGCAAATATGCAGCAGCTTTATTCCCCGGAAGCCAATATCAGAACCTATGCAACATTGGCGACACTCGCGGAAAAAGTGCTGGAGGGTTGTTTTTCGGTCATTGTTGATGCCGCCTTTCTCCTTCACGAAGAACGCGCGGACTTTAGAAGTCTTGCACACAAAAAACAAATTCCTTTCATTATTCTGGCATTTACCGCGCATGCCGACACGCTGCGGAAACGCATTCAAGAACGGAAAAATGATATTTCAGATGCAAACCCTGCTGTCCTTGAAATGCAACTGAAAGTTTCAAAACCGCTGCTGGACATTGAGTTGCCTTGCTGCATTACCATTGACACTGAACAGCCTTTCGATGTCATAAAACTGGCATCTGATATCAGGCGCATCAGTTCTGCCGATTCAAAATAAAAAGCCCTCAACAGAACATCCAGCCATTAGACAGCGCCACTATGTTTTGTATATTTTCTGTGCGTTATTGCAAATAGACAAAACAGTCTTTTTTATATCTCGAGGATTCAAATCAATGCGTATAAGCATGCCGCTCATTAAAATTAGCGTTTGAGGTATTTTTGCCTTGCATGCGTAACTGTCCGGACTCAGCTCTGAAGATGTCGGTTGATATCGAACATCAGATTTTCTATATTGGTCATCGGTACATCACAATTAAACCTAAAAACCTCAGTTGACCGTTATCCGTGATGACTAACGGTATGAATAAATGGAACAAC
>CAZXBP010000098.1:0-11037 GCA_964639015.1 uncultured Nitrosomonas sp.
TCCATTTGCGCTTTTTTTTGGTCTGGTTGCCGTTACCGCAAATCCGCTGCTGATTGGTTTTGCGGTAGCCCTGATTCTCGGTACGGCTTTCTTATTCAGACCGGACTGGATCGTCTGGTTAATATTGATTCTCGGCTTGCTGGTAATAGGCATTCTGCCGCTTTATATTCATGAGGGATTTGCCGCCAGAAGCGCATGGAGCGTTTCGATACTCGGCTTTTTTCTGATGTGCGTTGCATTTCTGAAATTGCTGTCAACACCGGGTTTGCACAAGGAAACGCCCGCATTTATATGGCTATCACTCCTGTTTTTTGTTTATGCAATCTTGAGTACGTTCGCTAACTGGTATTCTGCGGGTGAGTTTCTCGGTGGCGCCAAACGGTATTTCCAGATGTGGGGTTTTATTTTTGCTTTGTGCTGGTTGACGCTGAATGCGCAAACAATACGCCGCTGGCAGAAATTCATTTTGTGCGCTGCGGTAATGCAACTGCCTTTTGCGGTTTATCAGCTGATAGCTTTGGTGCCTTTACGCGAAAGCATAAAGAATGCTTACCCTAATATGGTGCCGATTGACGTTGTCGCTGGTACATTCGGTTCAAGTGTTACAGGTGGAGGCGCCAGCGCGGAAATGGCTGTGTTTCTGATTATCATCCTGGGCTTTTTATTGGCGCGGCGCATGGAAAATGTGTTGTCGCCGGGTTACTTTGCCGTGTTGACACCAATCATTATCGCGCCGTTGCTTCTGGGTGAAACAAAAGCTGTGCTTATTATGTTGCCGCTCATGTATCTGGTGCTTAATCGGCGCAAAATATTCACGCAACTGCGCGCCTGGCTACTGAGTTTTGTTGCCATGATTCTGATCACGATCATCGCCGGTTACGTTTACATAGGCTTTATGCCGGAAAAGAACCGGGAGGAACTCATTGCGGACACTATTGAGTACAATTTTCAGGAAAAAGGTTATGGCGGTTACGCTTTAAATCGGACTACGGCTGTTACGTTCTGGGCGCAGCGTCAGCAAATCAGCGATCCGGTGGCGTTTATATTTGGGAACGGTCTGGGCGCGTCCCATACGGCTACCGGCGGGCATGTCGCGGTGCAATACCCGAATTACGGGATCGATTTAACCGCAGCACCAACACTGCTCTGGGATCTCGGCTTAACCGGATTCATTTTATTTATAGCTGTCCTGATATCTGCCTGGCGCTGTGCTGACCGATTGATTAGGAAATCGGCGAGTGCAGCTGTCCGGGCTGATGCAACGGCTATTCAGGCTGCGTTGGCGTTAATTGCCTTTTATCTGTTTTATCGGATCGGCATTCTGGAGTTGCTGAGTTTTCAGATTTTTTTCACGGTACTGCTGGGTTATCTTGCCTGGCTGCACCGCCAGCATGTGCTGTCCAACAACGGGCAAAACGCATGAATTCACAATGTACACCGCTACTGAATTAAGATACAGTGCATTGCACTTTCTGACGGGGAAGGCAGTGTCCGCGCTGTTGACGTTGATTATTCTTTTGCTGCTGATCAGAATCCTGTCTACGGAAGCGTATGGCATGTATGTATTGCTTGTCGCCGGCATGGAACTCGCACTGGCCATGCTCTCATTCGGCTTGCCCTGGATGGCGGCACGTTATTTACCCGAATTCCGTCTGCATGGCGGTAGTCTGGTCGCACAGTTTGTGTGGAAAATCATTGCACTGCTGGCATGCGCTCTTACAGTCGGCGTCTGTGCGCTTTTTTTTATTGTGCAATGGCTGCTTCCGGCGGAGCTTATGCAATATGCCAATATGGCCGAATTATTTTTGCTTGTGCTTCTGCTTGAAGGTCTGAGTCGGCGTATCCGGGAAAATATTCTGGGGCCACTGATGCAGCAGAAACTTGCGCAGGTTACGCTCGTGGCGCGTAATTTCACATTTCTGTTATTGATTGGAATTTTCTGCTTATCTGCGGAAATAGGCCTGCATCATGTCGTTTTTGCGGAAATTTTTGCATCAGTGCTGGGGCTGGTATTGCTATTCAATGGTTTGATACGCCATTTAAATACATACCGAAACATGGCTGCGAACGCCAACTGGGTGCAACCCGACTGGAGCAGCATATGGCAGGTTGCGCGGAACATGTATTTCAATAATCTGATCGTTCTGCTGTACAGCCCCCAGATGTTCATTTTTTTAACGCAGCGCTATCTGGGTATTGAGGCCACAGCATTGTTCGGTTTTTTGTGTAAATTGTACATGCAGATCGTCAATTACCTTCCGGCGACTTTGCTCTTCAGCCTGATTCAGCCGAAGCTGGTGGCGTCGTATGTTCATGCCGGAAATATGCATGATCTGGCGCGCAATGCGAATCTGGCGGGGAAGCTCAGTTTGTTTGTTTTAATGCCTTTGGTGGCCTATGTATGGCTGGTTGGCGATGAATTGTTGTATTTGTTGAGCGACGGTAAATTTGTATTATCCGGTGATTACTTGACTGGTCTGATGTTCGCCATGATACCTTTAAGCCAGCGTCGTATCCTGGAAACAGTCGCGGTAGCCATCGATAAGAATCATATTGTTTTGCTGGGTGGAATACTGGGCGGATTATCATTACCGCTGGCCTTCTTTTTACTGAAAACAGGCCAGGGGTTATGGGGACCAATCATTGCAATAATTACTGCCCAGGTAGTATATAACTTCACACTTATTTTCTATCTGGTGCGCCATACAACATACCGTCCTGACACAATCGGACTTGTCAAGCTGATTCTCGCATCGTTCAGTGTTCTCATTATTGCTGAATTGCCGGTAGTGCAGTTGCACGGTGTGTTGAGCCTGTTTGTTTTAATGATGATTGTTACCGGATTTTTCTTATTGTCCGCCTATCTGATCAAACCTTTTAAAGTTGAGGAACGAGAAAGACTCAATAGTTTTGTCAGTAAAAAAATATTTATCTGGTGATGTAAAACAATGCCATCGGGCATTTCATGGTGGATTGAACGAGCAGGCTAGATAAATCAGGCGGATGACGCTCATATCCGACATGTACCTGTTTTTTGTGATATTGCAGTTATACGTAAATTAAAGCGAATAGTCGTGAGAATAAATTTTATTGGAATTGGAGCACAGAAATGCGCTTCGACCTGGATACACCGAGTATTATCCGATCACCCCGAAGTGATAATTTATCCCGGTAAAGAAATAGATTTTTTTTCGGTGTATTACGATCGGGGCTACCAATGGTATGAGAAAAAACTCGACATAGCTGGAACAGGAATTGCGACAGGCGAAGTGTCCACCTCATATTTTGCAGATAGCGATTCCCCTGAACGTGTATTTCGTTACAACCCTGATATGCGCATCATACTGTCTTTGCGCGATCCGATTGAACGGGCCTATTCAAATCATTTACACGAAATACGGCTGCAACATCTGACGGGGCAGAATCTTACCTTTGAAGCCGGGTTGAAAAATAATCCAATGTATTTGCTGCAATCATGTTATGCGCTTCATCTGGCGCGTTGGCTGGGTATATTTCCATTCAACCAGATCCTGGTTTTATTCCAGGAACATATACGTGATGATCCGATAGGGCAATCCCGCAAGCTTTATCGATTTCTCGGGATATCCGAGACACATCATTCCAGATTTCTGCAGGAAAAAATCAATGTGAGTCATAAAAGTAAATATCCGTATGTCGATCATTTCGTGAGGCATGCGGGAAAACTGGGGCGTGCTTTAGGTGCTCGTTACCTGGTGGATAAAGTTAAGAAAAATGACTGGGTACGTCGGTTCCGCCAATATAATGCAGTGGATTTGCGTCAGATTGTACCTGCCGTGCTGCCTTCAACTCGGGAACATTTACAGGAAATGCTGGCTGATGATGTGCTTGAACTGTCACGGCAATTAGGGGGGGTAGATCTGCCCTGGCCGATCTGGTGTACATTGAACAATCATTCTATTAATGTGGATTGATAGATGAGAGCAACTATCTTGATGTATCACATGATTGATACACCAGTAACCTTGGCCGAAGCCCGTTTTTGCCGTACGCCTGAGAATTTTCGCAAGGACATGCGCTTAATTCAGGATGCCGGTTATAACGTTGTATCGTTGAGAACACTATTAGATGCCATGGCAAATCGTACACAGCTGCCAAACAAGGCCGTGGTCATCACATTTGATGATGGTCTGGCCTGTAATTACGAGAACGCTTTGCCTATTTTGCAGGAATTTGATTTTACAGCTTCAATTTTCGTCGTGACGGGCAAAATCGATGGCTACAATGATTTTAGCAGGCCTTACGGATTTTCCCGCAGGCGCATGCTGACTACCCGCGAAATTCGATCTCTGGTTGCTGCAGGTATCGATATTGGCAGCCATACGGTGAATCACGTTATGTTAGGAAAAACTGAAGTTCGGGCAGCCATCAGTGAAATTCGAGAAAGTAAAATGATGCTGGAGGATATAATCGGTCGGGATGTGCCTCACTTTGCATACCCTTTTGGCAGCTGGAGCCCGATAATTCGTGATGCGGTTATGTCGGCAGCTTATACCGGTGCATGTTCAACTATGCCGTGGCAGAACAGCTCGGATACTGACCCTTATCTGTTACGCCGCTCCGAAATAACGGGTCACGATATGTCATGGCAGTTTCGTTTAAAGCTTCGATTTGCGGCGAATACCATACCACCCATCGCCGAAGCACGCCATTGGGCGCGAAAATTTCTTGAAAGAAAAGGCGTTATTTCCCCCAGAGCATCCTGAATAGTGCAATAGCAAGTGCATGTGAAATTCCAGAATCCGTGTCATTTACACATCAATCCTGTATTTGAAATGCGGCATTTTGCCGCATTGACGGTTTAGCTCTTGCGTCTGTATTGTCTCCAGTTGCTGTATCCATCCTGAAGAGATGTACATTGCACGATTGAATTCAGATGTATTGTTTTCCTGCTGTTCTTTCCGGCGGCAGAAGAACGGGGGCGATGGTAAAACGTCGTGCGTATAATGTGACTGTCAAAAGAAATGAAACGTAATGCTATGAAAAAAACCATACTTGTTACAGGTGGATTGGGCTACATCGGCAGTCATACGGTTGTGGCGCTGCAGGAGAATAACTGCAATGTCGTCGTAATCGATAATCTGTCGAACTCCATCCGCGAGGTCGCGCAGCGAATTACCGCCATTACCGGCATTCCCATAAAACTGTTTGTTGCCGATATCAACGATGAATTGTCGCTCGATGCCGTATTTCAGCAGGAATCCATTGACGGTGTTATCCATTTTGCCGCGCACAAGGCTGTCGGCGAATCTGTTCAGAAGCCGTTCAAATACTATAGAAATAATATTGACGGCATGATTACGCTGCAACAGGTCATGCAGCAGAGCAACGTTAAGACCATGGTGTTTTCTTCCAGTTGCACGGTTTACGGCGATACCAGACGCTCGCCGATCGATGAGACCCATCCGGTCAACGAAGCCGTTTCACCGTATGGCACAACCAAACTGGTATGCGAACAGATTTTGAAAGATCTGTGCAAACATGGCGGCTTCAAAGGGGTGATTCTGCGTTATTTCAATCCGGTCGGGGCGCATCCATCGGCGTCCATCGGAGAGCTGCCGCTGGGCGTGCCTGACAATCTGGTGCCGTATATCACGCAGACGGCTGCTGGTATCAGAGAACAGCTGACGGTTTTCGGCAACGATTACAACACGCCGGACGGCACCAATATTCGTGACTATATCCATGTCGTCGATCTGGCCAGGGCGCATGTTAATGCGCTGGATTTCGCATTCAGCATGCAGCAGGACTGCGAAATTTTTAATCTAGGTACCGGCAAGGGATACAGCGTGCTGGAAGTGATCAAGGCGTTCGAGAAGGTCAGCGGAAAAAAACTGCCTTATGTCATCGGCGCACGAAGAGCTGGGGACGTTGAGCAGATCTGGGCTGATGCGTCAAAAGCCGAACAATTGCTTAACTGGACTTGCCGGTATGACCTCTACGCCATGATGGATGCCGCGTGGCAGTGGCAGATGGCCTTGGGTATTCAAAAGGTTATGGATAAAGGCGAAAAATAAAGAAAAATCAGGATGTTGTATTAATATCCTTTGCTTAAAACTTTGAGTTGTTAGAGACACCCCATATCACTGCGCAAATTTTACCCCCAGCGATTGGTATAAATCGCACATGCTGTCCAGATAGCGGTTAACGGTAAAGGTTGTTGTGGCAAAGTGATGACCGGCGTGTCCCATGATCTTTAATTGCGCATTGGACATGGACTGAACGTGCAGTAATTGCTCGGTCAGCATCGTTGTATTGCCGAATTCAAACAGTAAACCGGTTTCACCCGGTATCAGCATTTCGGTTATACCGCCTATCCGGGCGCCGATAACCGGTTTTCCGCAGGCATAGGATTCGAGGATGCTGATCGGTGCATTTTCATACCATTGAGAAGGTAACACCACGGCTCTGGCGTGCTGTATCAGTGACCATAGCGTATCGCCGCTGCAAAACCCCATGAATTCGATTGTTGAGCAGTTTTCGGGTAACAGTTGGCGCAGCTTCTGCTCATCGGGACCGGTGCCGGCAATTTTTAACCGGACTTTGGCGGCCAAAGCGGCTTTAATCAGCGTATCGACACCTTTCTCGGGCGCCAGCCGACCGAAATACAGGAAATAATCACCGGCGTCAAAATGTGGGGTATAGGATTCGTAGTGGATAAAGTTAGGGATGTAGGCCAATTGGTCAGCAGCCCAGCCCCATTCGATCAGTTTGTCGCGGTAAAAACGGCTGGGCGTGATAATTTTGTCGAGATTGTTTTTATACAGACCCAGTGTTTTATGCACAGCGGACTCGATGCCGACGAGTATGCTTGCCGACAGCGAATCGTGTATGCAACGGTTTTTGACGACATGCAGCAGATTGCCTTGTTTGCATAGTTCACAGATGCCCGCTTTGTTAAGCATCTTGTAGGCGGGGCAGGCAATTTTCAAATCATGCGCGGTCATCACCGCGGGAATGCCTTCTTCCCTGAGCGCGGTCAGCACCGATGGCGATAGGTGATGATAAATACAATGCGCATGCGCAATATCCGGCCGGGTATGCCGGATCAGTTTTTTTAGCTTTGCCTTGGCTTCCCAGGAATAGATGACCTTGCCCGCCATAACCATTTTCTGTAGCAAGTTGTAATTGTGGCCGAATTCCAGTTCATCGGCGAAATAATCCGTCCATTCCGAAGGCGTGTTTTTGGGGTGATGCATGGTGAAGGCCACGGTATTCCAGCGAATGTCCTGAAAAAGCTTCTGATGATCAAAGAAAACCGCGTCTGATCCGCCACGTCGATAATGGTAAGTGTTCAGGGACAGCAAAGTATTTTTCATGAAGTTATTTCAAATTGCATAAATAAGTATAAAGATTGTCCACGATTTTCGGCCATTCATAATCCCGGCTGGATTGTCTGATCTGTCTGGATGAAAACCGATCCAGTTTTTGCTGCATGGTTTGAATACCCCGGCATATTTCCTCGGCGGTATCGCCGGTCAGAACACCATTTTCAGGTGTGATAATCAATTGATTGGCGCTTGTTCTCGTGGCGATGACCGGCATGCCAGACATCAGGTATTCAAATGTTTTCGTCGGCGGCTGGTGGTCAAAAAACGGCGTCAATGGAATATAAGATACACCGACATTATGCGCATCGAAGATCGGCTTTAATTGATCATGCGGTACCCGACCGGTGAATGCGACGATATCGGTCAAATTCCATTGTTCGGCAGCTGCGACCAATGCGTCCAGTTGTCCGGGCGAACCATCTCCGACAATTGTCAGAAAAACCTTTTTATCATGAACATTTGAACGAGCGCGGTAATTCGCCAGGCCACGCAGCAGTGTCTCGATATTGCGGTTAAAGAGCGTGCCCACATACAGCATTCGGCATTTATCAAAAACTTTGTCAGCAGAGGAAATGGTTTCTGCGCCCAGCGGTAATAGTCTGGCATTGCTTAAACCCAGTTTGCCGGAAAGCCCGCTGGATATGACGGTGATATGTTTAAAAAATAATGTTTCGATTTTTAGGACAGCATCGTAAAAAGAACGTGCGAAGCGGTTCTTTTCCACGGAGCCGGTGCGAATATCAAGCACCATTGGATTGAACGGGCGCATTAACCGGAAAAGCCAGGATAAAAATTTAAAGTACTTGATGAATACAACGGAATTTTTGTTCGTTGTCTGGCACCGGATTACATTCAACAATCTGATAATCCGGTTTAAGCCGCCTTTCCGGCTGACTGAAATGACTTTAATGCCATCCAGGGTGATGGGAGCAAAGCCCAGATCCCACCCGATATAAGTCACGCTGCACCTGTGTTTCAAATGCTTGCAGTAATAATAAGTATCGATGTGATAGCCGAATTGAGCCGAAGTGATAATGACAATATGATTCACAGGTTTTTGCAATTCAATTTCTTTTAGGGATTCGTGGATTCAATTTAGTGCGGGATTTTGTTCGCTATGTTATTGAATCTGGTTTTAATATAAACATTACGCGCTACAGGTTCGGATTCTTATAATTTTTCATCCCACTTTTTTCGAAGAGAGAATGTGTTGCTGCCGGATTGTGATATTTATGGTAGCAGGTATCACAACATAAATCGTGCAGTGCGACAATTTGTCACATTTCCTATTTAAAATACCTGTGTAGAATTCAGCCATCGCAAAAACGCACAAGCTACAAATGCTATAAACGCTACATCCACATCAGAACGGATCGTGTCTTGCAGTCGGAGTAGTGTTAAATGTGGCTCGTCATCACAGAGGAGTATGGTTCATGCACACTGAAAATTCTAAAACAATTTCAAAAGCAGTGTTTCCTATTGCCGGCTTGGGTACGCGGTTTTTGCCGGTAACCAAGGCTTCACCAAAAGAAATGCTGCCCATAGTTGATAAACCGTTGATTCAATATGCGGTGGAAGAGGCGTATGCGGCGGGCATCCGGCAGATGATTTTTGTTACCGGTCGCACAAAACGCGCGATTGAAGATCACTTTGACTCGGCGCATGAGCTCGAATCCATGCTGGAGTACACGCGCAAACAAGAGTTGCTCGAGGCAGTCCGGGATATTACGCCGGACGACATGCATTGTGTTTATGTCAGACAAACCCGTGCGTTAGGACTGGGGCATGCGATTTTATGCGCTGAAAAAATTGTGGGTAATGATGATTTTGCGGTAATTCTGGCTGATGATTTTATGATGGCGGAAAAACCGGTCATGCGGCAGATGATCGAACAGCATCAACAACTCCAGAGCAGCATAATAGCGGTACAGGATGTGCCGCGATCGCAAACGAATCTGTATGGTATTGTCAGTGGTCAGGAAACTGATCCGGCGCTGCTCAAAATCAATCAGATTGTCGAAAAACCGTTGCCGAAAGATGCGCCGGGCACGCTGGCGGTAGTCGGAAGATACATTTTGACGGCGTCTATTTTCGAACAGTTAAAAAAACAGCAACCCGGTATTCATGGCGAAATTCAGCTGACCGACGGGATAGCCGGTTTACTCAAGGAAGAAGATGTATTTTCATATCGCTTCAATGGCAAGCGTTACGACTGCGGCAGTAAAATCGGATATTTGCAGGCGGTCGTCGATCTGGCCTGTTGTCATCCCGAGATCGGCGAATCATTCAATCACTGGCTTACGGAAAAAATTCAGTCGTTAAACCCGGATGTATCAGCACAGGCTTCGGTGGTTTATACAACCTGAAGGGTCGAGCTGCTGTTTCAGACGCTGATTTTCTTCTTTCTCAGAAATCGGCGGCCGGGTCTGCAATTACCTGTATTTTTTGTAAGCAAAACCGTATTACGACGAAACATGAATTTTAATAGGTACTCCTATACTGTTCAGCCGGTGTTTCTGTGGGCGTTCGTTTCATATAATAATTCTTTGATTTTAAGATGAAATAAATGTATTATTGCTGCGGCTTGACCTGAATGCCGTATCTGCTGCGGAATTAATTCGGGGTACCGCCAGGTAATCTTTCATTTCAGGGGGGGAATATGAAGGGACGAAGCAATCATATAGTCACAGTAATTTCTTTGCTGTTCGCATTTTACATGCAACAGGCGCAGGCGCTTCAGCCGGGTCCGATAGATTCAAGCTTTGTCAACAACGGCACCAGTTTTGATGCTATTTTTGGCAACGACTCCGTTTCCTTTTCGCCTTTTGCGGATCATTATACGTTCAGCGCTATCCCGCCAATGTTTGACGGCGGCGGCATGAGCATTGTCAGCGGTTTTTCGTTTTCGGGATTTAATGTCCGTTTTAATTCATTCGAATTATGGGATGTTACAGCTTCAACTGTTATCGCGACGGGAAGTATCTTGGCTGGACAGTTTCTGGGTTTTGCGAGTTTTCCCGGGTTGATCAGTGGTAACGATTATGACGTCGTTGTGTCTGGTGAGTTAAACGCCGGGTTTTTAAGTGGTTCATATTCAGGCAACATCAGTATTGCTCCCATTCCGGAACCAAAAACATACGCCATGCTTGTCGCTGGCCTGGGTTTGGTTGTCTTTGCTGCTTTCCGGCGCAGACATAACTACTATTGATTTGACACAGCATTATTTTGCGCGTCGTGCTTTAAAATTCAGCACTCCTGAGTTGCAGGAAGCCGGATTTTGAAGCGCGAGCGCTATATTCCCTTTCAAAGCAAGAACTTTTTATACTATTCTTTTCTTGAACTGGGAAAGAGAAAAGGAAGCTCAGCAGCCTGCTAAGATCGGAACCGTGTTTTCTCCGGTTAATTGTGTTCATGCTGAATTTCTCGCTATCACTCTGCATTCGGCTGCTTGAGAACTGCCGATCTGCTGATTATTTCTTTCCAACCCGTAATCGGGCAGCCAGTCACTTTAACCTGGAAACCTCAGTTGAATGGGATTTAGAGTACGTTGATTTTTATTTCCGGCAAGGCGCAATGAGGCGTAATAACGCGTTATTACAACGAATTGCAACGTGACCGGAATTAAAAAGCAGCGTGCTATAAATACCATAGTGTGATTCACCATTTG
>CAZXBP010000099.1:0-10913 GCA_964639015.1 uncultured Nitrosomonas sp.
TTTCGTTGAATAGAACGACTATTCGCCTCAAATAATCGAAAAATCCCGCTCAACCTGCCTCGCCCTCGCTACGATCGCTATTCTCGGACAGCCTCCCAGGAAACTTCCCGGAATATCGGGTTATTTCCCCGGACTGGCGCATAACAACGCCACATAACCGGTATTTCTTCAGGAATTTCGCACAGGAGACAATTTATGTTCGGTTTGTTAAAAGCAACCCCGGTTACCGGCAAGGCTAATACACTGATTCAATGTCCATCTGACCGGTTGTTTGATTTTATTGGCGTTGAATTGCTGAAAAACTACCCACGATGGTCACCAGAAGTCAAGGAACTGGAAAAATTAACCGATGGCCCGATCAAAGTTGGAACACAATGCCATCAGGTCCGTGTCGATCAGGGCAGACGCTCGGAATCGACATTCAAAGTCAACGTATTCGAATCGGGCAGGCGCATCTGCTTCGAAGGTGTATCCAATCCCTATCGCTGCGACTACCTTATCGAATCACTGGATGAGGAAAACAGTCGCATGACGTTTATTTTTGAATTACTTGACCTTGATCTGCATATGAAACCGTTTGAAAAGCTGATACGCATAGCGGTTCAGGACGGAACAGAAAGAACGGTGCATAACATTAAAAAAATCATCGAAGCTGAACAGACACAAGCCACCTGATGTGGTGAACCGCGCAATTACACTTATTGCATCTCAAATCTGACATGAATGTCGAATTGAAGTGCGATAAAAAATACGGCATTATCTTTTTTGATCCGTATGCAATGTTATAGACATGGACATGGAGAACTAAAATGGACTTTATCGTTGAAAAAGACCCCGGACTGATTCCTCACGTGCTGGCCAAAATTCTGGATTCCTGCCTGAATGGCGTCACGCTTGCCGATCCTGATCTGGAAGACTTGCCGCTGGTCTACGCCAACAAAGCGTTCGAGGATATTACCGGTTATACCCAGGAAGAAACCATCGGAAAAAATTGCCGTTTCCTGCAAGGCTCGGATCGTGATCAGGCGGAAGTCGCCAAATTGCGCGAAGCAATCAAAAACGAGCAACCGGTTGAAGTCACACTCAGAAATTACAGAAAGAACGGTGAATTATTCTATAACCACCTGAAAATGATGCCGCTTTTTGATTCTAATGGCAATCTGCTCTACTTCCTCGGCGTACAGTATGACGCGACGCAACAGGTCAAAGCCGACGAAGAGATTAAACATCTGAAAGAACAGCTTGCTGCACTCAAATCTTAGCTGCCGGTCCGAACAACGGTCCAAATCGTTTCGGTTCGCTTAACGTTATAGAACAGTCTTAAAATTGTCACTGAGTGGCAGAGAACGTTTCAAACGCGCAGAGCAGCAAGAATTGCACTGGCAAAAATACGCACGAAAGAGTATCATACCGGCTCTGCAGAACATCAATAGAAGCAAGACCGGAGGTGTGGCCGAGTGGTTTAAGGCAGCAGTCTTGAAAACTGCCGTAGGGGTGACTCTACCGTGAGTTCGAATCTCACCGCCTCCGCCAGGTTTCCATCCACACTAATCCGCATAATCCACCAAACCTAATAAACAAGCTTATCCGCAAGGTTTTACTTGTTCACAATTATCCTTATTTATCCATTTTTACCCAACGCAAAACAGGGGTAACTTTGGGGGTAACCCCCACAAAAGTTACCTCACCATGGCTTACCGGCAAGCTGTCGTAGAGCGGTTAACACCAGTTCAATAAGAATCAATCGCTGCTCCTGCTCACCAACTCTATCGATCGCAAAGATTGGTCGGGATGATGCTGATGGGATTTGATGTAAGCGCTATGAATATAATCTCCCCAAAAGCGCCATATCCATAGGTGAGAATCAAACCAAAACGACCAGCATTTTTATACTCAAAATCAGTGACATAACGGCGAATATTTTTCTCAAACAGGATTTGGGCAAATTATGAGAGCAGCGGGCGCCATAGCTTGCCGCAATAGTACTAGCAGCCGCTATCAGCAAAAATGCTGGCACATCAATGAATCCAATGGTATAGGGATTGCTTGATGTAATAGACCAACCGCTGATCATGTAGCCAACGGTACCCGCGACAGCAATGAATAATCCAATTGCCGCTGAAGTGCCAATAGCACATTTTATGTCCAAATTCTTATAACTCAGGTAGGTCACAACGAGGAAGCCGCCACTCATTGCGGCAAGAACCGATACAAACCCGATTCCAATTCCAGCCGTAATCAATCCGCGAAAGGTTGCCGGTTTTGGGTCAGGTGTTGGCTGCCAGTTAAGAAACATCTGCCCCGCTACTACTGCCATGAACAATGCAAAAAAAAGAGCAATGCAGGCTGAGTTAACGTTGGCAGCAATTTGTGTAGACAAAAAGGCGCCCGGTATTATTCCGGATGCCATCCCGCCAACCATTCGCCACACAACGGCGCCGCGGGAATCGTGCACGTGGATGCTTGCAATTGAAGAAATAATCATGCAGGCCAGTGACGTCCCTAGTGCCAAATGTATCGCATTATCTACGCTCATACCCTGGTAAGAAAAAATGGATGCCAGTAAAGGAACCAGTATTCCACCGCCACCAAGCCCCAGTAAACCGGCCATAAACCCAGCCAGGGTACCCAATACAATATACAGCAATGTCCATTCGATATCCGGCATACAAATCCAGCCTATTTTTGAGTTTTTTGGAGCAACCAAGCGGTTTCCGTCGATGCAACTTTTCCTTTCAATCTTCCGGAAACATTCTTGCTTTCAACCGGTTTCACTTGGTAAGAAGCGCCATAGTGGTGTTTTATTTCGCACTCGCTCACTGAGAACGGTGGACCATCCATTAGCAGTTGATTGTATTCATAAGTGACCAGCAACTGCGGTGCAGCGCCGGTTATGTGCATCAGGTGTGCGGTATAGTGTTTTCGCACGCTGGCAGGCAGCGCAACTAAAGCGGCGCGATCATATATCGCACTTATGGGGCCGATACATTCAGCAGACACAGCAAAAATATCGCCCGCAAATATATCGATACCTTCAGCACGATAGCGAAGCAATTGCCCAACTTTGCAGATTTCCGGCTCTAAACCAAGTTCTTCAAACAACTGGTTAATGGCAAGTTCGCTCAGTTCTGCGCCAGCAATTCGATAACCGCATGCCAGCAACCATGCCGCATCACGTGTTTTTCCACATAACGGCAGGAATACACGACTGCCCTTTGCCAGATTTAATGTCCCAAAGTGTGCTACCAAGAACAGATTTGTCGCGTTTTCATGAAAACCAATATCTCCATGTTTCCATTTTTGATGCCAGAAACTTGCTTCCATAGCAGCTCCTTATATTCCTAAAAAATTAATAACAGGTCATCAACTTTATGGCTTGAGTGTTGTAGTAAATGGTGTACTGAGCTAGGATAAGAGCTCAAGTCGACTTTAAGTCAAGCATTAATTTCAACAGGTAAGATAATGAATATAACCGAGGTCGCAAAAATATCTGGATTGCCTGCTTCAACGTTACGATTTTATGAGGAAAAAGGGTTGATCCAGTCAAATGGCCGCAGTGGATTGCGCCGCTTGTTTAGTGCCAATGTTATAGAGCGGCTGGCTTTAATCTCTTTGGGGCGCAGCGCCGGTTTCTCACTAGACGAGATTGCCGAAATGTTTACCCCTGATGGCCCCGACATTAATAGAGCGCTGCTTTCAGCCAAGGCAGATGAACTGGACAGAACAATTGAAGAATTGACTGCTATGCGCGATGGACTTCGTCATGCAGTGGTCTGCAAAGCGCCAAGTCATTTTGAATGTCCAAAATTTCTTCGCCTCCTTCGCATCGCTGGTAAAAATCGGTTCAGGCAACCCAATAAGCTGAAGGAAAACAAGCCTAAGCGGGATGTACAAAAAATTTAATTTGTCTGGCGCATGTACGGTGCAGAATGCGGCCGTTTATGCTGATAGAACTGGCTACGAAATCAACAGTTATTAGTTCTACAGATTTTTTCACAAAAGGAATGGGGTCATCGCCGGCCACAGGATATATCTATTTCGCAAACTACCCATAAAATGACCGAAAGGGATAAACATGTAATCATGTGGATCGTTAATCAGAATAATTCTGTTAAAAATCATTTATCTACGAATTATCACAACAATGAGTAGATTTTAAAATGCAGACTTGATTGTCACCAAATATGTTTAATCGCCTTCTTACACTTCAAACCTTGACAATCATTCAGCAAAAGCGTACACAGAGATGAACGAAGTCTTTTCGTTGCGTCTTTTTCGATTTCATTCTGAGAATGTAAATGAATAGACGGGTTTCAACCTGTTCATATTTGGCTCCAGCCAAAGGAGGTCTTATGAAAACGCAAATTTTGATTACAACAGTAATGGCTGCTTTTTTGATAGCAGTAGGTCAGGTGAATGCCAGTGAAAAAGAAGTAAACAAAGATCAAGTTCCCACAGCGGTAGTTGAAGCTTTTGAAAAGTCTTATCCGAATGCCAAAGAGGTTGAATTCGAGAAGAAAATGATCGAAGGCAAGGCCGCTTATGAAGTGGAGTACAAGGAAAACGGCAAAGAGTACGAAATTCTATATGACTCCGATGGGATGATTCTACAGAAGGAAGAAACTATTGATGTTACTGCACTTCCCGAACCGATAGTTCAAGCCATTTCCAAAGCATACCCGAAAGCGTCCATTGAAGAGGCAGAAATGATGACGGAATCAGATGGAACGGTTATTGGATATGAGGTAGAAATCAAGACCGAAGGAAAAAAACTCGAGCTTGAACTTGATGCCCACGGAAAAATCCTGAAAATCGAACAGGATTAAACCTAAAAACCTCGGTTGAATGGGATTTAAAGTGCGTTGATTTTTATTTTTGGCAAGGCACAATGAGGCGTAATAACGCGTTATTACAACGAATTGTAACGCAGCAAAAATTAAAAAGCAGCGTGCTATAAACTCCATCGTTTGATTCACCATCCGGATGAACCGGCATTTCTAGAATTGTTTCATGTATTCATATCGTTAGTCATCCAGGATAGCGGTCAACTGAGGTTTTTAGGTTAAACCAATCCAGCAGAATTGATCGCAGACAGGCTATGGATAAAGCGAAATGGCTTGTTGCTTTAAAGGGAGCAAGTAAACTCGCAACGCAAAAAGACCTTGCTGAACACAACAATTAACCGCGCCTTGTTGAGATGAAATGACCGTACATCCTCTTTACCGGAAGCGCAGGAAAGTCCATCCTGCATTTGTTCAGTTTTTTCCTGCGCCCACGCACTGGAACTGCTAAAAAAACGCGGACAGCCATCGTTCACAATAATTCCTTCTGGAAAATGCTATCGTAGAAAAGCCCGGCACAAAGGCCGGGCAAGATTCCTGTCATGATATGTTGCGTTCTGCATTAGAATATTTGCAACCATCCCGTATTAATTTTACCGACCGAGAATAAATCGGCAGCGCCTTAAAAGCGGGGATAAATTTCAAAAATAATTATAAACAATTACCCATTAATATCATTATCCAGTGTGAATTTGATCACCTGCCAGGAATTTTCGTTCTCAATAAAATTTCATGCACCTTCCTCCATGCCAAACGGAAAAACCCGGCATCCGCCACTCAGTATCACGGCATTGGCCACAGTTGATTGCCATCGACAATGACCGGCATGTCTCGATTCATCTGTGCGGCGGATGGCGTCACTACGACTGTTTCGCCGCTTCCTTCACAACCGGCGGGCAGTGCACTGGAACGCTCAAAGGCAATGGATACCATGTTATTACTGACATCGCCGGGGTTATCGTAAGGCGTGCCCAGGTTATTCGGCGTCCATAGATTGGCGTTTCTGCCATGAATCAATCCACCTGCCGTGGACAATTCACATACTTCCACCACGGGTACCTTAAAGATCACACGCATGGCGCAGGATTCCGGATTAAACTGAACAGAGCCAATTCTGATGGGCAGACGCGTCTCGAGACGACCAAAATTATTTTCCGTTCCGGCAACCCACATTCCGACAACATTGCCATTGTTGTTTCTTTTCTCATCGCCCATGGCATAGGCATGCCTGCTGTACAGCATTTGCACAGCATTTCCCCAGTTCTGAACAAAGTCAGTCAACGCCCCCTGGTAGCTTTGTCCATTAACGGTGATCAACGAGTCTGTACCGTTTGGAAAGACCATGGATGAGCCCAGTACCGGCATATTCGAAGTTCCGCACGATGCGTCGGTAATAATACTGTTCATTTCAGACTGGCTTTCTTTGACTACCGTTCTTTCCAGGCGATTGCTCACGTCTCCTCCGACTGATGGTGGTGGTGTCGGTGTCGGTGTCGGTGTCGGTGTCGGTGTCGGTGTCGGTGTCGGTTCTGGCTCCGGTTCTGGTTCTGGTTCTGGTTCTGGTTCTGGCTCCGGCTCCGGTTCTGGTTCCGGAGTCGGAACCGGGGTCGGCGTTGGTACAACAGGCGTCAAATCGAAAGTAACATTATCGATTTGCACATACATATCAATCAATGAATTGCCATACACTGGATGATTTTCCGGATTCTCGCCCCGGCCTGCCGGCTCAAACCAGTATTCCACCTGATCCACGTTGCCGAATTCGCTGTTCAAAGCAAGAAAATTCACCGTAGTACCTTCGGCGGCTTCTGATAGTTGAACGCTGGCGACTTCCACCCCATCTCTCAGGCCAACGACGCGAAGTACCGCATTACCGCCGCCGATTATTTGCAAATTTGTACTGGCGATAACCCAGCTTTGGAAACTGAATTTTTCTCCGGTTGCTGCTCTGAACAATCCGCCGCCGGCATCAGCATGCAGTTGCGTCACACGATTACCGGACGAGCCATCACCGTGATTAGTGTGATCATCTCCGTCTACAATTTGCTGCGCGCCATGCACATGACTGGTAAGAATCGCCGGATCGTTGAAAACAATCGATGTATGCCTTAAACCCTCTTCTTCATGAAACTGGTCAAAATTGCCGAATACCGCTGCCGGCATTGGCGGCGTATCAAAATCCATCACTGCTGCATGGCTTTGAGTTGCAGCATAAATCTGCGTTCCTATAGCCATACTGATGAACAGTGCCAGTCTGTTTTTTTTATAAATCATTTTTTACCTCCTCGATAAGATAAAAATTATCCTTTCAAACTATTCATAAAATCATATCGCCAGATATAAACCTTGCTCTCCCTGGCAATCCTGAACTTCCTAAGTTCGTCTAAAACCTCAGAAAGACAGCTACATTTGTGAAATAAAAATTAAAATCGGCGTAATCATCGTTACTGCCGCCCATTTTCAAATTCGCTCTGCGAAACGTGTACTCAAAGCCGCCCCTGAGACTGACCCGGCGATTAAAGTCCTTGCTAATCTGTATGCCTGTGCTGATGGTTCCATACGATGCCAGTCGAAAATCGCTGGTATAAAGACCATCCTGCCGCGGAGCCAGGAAAAAAGGCGCAAAGAAATCCGCATCACCTTGCGAGTAATAGCGAAAATTGGGTCGTATCATCCAACTGCGCACAGGTTGAAACCAGTTCACTTCAAATGTGTGGGAATTGATATTCCAGCTGTCGGTATAAAAGCGGTAGTCCAAATGAACCGATGCATCGGTGAACGGCACATACTGGACCAGTCGATTGAAAACAGACCATTGCTCGCGCAAATCCGGACGGTTTTCATGAAAAACTTCGATGCCCGCCGGAATCAGATTTGTCACCGAATCAATTGTCTTGCCAAATTCGGTAGTAAAAGAAAAATATTCTTCCGCTGTAATCTCCCCCCGAATGTACACAAGTTTGTAGGGATTCGATAAAAATCCGTTTGCCCGCGTATACGTTACATTGCTCTGGAAGAGCGAATTCTTGCCGGTTACCTGGGAAAAACCGAATTGCACGGTCTGCGTATCACGTTTTCCGCCGATGTTGTCGGCAACGATTGATGAAATATCGTCAGCCGCGTAACCGTATCCGGCATTGAGGGTCATCAGCTTTTGATTGATTTCCCAGTTGAGATTGGCAAAGCCGAAACTCGACTTGTAATCCGGTTCGGTCGATTGACCACCTGTCAGCGCCAATGTCACGTCATTAAAAAAATAGCTTGCCGTGGCGCTGCCAAAATAACGGTTTTCTCTGGGATGTTTCACCAGGTACTCCACCGGTTTTATGTCGGAAGGTACAGCCCGCTGTAAAACACTGTCTATTCCGAGAACGGCCCGCTCTGTTCCGGAAAGCCCGAGCTTCCCGGCTTCGAGAATACCTTCGACAATAGCCGGCTTTTTGAGCATGTCATAGAAAATATCCAGCACACCGCCGGAAGCCTGCGACACCACGTCAAACATATTCTTCGGCGCACTGAATGCGGGCGTTGCACCCGCATAAGTATCATGCTCGAAATTACCGGAAAATTGAAATCGGTCACCCAACGGAACCACAAAGGACGTGCTGTTGACATCTACCCGCATTCTGTCGTTGCCTTCCCGGTAATTCGTATACCGGTGGTTCAGTTGGAACGTTTCGCTGGGGCTGGCTGCTTGTGATCTGGAGACGACACCTAGCCCCGGAAGCGCTAACGCAGCCATGGTCAGAACTGTCAGCGCCTTGCTGTTTTTAATTGCAGCCACAACCGCCCCCACCGCCACCACTGCTTCCGGATGATGCCTCCTTGGCGCGGAAAATCTCATTACGAATGAGTGACAGCGATGGATCCGGGTCAAGCTGCATATGGGGTTTTGCCAGATTACCCCTTTCCCACGGTTTTACATTTAAACTGCATGCTGATAGCAATAAAAACAGCGAAACCGTGTAAAAAATTTTCATGTCAGTTGCCTGTTATACAGGTCAATTCTTCAACAAAATTGACTGCACATATCACCTGTTTTTTTAACGCTTATACACCGACCAAAGCGGATTGATCAGGCGCCTGACGCCATCGCACCGCGAAACCTACCACAAGCAAACCCGCCAGCAGCATGGCATAGGTTTCCGGCTCCGGAATTGGTGCGATACTGATGTTGCCTGAATATGAACCACTGGAAAATCCGCTGTTCAACCCGCCGTTTACGACGATATCGTAGTCGTTCCCGCTGATCAGACTGGGAAAGCTGGCAAAACCCAGAAATTCGCCCGCAACGATATTCCCGGTCGCCACGATGGATGAGCTGGTAACATCCCGCAATTCAAGCGAATCGAAACGGACATTGAATCCGGTCAGGGTAAAACCGCTCACAACACTCAATCCGCCGCCACCAAACATGGGCGGGATGGCACTGAAAGTATAGTGATCTTCAAAAGGTGTAACGGAAACCGAATCATTGCCAAAATTGGCATCAAAACTGCTGCCATTGTTGACAAAGTTCGAGCCTATCGGCCCAGGTGAGAGCGCATGTGCTGTGGCGCTGAAAAGAACCGCGCTTATAGCCATCACAATGCTCCATTGAGAAGCTTTTTTCATGACGATATCCTCAATAAAATTGAATTTATCTCCACATTCCGCTGTTTTGCTGCATCAGACAACGAGGCAACAACAAGGAAAACATATCAGCTTTTCAAACTGCTACGGAAAGCGGAGAAATACCCATTAGTAGTAATATCTTCTGCGGCGATTGGCGGCAAAACCGACCAGCCCTAATCCGGCGAGCAGCATGGCATAGGCTCCGGGTTCAGGCACCGCGGGAATAGGATCGTTAAAAGTGACGTTATCGACAATAGCTTCCAGAAGATCGTATCTGCCGTCCGGAACACGAGGATCGGCGCCTCTTCCGGCCGGATCGAAGAAAAATTCGATCAAATCAACATTACCGAAACCGGCATGCAAGGAGATGAAATCAACTGTGGTGCCCGCGACCGTACTGGGCAGGGTGATGTCAGCAACCGTCGCGCCATCATTCAGGCCGACAACATGAAAATCGGAATCTCCGCCGCCCCCTGCCGACGTAATCGTGGTCACCAGTTTTTCCACATCCCAGCTCGTCAATGAAAAATCGCCGCCATCGGTACGTCTGAATAGTGAGCCACCCGCATCCGAATGCAGCTGCGACGCGCGGCTGCCACTCGGCAATGTTGTGCCGTGGATATGGCTGGTTGGAGTGCCATTATTAAACCCAATGGAGGTATGCTCGAAATCGCCTTCAACATGCTTCTGACCAAAACTACCAAATACGGCGGCAGGCATAATCGGTGTATCAAAATCCATGACGTAGGTTTGTGCATGCACCTGTTGCATACTAAATGCAAAAGGTAGAACCGTCAGCGCAGCAAGTTTTTTATATAATCCTGTCATTTTATAAAACTCCTTGAATTGAAATATTAATAATTAGAGTATCGCAGCAATGTATCGCTATTTGCGGCATTCATTGTGGTATTTATGCTGTATCAGTACAATCTCGCCGATACCTCTGCCGAGCCCGTTTTTGATACCCCACCATGCAAGTAACGCTCTAAAATTCTGGCTGGCACTTTTCTGTCGTAAGGTTTTACAACCCTGCAATGATCAAGACTTCCAGATTTCAGATACTCCATAACTCATTTCAGGAGGCAACCCGGCCATCTCATAGTATGCGGCGCAGCTGAGACCCGTGGTTTTCCGTATCCGCTTCACAGCAGTGTGAATCGGACGTGGCTTTTACGTGACGTTCTGATTATCTTTTGAAAAAGAAACTAATTCAATGTGGCAAATTGTCGCAGCTTCGTCCTGACAACGTTTTCACGTATCTGATGCAGGAAAAAAGCCGCTTGTGATGATTGGATTTTTAATGCGAACCGGAAACAAGCAGGATGGAACAAATTACCGGTGCATGGAAATTATCTGGAGGTTTTTAGGTTTAAACCTAGAAACCTCAGTTGACCGTTATCCGCGATGACTAACGGCATGAATAAATGGAACAACCTGGGCAACATCAGCTTACCCAAA
>CAZXBP010000100.1:0-10677 GCA_964639015.1 uncultured Nitrosomonas sp.
TTATTTTAACTGAAAGCTAGCCATGAGTGCTGATACCTGCATGAAGTTAACCTTGCACGACAAAACTGATCCATGGAATCAATAACGCACTTGGGGGCCTGTCGATTGTGTTTTTTCGATGTGCCCGTCTGGCTTGCCTTGATGCCGCCATGCCCGTTCCCGGACAAAGCTGTTTGACTGATAATCGCGCATTGCCTGATCAATTTCCGCCCGGGTATTCATCACAAACGGGCCATGCTGAACAACCGGTTCGCGAATCGGCCTGCCGCTGATCAGTATGAATCGCGCACCCTGTCTGCCGGCAGTAAAAACGGGAGAAGTGCTCGCGCCATTCAGGGTAACAAGCGTATGCGTCGCTACGGTTTTTCCGTTGACTTGACCGTCTCCATCGAACACATACAGGAAGCTGGCGTTTTCTTCAGGTACGACATAATGAAATGGCTTGTCCGGTTCCGCCTGCACATCCAGAAAAATGACCTGAGTGATATTGTCCGTAATCGGCGACAACGCTTTATCCAGACCGCCGGCGATGACTTTTACACGATAACCGGGTTTTTCCAGTACCGGAAATGCTTCCGCCGGATATTCCTGATATTCCGGTGCGTCCATTTTGTTTGCTGCAGGCAGGTTTATCCACAGTTGAAAACCACGTAACAGGCCATCTTTCTGTATGGGCATTTCCGAGTGAATTACGCCGCTGGCGGCTTTCATCCATTGTGCGCTGCCAGCTCCAAGGCTGCCGGTGTTGCCCATACTGTCGGTGTGTTCCATTTCACCGTCAATGATATAGGTAAGGGTATTGAAGCCGCGATGCGGATGTGCAGGGAAACCCGCCATATAATCGTCGGGATTCTTGCTGCCGATGTGATCCAGCAGCAGAAACGGATCATAACTGCGTAAAGCCGGTGTGCCGATAGTGCGGTGCACGATAACACCGGCGCCTTCAGTGATGGTCATTGCAGGAATGAGTCGCAAGGCATTTTCTGCATTCATTATTTTCTCTCCTGTACTCAAAGTGTGTACTTTTTGTCAAAAAGACACAGCAACTTTGGACGCTGTGTCCATGCGTTATAGTGAATTGGTTGTCACAGCGCTACTTCAGGTCGGTTATCAATGCTGCAAGCACCTGCGCCATGCACCGCGAGCAGCATTAAACCACCGGCAATCGCGATATTTTTCATGAACAGAATCGTCTGCATCTGATCGTCAAAGTTATTGTGAAAGATCGCAGCGGCGGCAACTGAAAATAAGGCCAGAATGATTGCCGAATACCGGGTTTTCCAGCCGATGATGATGGCCAGGCCACCCGCGATTTCAAACAGAATGACAAGCGGCAGCAAAGCGCCCGGTACCCCCATTGTTTCCATGTAGCCTTGCGTACCAGCATAAGCGCCGATTTTGCTTAGCCCGGCAATCAGAAATATATGGCCGAGACATACGCGTGCGGTTAATTGTGTGATTTTTTCCATTTCCATCTCCTTGTTTGTGGTTTGTGTTTATCATACCAACGCATCAAGCGCGTGTTGATGGTGTGTATTATGATTGTTGAGATACAATAAATAAACAGTAGAAAAATGAAATAACTGTTCTCCATATAACAACAAAAGAGACACGAATGAATCGATTCGAAAATATGGATACTTTTATCCGGGTCGTGGAAGCGGGCAGCATCAGTAGTGCCGCTGTTGCGCTTGGAATCGCCAAATCGGCTGTCAGTCGCCGGCTCAAAGAACTGGAAGGGCATCTCGACGCCGAGCTTTTTCACAGAACAACCCGACGCATGAATCTGACTGAAACCGGACGCGCCTTTTATCATCAGTCGGTTCGCATACTGGCCGATGTGCTTGAAGCGGAGCTAGCCGCTTCACAGGCGCATGGCACATTGAAGGGCAGCCTGAAAGTAGCTGTGCCGTCGAGTTTCGGGTTAATGCATTTAGGGCCGGCGATTAACGATTTTTTACGGCAACACCCGCAAATTGAATTTGATCTGGACTTTAACGACCGGCAGGTGGACTTGATGCAGGAAGGCTTCGATCTTGCCATTCGCATCGCTTTTCTTCCCGACTCAAGTTTGATTGCCCGTCGTATAGCACCGATTCGACATGTATTCTGCGCAAGTCCGGGTTATCTTGAGAAACACGGCGCACCGCAATTTCCTGAGGATCTGCCTGATCATCAGTGTCTGGTTTATAACCTGCTGCAGGATTATCAGCATTGGACGTTGATCGACAGGAATAATCAGGAGCGAAAGATTAAAATCAACCCGCATATCAAAGCCAGCGCAGGTGAATTTCTGCGTGATGCGGCGGTAAACAACCAGGGAATCGTTTATCTGCCAACCTTTATTGTCTACCGGGAAATTGAAAACGGTGCGTTGATTCCGGTGTTGCACGAATTGCGCGCCAAGCAGATCGATGCTTACGCAATCTATCCGCACACACGCCATCTTTCGCTGCGAGTTCGCGCTTTTGTCGATTTTTTAGTGCAACGATTTGCAGGAATTCCGTATTGGGACACCTGTCTTGAGCATGAACCGAAGCGCCGCGATGCACATTCAGAGTCAGATGATCTGTAACTGCTAATCCCACATCAGATCGCAGCCTGCCCGTGCTGCGGCGTCAATCAGATTGATCAAAGGCAATGCTCTGTGTGTGATGCTGATCGCTGGTTCTTCCTCGTCTTCATTCTTATCTTCATTCTCATTGGCAGGCGGCGCGGCTTTGTTTGTGGATAGCGCCGCTGTTAATCGACTCAGCGCCAAAGGTAAATCTTTCGCCAGAATAGCGCCAGGCACCGTTTCACTGTGTCCCATCAACCTGATCATTTGCAGCGCAATATCGCCAAACATGGTGATATTGCCAACATCGGTCTTGAATGTCACCAGCATGTGATTATTCGAATGGTAGTCAAAGTCATTATTTCATCTGTATCAATCGTGAATTATTGACTGGCGCCGAGCTGCACTGCGCGTGCTCTGGATTGTTCAAGTTCTTCAGCTGATGCAGAACCGGATTCCAGCCAGCCTTGCAGGTTGGATTGAGCGATATCGGCAAGCGCTGCGATCCAGTCCGCGCGCTCGTTTAAACAGGGAATATAGTGATAGTCCTTGCCACCCGCTTCGGTGAAGATTTTTTTTCCTTCGATAGCGATTTCTTCGAGCGTTTCAAGACAATCCGAAACAAAGCCGGGGCAAACGATATCGACGCGCCGGGTTTGACTCTTGCCGAGGCTTTCCAGTGTTTCCGCAGTGTAGGGTTGCAGCCACTGCGCGCGGCCGAAACGGGACTGGAAGCAAACCTGGTATTGCGATTGCTCCAGATTCAACGCTTCAGCCAGCAGGCGTCCCGTTTTTTGGCAGAAGCAGAAATACGGATCGCCTTTATCGAGATTCCTGCGCGGCACGCCGTGAAAGCTGATGATCAGTTTATCCGGTTGGCCGTGCTGCTCCCAGTATTCACGTATGTTCTGCGCCAGGGCGGCGATATACCCCGGGTGATCGTGATATTGCCTGACGGTGCGAATAGCGGGCATATTGCGCATTTGGTTCAGCGCCGCGAAAACAGCATCCATCGCAGCGGCGGTACTGCTTGCAGCGTATTGTGGAAACAATGGAATAACCAGAATGCGGTCACATCCTGCGCCTTTCATTTTTTTCAACACGCTGGCGACCGATGGGTTGCCAATATTCATGGCATATTCCACGATCAGCCTGCTGTTCACGGTACTGTGCAGCATTTTCTTCAATAACGCTGTTTGTCGTTCAGTGTGCACTTTCAAGGGAGAACCTTCCGTCGTCCATATTTGCGCATATTTTCCAGCCGACTGTTTAGGTCTGAAGGGTAGAATAAAACCGTAGAGTATGGGCCACCAGATCAGGCGTGGAACTTCAATAACACGTGGATTACTCAGGAATTCTCTTAGATAGGGTCGCAGTGCTGCCGGTGTCGGCGCATCCGGCGTTCCCAGATTGATGAGCAGAATGCCCGTATTTCCAGGTGAACCATGTTGATAATCGGATTCTGTATCCATCGTTTAATCAGGTATCGAGTGAAATAAAATTGAAATAGATTCGGTCTGAGCGTTTTATTGCTGCGCAAGACTGCTGGACAACAGCTTGGCGGTAATGTCGACAATCGGGATCACGCGTTCATAGGCCATGCGTCTTGGGCCAATAACGCCGACCGTTCCCACGACAGCACCTTCCATCTCGTAAGATGCTGTAATTACGCTGAAGTCATTAAAAGTGGCAATGTCGGACTCGCCGCCAATAAATATTTTTACGCCATGCGCATGCCGGCTAAGCTCGAGCAACTGCAGTAGCTTGGTTTTGCGCTCAAAAATCTCAAAAAGATTTTTCAGACTGGTCAGACTTTCTGAAGTGTCCAGTGTATCCAGCAGTTTGCGTTCGCCGGCGAGTACGACGACTTCGCTGTTTTCGCTTGCGACGGCCCCGCCGGCTTCAATGGCTGCATTCATCAGGCCGATCATGTCCTGGCGGAGTTGTTTAAGTTCCTTTTGAATGCGACTGCGTATCTCATCCAGCGTACAGCCGGCATAGTGCTGATTAATAAAATTGCCGGCCTCGATCAGGTCAGTCTGGCTATACGCGACATCAGTGAAAATAATCCGGTTCTGTACATCGCCTTCCGGGGTCACGATAATCAAAAGAATCCGTTTTTCCGATAACGCCATGAATTCGATATACCGGAAAACCGCGCCGGTTCGTTTGGGTGTGACGACAATGCCTGCAAATTGCGTCAGTTCGGACAGTAATTGCGATGCCATATTGACGAGTCGTGACGGATTATCCGGCAATAACTGGTTTTCCAGATGAATCAGTTCATTTTCTCCGAGTGACTTGATCACCAGCAGTTTATCGACAAAGAAACGATAGCCTTTGGCTGTCGGCACTCTGCCTGCGGATGTGTGCGGACTCATCACCAGGCCCATGTCTTCGAGATCGGCCATGACGTTGCGGATTGTGGCGGGACTCAATTCCAGTCCGGAGAATCGGGAAAGCGAGCGCGATCCGACCGGTTGCCCTTCATGGATATAACGCTCAACCAGAGTTTTTAATAGTATTTGGGCGCGTTCGTTAAGCATAGACATAATAGGTTAATTCTACAACATTCTTAGACTGTTTAATGTCGCCTTTGCGTTTTGTTGACAATGTATTTATCTTGCAGCTTTTGTAATAATGCTAATATGGGCTTGTCAGCGTTTTTCCACTGTCAGGAATAGATGAAAATCGCAATTCAAAATTCCGGTATTTTGATTGCAGAAACTTTGAAAGATTTCAAAACAGTACAATGAGCGTTTGAATGCAACAAGCTGAGACAAAACTTTTTCAACATTTCATTTACGGCATGTTTTCATTATTTTTCTAATCTTCAGCAATGAATTATCCATTTAAGACGATTGCGTTGATCGGCAAACATAAAAACGAGGAAATTGCGGCATTAATACCCGACCTTGCCGAGTTTTTGACAGATTTGCACTATGAAGTGTATATCGACCAGCTGACAGCTTCTTATTTATCCGTGGATTCCTGCAAAACGTTAACACTGGAAGAAATAGGTCGTCAGGCCGATCTTGCCGTCGTCATGGGTGGTGACGGCACGATGTTGAATATTGCGCGCGTCCTGGCGTCAAACGATGTGCCATTGATTGGCATAAACCTGGGAAGACTCGGCTTTCTGACCGATCTGTCTACTGACACTATGCAGGAAACGCTGCGCGAAATGCTACAGGGACAGTACTCGACTGAACGGCGCATGCTTTTATACGCCGAGGTTGTGCGGGATGACAACAGCATATTTGGCGCGCTGGCATTTAATGACGTCGTACTCTATCGCGGTACGAGCAGCGGCATGATCGAATTTCAGGTCAGCATCAATAATGAGTATGTCTGTACCATGCGTTCGGACGGACTGATCGTGGCAACGCCCAATGGCTCGACAGCGTATGCGTTGTCATCGGGCGGACCCATTCTGCATCCAAGCCTTGATCTGATCGAGCTGGTGCCGGTATGCCCGCATACATTGAGTAATCGTCCGATTGTCGTTGGGCCCGATGCGAGTATTGAAGTCCATATGCTCAGCTCACTGGATTCCCGTGTGCATTGTGACAGTCACTCGAATTTCGATCTCGTGCAGTCCGATCGTATTGTCGTGCGGCGATATCCAAAAACAGTTCGTCTGCTGCACCCGGTGAATCACAGCTACTACCGGATGTTGCGCGAAAAACTGAGCTGGAGTGAATTGCATTAACACCGTTTTACGATCATGCTCAAACACTTAAGCATCACGAATTTTGTCATTGTGGAGCGGATGGAGCTGGAGTTTTCATCCGGCTTTACCGTGTTGACCGGAGAAACCGGCGCCGGAAAATCCATTTTGATTGATGCGCTGTCACTGGTTCTCGGTGACCGGGGCGAAGCCAGTCAGATCAGGCAGGATTGCCCGCGGGCTGAAATCAGCGCTCTGTTCGATATCAGTACATTGTCCGATCTGTCCGCATGGCTGGATGAAAATGATCTGCAGGGTGATGCTGAAGAATGTCTGCTGCGGCGGACACTGGATTCGAGCGGGCGGTCACGCGCCTATATCAATGGATATGCCGCGACTTTACAGCAATTGCGCGCGGCGGGCGAGCATCTGGTAGCCATTCACGGCCAGCATGCGCATCAATTACTGCTGCAGAAAGATGCACAGCGGGAATTGCTTGATGCATTTGCTCACTGTCGTGAGTTGGCGCAGCGCGTCAAAACGGAATATAAAAACTGGCAGGATAAACGACGCCGGAGAACCGCCTGTGAACAGCAGCTGGCTGATCTTCAGGATAAACGGGAACAGCTTCTGTGGCAGATCAGCGACCTTACTGCTTTGAATTTTTCACAGACGGAATGGGAAAATCTGCAAAGTGATCATTATCGTTTGTCCCATCTTGCGGGTCTGCTGGAAGCAACCGAATCGGCTATTGATGCGTTATCCGATAATGAGGCAGCGGTTTTTGGTCGGATCAATGCGGTCAAAAGCCAGCTGCAACAAGTCGTCGAGTACGATCCGCAGTTGCAGACAATGATCGATTTGCTCGAATCTGCGCAGATACAGGTGCAGGAGAGTATTTATGAATTGCGACATTATCACCAGCAGCTGGATCTGGATCCGCAGTCCCTGCAGGAAATGGAGCAACGTCTGGCCGCAATACACCATCTGGCCCGCAGGTATCACGTGTCGCCGGAAGAATTGCCTGATTTGCTGGAAAATTTAACAACGCAACGCGATGCCCTGGATGATGCCGGAAATCTGCAGAAACTGATCGAACAGGAAAATGCCGCGTTTCAAACCTATCAGGCGCTGGCTGCGGAGCTGAGTGTAAAACGCGCCAAAGCGGCACAGGAGATGAGTCAGGCGGTTACGGAATCGATGCAGACACTGGCAATGGCGGGCGGCGCTTTTTCGGTATCGCTGAGTGCGCTGGATCAGGGTGGCGCTGACGGGCTGGAGCAGGTCGAGTTTCAGGTCGCCGCACACAAAAGCCTGCAACTTAAGCCACTGGCGAAAGTTGCTTCCGGCGGTGAGTTATCACGCATCAGCCTGGCCATACAGGTCATCACCAGTCGATCCGGGATGGCGCCGACATTGATTTTTGATGAAGTTGATGTCGGTATTGGCGGGCACGTGGCCGAGATTGTCGGGCAGCTGCTCAAACGGCTGGGTCGTTCGCGTCAGGTGTTGTGCATTACGCATTTGCCGCAAGTTGCTGTGACAGGTGATCACCACTGGCAGGTCATGAAATTCGTTGCAGATGGCAGTCAACAGGTTAACAGCCGGATCATGGTACTGGATGAATCAGCGCGCATAGCGGAAATTGCCCGCATGCTGGGTGGCGTGAAAATCACTGAAGCGACGCTCGGACATGCCGCCGAGATGTTGCGCGACAATCAGAAATCCGTTGAAGAAGCACAAAAATGAAGAAAGGTTTATCGAATGAAATGATTCAGGCCGAATGAATCGATCATCAGTCCGCGATATTGTTCTGACTTGCGGGTCTGCATCGATTCCAGCGGATTCAGATTGTCGGTCAGCGCCACGCCATAACTTAAATCAAGACTGATGTGCCGCTGCTTGAGCCAGCGGCTTTGATCTGGTCGCAACAGATGCATTCCGCTATTCACTTCAACCTCGCTGGCGGGCTCGATAGAGATCGGGAAATTAGCTGCGAGAAAAATAAAATCGTTAAAATCCTGGCCAGGTTCGGAAATCAGTGCAATCTGATGTGAAAATACATTTGCCAGTGTTCTGGCTACGGAAGCGAGCGCCGGATTTCTTCCTTCTTCATAAAAAGCAACAAAGTTGAATGCTAAAATGCCGCGCTCGGAAAGCAGCGCCTGTAGTTGCCGCATCGTTTCCACCGTCAGCAGATGAACCGGCTCTGATCCGCCCGTAAACACATCCATGATGATCAAATCATACGGGCCTTGCAGTTTGCGGATTTCATAACGTGCATCGCCGATAATGGTTTTTCCGGTCGGTACAAAATCAAAATAATCCCGTGCCGCTTCTGCAATAGCGGGGTCGATTTCCAGCGTATCCGTCCGAATGCCGTGCCGCTTGAGCGCCGAAACCATATGACCGGCACCCTGACCAATCAGCAATGCAGTCTTTATGCCGGGTGTCAACGCGGGCAGTAGCGATACAATTTCCTGATAGGTCAATATATTTTCACTGTGACTGATAGTTGCGGCGCCTATCGTGGAGGCGTCAACCGTCAACAGACGGTAGTTATCTTTTGGGTTGTCGATCACGCGCACCCACCCGTACAGGCTTTCACGCTCGAATCGGGTTTCAAACTGATCGTTGTCGTTCAACAGCTGGTTGCCGGATGCAGCGATATAGGGCAGCAGAATGAGGCTGATCAGCGTAATCAGCGCGACGGATGGCAGGGCGTGTACGGGGCTGATGTGTTTGCGTTCAAAGTAAATCACGCAAAAAGACAGCGCCAGTAAAGCGATGCCAACGCCGATAAAGATTTCACGCGAACCGACCTGAGGAAACAGATAAAAACCCAGAAAAAGCGTACCGATAACGCTGCCGACCGTGCTGACGGCATAAATCGAACCGGTGCTGGTGCCCACACCGTCCAGGCTCGAGGTGGCAAGTTTTACCGCAAACGGCCCGACCATCCCAAGCATGAACAGGCTGGGGGTAAACAGCACCAGTGTGCTGATGAATGTACCCATACGTAAACCCAGTGGATCGGTTGCCAGCAGAACGGGCGCGGTAAGCCACGGTACCAGCAGTGTCAGAAAACCGGCTAGTGCAATGATAAATGCCAGTCCGGCGCGTTTTGCCCGGTCCGCCCAGTGTCCGCCGATAAAATAACCTAAAGCCAGAGCGATTAGTGTGACTGCGATCACTGATGTCCAGACATACAGGCTTGCGCCGTAAAACGGTGCAATCAGTCGCGTACCCAGCAGTTCGATAACCATGACCGCCGCGCCGGTTAGAAATACGGTTGCATATAACCACAAATAACGAAAAGAATTGGATTGAAATAAGCGCATCAAGGATTACCCGTGGTGGTGTGTTGATCAAGCAGAAGTGCGATGCGGGAAACGTTGGCGGCAAGCCTGAAAGGGGCAGGGCGATTGATTGGAATAAAAGCGTTCATCAAGATAAATTGTTTACGGGCAGGTACTGAAGATCACGCAAAAGTGTATTTGCGAAAAATTTCCGTATCGGTTGATTGTGAATAAGCTGCAATTCTACAGCCTGTCGCGTTTCGCGAGAATGCGACAAATTGTCGCACCAACGCATGGGCGTGATACTTGTCAAAGCATAATTGTGCAGGTGCGACGATATGCCGCATTGATTTATGGTTTCTTTTGCGCGATAGTAGAAAAACGTTCAGTTTGCAGCATTGCAATACGGTAAGAAACATCTGTTCATTGATGACTGAATTAAACGTGTGATATAGCTTGTTTTATCTTTTCCTCCCTGGAGGTGTTGCAGCGTTTATCCGGATTTTTTAAGAGTTACCTCAATTCATTAGTTGCTCACTAAAATTGTAAAATTCCGATAAATCCGGTAATAACCTGTACCACCTCCACCCCCCATTATTACCTCACTGCAACGCTTCCGACCTTCAAGTACAGAATTACTTCATTTTCCATTGATTTTTAACAGTCGCTTCGTTGAGTTGATACCTGGGAGTCTGCCGTACTCAGGCTCGCTACGCTTGCTTAAGTCCGGCGGACTCCTGGCAAAAGCAGCTTTGTCTATATCCTAACATTCGGTCAAGTGCGACGATTTGTCGCGTGTGGCATTATGCCACATTGATTTATGGTTTCTTTTACGCGATAGTAGATATACGTTCAGTTTGTAGCATCGCGATACGGCAGGAAACATCTGTTCACTGATGACTGAATTAAACGTGTGATATAGCTTTTTTGTCTCTTCCTCCCAGGAGGTGTTGCAGTGTTTGTCCGGATTTTTACGAGTTGCCTCGATTCATTAGTTGCGCACTAAAAATTGTAAAATTCCGATAAATCCGGCAATAACCTGTAACACCTCCACCCGCATTCTGTTCAAAACTTTGATTTTTTTGAGATGCTCTGCTGCAATGCCAATGCACCGTGTTCAGTCAATTTTTTATCTGCGTTGAACCTAGAAA
>CAZXBP010000101.1:0-10573 GCA_964639015.1 uncultured Nitrosomonas sp.
GCGCGAGATAATACAATATCTCACGCCATCAAATGATCTTAACAGGCTGTTAAATTAATCATCAGAGATGCCCTTTGCAGCAACCGCAACGCCCCTGAGCCATGTGCGCTGAATATTCAAACAGCACTCAAAGCCGGTTATATCTTCAGCCTGGTTTCTTCAGAAACCGGGATGGATTCTGCGGTATATCCTTATGTCTGATTTCAAAGTGCAGATGCGGTCCTGTTGAACGACCTGTACTGCCGACCTCTGCTATTTTCTGACCCTGCAGAACAACCTGCCCGATTTCAACATGCAGCCTGGATGCATGCGCGTAACGGCTTATCATATCATCGCCGTGATCAATTTCGATCATCTTACCATATTGAGGATGCCTGTCGGAATAAACGACGACGCCGCCAGCCGCAGCACGAATGGGTGTTCCTTTTTTGGCGGGAAAATCGACACCTTCATGAAAGGCTCGTTTACCGGTAAAAGGATCAAGTCGGTATCCGAATCCGGAGGAAAACCAATCGGCATCTACAGGCATAACAGTAGGCAGAACGCTGCTCGATAACTTTTCGCTGCGCAACAGCGTTTCCAGCGCCTCAATCTTGTCCGTGCGATCATCCAGCATCATCGAAAGTCTTCGCAGCCTCCGGCCAAAATCATCAAAAGAAATCGCCTCGGCATTTAAATCCGCGTAGACACCGCCTTGCCCCGGCAACTGATCCATCATGAAGTTGTCCAATTCCAATCCGCTTGATTCCAGCAGATGAGCGCCGACGGCATCCAGGCGCACCAGTTGCGCCTGCATTTCACCGAGCTTAACCGCCATCACGTTCAAATCATCCTGCAATTGCGATTGCGTTTTCTGATGCTTTTCTTCGTGAGGATTAACGAGCAACGTTTTTAAAATCGGCGTATCGATGCGATGCGCATACTGCAATGAAAAATAATGCAGACACAATGCCAGCATCAATACTGAAACCAACATTGCAACAACAAATAATGTAATATGCGCTTTGGTCAGAACTAACTTTATTGCTTGCGCAGATTGACTGGAAATCAGAATAATATTCATACGCTATTCCGGTTGTATAAAAACCATGACCTCTCTGAATATAAAATCTTTTCTTCGTACACTGGAACAAAATCCCGAGTATGTCGATTTATTGGCACGGGCAAATCAGCTTAACAAAATCAGGCAAGCAATTGCGAAGACTGATGTCATACCCGCTCCCATCAACGGACATTACAAACTGGGATCGCTATCCCAAGGAACACTGATAATACTAGCTGAAAACGCATCCGTAGCAACCAAACTCAAGCATATTTCACCCTCAATTTTGTCTAAAATTCAGCAATGGGGATGGAAGATAACTACTGTCAAAATAAAACTGCAGAAACCCGATTTAAACAGTAGTTGTAATATCAACCCAAATCAGACGACAGAGTTTCGCAAAGGACCAGCACAAAAAAGACTCAGTCAGTCGGGAATTGAAAGCCTTAACCATCTTGTGCAAACATTACCCGAATCTGAGCTCAAACGCAGCATCCATGCTTTGCTCAGGACATGCAGCCATCAGTCATCCGAAGCGGATAGCAATGGTAAGTGAACCAATTCTAAAATAATTTGGCCTGAAAGTCATTTTGTTTTTCCTTTAGCATCAGCTGCTGCTGTTCGGGCTTAAAACCTGGATGCTGTCAAAGTAACATCAGCGCGTTGCCAGGCTTGCCGAAAAGCTTCATGCTCCTCCTCGAACGGGCTTCCTTGCGCTTCGAGACTTTTCATCAACCCAAACAAGCCCCAGCCATTTTTAGGATAATTTTTTAAATTCTCGCGATACACTAACTCTGCGCGCTTAAAATCACCCGACTCCATCAGCGCCTTGCCCAAGGTATGCCGTGTCGGATAATGCCAGTACGGGGGTTCCATGTAGGGCAAACCATCCTGAATCTCAACCGCTTCTTCAAAGGCAGCAACAGCTTTTTTCTTTTGATCTTCCGTCATGAACAATTCACCGAATATTAATTTATCCGCAATCTGCAAAATTGCGCTCGCGGGATATCCCAGTGTATCAAGCGCCTGAATGCGCTCATCAGACATCGCCGAACGCAGCGCAGCATGTTCCAGTCGCGCAGCAGCGGAGTTTTCCTGTCTTATCAGCGCCAGTGCGCGCGCGTATCGCCAGATCGCATTGGAAAACACCCAGTCTTCGGGCGGCAGTGGCTCATCCAGGATGGCCTGCCATTTTCCAAAATCGCTCAACGAAAGTATTGGAATCGTTTTGTAAAATTCCACCACTGGAAATTCGGCGATCATTGCCCCGGAAACACTGTCAGCCACTTTCCGCGCCACAGATATCGCGTCCAGGCTGCGTCCTTCCATACTGTATGCGGCCCAGAGAAAATGCATATTATGCGGATAATATGCAGCCGGATAAAAACCCTGCGCATTACAGGCCGCGATATACGATTCATCCACTGCTACCGCTCTGCTGTTAGAGATTGCGGCATCGTTATAGCGGCCAACGCGCCAGAATATGTGCGACGGCATATGCACCAGATGTCCCGCACCCGGCACCAGATCCAGCAAAATATCCGCAGCCTGCTCAGCCCGCTCCGGCGTGGATGAAGATTCCACGGCATGGATATACAGATGTATGGCTAACGGATGCCGTGGCGAGCGCTCAAGAACTTTTTCCAGTACCCGGATAACTTCCGCAGTAAGCGGTTTCGGTGTATCCGGATCTGACCAGTAATCCCAGGGCATCAAATTCATCATCGACTCGGCATACAATGCCGCCACATCGTCATCTTCGGGATACTTCACGGACAGACTGCGCATGGCCTCCATATAAGCCTGATCGAGATGATCACGCTCGGTTGACGGATCATCGTTATAGCGCTGCGCCAGTGCATTGATATAATCACGCTCACGTGCACTTGCATGTGTCTTCAGCGCGATCGCACGCTGCATTGCCGCAAAAGCCTGGATACGGGCACCATCGCCCATAAAAACCTTACCATGACTGGTCACATTAATATTCGGCCCCAGCGCCAGCGCCTCACCCCAGAAACACATGGCGCAGGTATCATCAAGCATTTGTGCGGCACGGAACGCGCGCACCGATTCAGCGTGATTGTAGGCGTAGCTCAACACCACTCCCTGATCGAAATAGCGCTGCGCGCCGGGATGACGCGTAGTAATAGCATGATGATACTCACCCATGCCCTCAAACAAAGGCACGCCAGTCTGTTGCGCCCATATTTTTTGCTGAACTGCCGACAAAGCATCCGCCGGGTTGGTTTGGATACCCTGCTGAGCACATGCGCTAAACAGTGTTATGATCATTATGACACTGGCCAGACTTATCCCTATTCGACATATCCGCATTTGGTCCCCCCGATTTTAATTTTTTAATTCGATATTGCCTGAATTGAACTATTTTCCATTCAAACAGCACTCACTCGCATATAATCGCTATAGAGCAGTATAGAAAAGTTTCCAGGCATGCGCAAAATAACTTCACCGCGTCTGATCGGCACTATACTCCGATGTCATCCTGACACAGGCACCTAATATCCAAATCTCATCTATTTGATTTTGTATTACAATTTTATTTATGAATGTTTTTTATGAAGAAGCAGGCAGCTTCAAAGTCGGCGCCATCCTTGCCGACAATAACACTTCGCTACAGGTTGAAGCGCCGCATGGAAAGCGCTCAAAAATCAAGGCTGCGGCTGTTCTGATTCGTTTCGAAACACCAGCTTTGTCCGACTTCATGGATCAGGCGCAACAAATCGCGGACCAACTGGATCCGGATTTTCTCTGGGAATGCTGTGCGCAGAATATCGAATTTGACAGCAATGCGCTCGCCGCGGAATACTTCGGACACGCACCAAGCTCAGTTGAAGCCGCGGCAACACTGATGCTGCTGCACAGCGCGCCGATGTACTTTCACAAAAAAGGAAAGGGACACTATAAAGCCGCGCCGCCCGATGCGCTCAAGGCCGCGCTCGCCGGTCAGGAAAAAAAACGCCTGCAGGCCGAATTGAAGTCGCGTTACCTCGAACAACTATGCAAGGCAACATTACCCGAGGAATTCAAACCCATCATTCCCAGTCTGCTCTACAGGCCGGAAAAAAATTCCATCGAATGGAAAGCGCTGGAGGAAGCCTGTGCGCAAATGAAGCTTTCTGTACCCGCTTTGCTGGACAAATGCGGTGCCATTCCATCTTCGCACGATTACCATTTCAATCAATTTCTGTGGACACACTTTCCCGACGGAACTGATTTTGATGACACGGATTTACAGCAGCCAATCAACGAACAGGAAGACCTTCCGCTGGCAGAAGTTTCGGCTTTCAGCATTGACGATACGACGACAACAGAAATCGACGACGCCTTCTCGATCACGCCCCTGAAGCTGGGCAGCTTTCGCATCGGCATTCATATTGCTGCTCCGGCTCTGGGCATTGAGGCGGGAACGTCGCTGGACAAAACAGCATCAAGCCGTTTGTCGACCGTCTATATTCCCGGCAAAAAAATCACCATGCTGCCTGACCATGCCATTCGGCACTACACGCTGGAAGAAAACAGAATATGCCCGGTGATTTCTTTATATCTCGACGTCGCCGATGATTATTCGGTCACACATATTGAAAGCCGCATCGAAAAAATAAAAATAGCGGAAAATCTCCGGCATGAAACGCTTGAAGCCTATTTCAATGAAAACACGATCGGCAGTACCGACACCAGCTATCCATTTATAGAAGAACTGCGCCTGCTCTGGCGCTTTGCCTGCAAAATGGAAACGCTGCGCGGCAAGGCAAATGACACGAACAACAACAAAGTCGATTACAGTTTTGAAGTTGTCGATGACCACGTCACGATCAAGGAACGCAGACGTGGCTCGCCCATTGACAAAGTCGTTTCCGAGCTGATGATTTTCGTTAATGCGGAATGGGGAAAGCAACTGGCACACGCCAATATCGCCGCCATATATCGCAGTCAGGGCAACGGAAAAGTCAAAATGAGCACATCGCCCGCACCTCACCAGGGACTGGGCGTCTCGCAATATGCCTGGACAAGCTCGCCACTGCGCCGCTATGTCGACATGATCAACCAGCGGCAATTGATTGCCATGATACGCAATGACGCACCGCCTTATACGCGCGAGAGCGACGATCTGCTGATTGCATTGCGTGATTTTGAGCTTGCTTACAGCATTTATAGTGATTTCCAGCGCACCATGGAGCAATATTGGTGTCTGCGCTGGATACTGCAGGAAAATATGCAGACCATCCGGGCGCAGATAATACGCGAAAATCTGGTCAAGTTTGAGCACATGCCATACTTCACACGGATACCATCATTACCCAATCTCGAACCGGACAGTTATGTTCGATTGGAAATCGAGCATATCGATTTACTGGACCGCGCACTCCATGCAAAATTTGTTGAAAAACTGGGATCCTGACGTATGCATGCTGAAAAAAACAAAAATATCACTTTCCGCACACATTATTTTTATATGACAATTTTTCCGCTGTTGCCATAAAATATTGCACAGTTTTTCTATTTACCTATTTACCTGAATACACTCACCGCCTTGTCAGTCGCAAGCAGCATACCATCGCCGATAACAATCGACACATACAGCAGCAAGCAGACAAGTCGTTTGCTTACCGCACTGGCTTTGTCTTCTCTACTGCATCTTGCGGTATTGTTCGGCGTAACATTCGAATTTCCTGCTCCCGATTCCAGCCGGATTGCCACATCACTGGAAGTCGTCCTGGTCAACAGTAAAACCGAAATCAAACCCGTTAACACCGAATTGCTTGCACAGTCCAATCTCGATGGCGGCGGTAATGTCGATGAGAACCGGCGAGCAAAAACCCCGTTTCCGATCATCCCCAAAAACAAACCGGCTGTAGATCATTTCGACACGAATGAAAAAGTGAAAAAACTGGAGCAAGAGCAACAACAACTGATGACTGCGTTACAGAGCGAAGAAATCATCCCGCTCATCGATGCCGATCAGATTCAACCCGAAAAACAACATACAACACCAGATGCAACAGACCTATTGCAACGCAGTCTGGATATCGCCCGTCTCAAGGCGCAGATTGCCGAAGATCATGAAGCCTATCAAAAACGCCCGAAACGGAAATTTGTCGGCGCACGCACCACTGAGTATCGTTTTGCCCGTTATGTCGAGGACTGGCGGCTTAAAGTTGAGCGCATAGGCAATCTGAACTACCCGGAAGACGCAAAAAGACAAAAACTCTATGGTAATCTGCAACTTACCGTTGGAATTCGCGCGGACGGCAGCTTGGAATCCATCGGCATAAACCGTTCATCCGGCATCAAAGTGCTTGATGACGCCGCCATCCGTATTGTCAGACTGGCCGGTAAAAACGGCTTTGCGCCTTTTCCGCCGGATATCAGCAGGGATACCGATATTCTGCATATCACCCGGACCTGGGTATTTGCGCGTTCGGATACGTTGACGAGCCAATAATTTCAATAAGTACACGCATTCTATGACAGACCGCTACGCCGTCGTCGGCAACCCTATTGCGCACAGTAAGTCGCCGCTGATTCACACGGCCTTCGCGCAGCAGACGCATCAGGATTTACGCTATGAAGCCATTCTTGCACCACTCAACGGCTTCATAAATACTGCCGAGACATTTCGTCAGCAAGGCGGCAAAGGCATGAACATTACAGTACCGTTCAAACTGGAAGCCTATCAGCTCACAAACGAACTGACCGAGCGCGCTAGAGTCGCACAAGCAGTTAACACGCTCAAATTCGAAAACGACATGGTTCTTGGCGACAATACCGATGGCGCCGGATTGATAAGGGACATTGTCGTAAATCTGAATTTTCCTGTTGCCGGCAAGCGCGTGTTACTGATGGGCGCAGGCGGTGCATCGCGCGGCGTCATCCTGCCACTGCTGCAACAAAAACCGGCCATACTTGCGGTCGCCAACCGCACGCCGCAAAAAGCGCTGGACTTACAGCAGCAATTTTCCGCTTACGGCCAATTCAGCGCGGGTGGTTACATGGATTTTACGGGTGAACATTTTGACATCGTTATCAACGCCACAGCCGCCAGTCTGAGTGACGATTTGCCAGAATTGCCAGACGGCATTTTCGCCGCTGAAACGCTCGCCTACGATATGATGTACAGCAACAAACCCACGCGTTTTCTACGGTACGCTGCCCAGCGTGGCGTGCCGCACCTTGCCGACGGTATTGGTATGCTGGTTGAACAGGCAGCCGAGTCATTTTATCTCTGGCGCGGCATCAGACCGGATACCCGCGCCCTTATTGCGCAACTAAAAACCCACGCAAATGATTGAAAGATAGATTGTTTTATTTTTTCTTTGACATAGATCAATAAATGATTGACCAGCTATTTTGATCGGCGTAGAGTGTGCATTAAGACAAGCGCATTATCCTCATTACTCCTTTAATGTGAGGATATCACTTGTTTTTTTAATTCCATATTCATGTTCTCATCCATCCATTCATCAAGGAGGATTCTGTAATGACTGAATATCATGCATTACCCGCGCAGCGCTTATCCGGCGCCGTCCGCGTCTTTAAATCCGCTCCCGCAAAACGTGTAACGCTGGAATCTCCCGCGATCGATATCATGACCGATTTGCGGCACAGTCATGTTGCAACCATTGCACCACAAACCAGCATTGATCATGCAAATATGTACATGAAACTGCGAGGCGTCCGTTCCTTGTTCGTTCTCAATGCGGATCATACTTTACAGGGCGTTATCACCGCAACAGACATTCTGGGCGAAAAACCGATGCGATTTAATCAGGAACGGCATCTGAAGCACAGTGAAATCATGGTGACAGACATTATGACGCCGATCAACAATCTTGAAGCGATAGCGATTGACGAAGTCCGCCGCGCCAAAGTTGGCCACATCATCGCCAGTCTACGCGATGCCGGACGCCAGCATACACTGGTCATGGACGAAGATGCCGACGGTCTCCCGCTGATATGCGGTATTTTTTCCCTGACGCAAATCGAAAAACAGCTGGGGCATGCAATTCCGCTGACCGAAGTAGCAAAAACATTCGCCGAAATCGAAGCAACCGTCGTTGCCGGCTGATTAACTATCTGTTCTACTCATCGAGCAGTCCGATGCAGCAGCTCTCCCGATTCCTCACGACCAGAAATACGTCCATTATGAGGAATCGGGATAACATAAACTTCAACAACGCTCATCCCGTCGATCCACACACCTTTCATCCGCCAGCAACCCGAAGCAATGCATCTTTTCCCGTCCGCCATTCGTAATATCTATTATGCACGACACCCATCTTTCGCTCCTTTGACTTCAGCCTGATTGTTTTTATAATGGCTGTCATATTGATGTCAGAACGGTGAACAATCCCAATCCCGGAACAGCAAACGATGATCGGCAATAATATCGAAATTCTGGATAAAATAACATGTTATCAGGGTTTTTTCCGCATAGACCGCTACCGGTTGCGTCACCGCCTGTTTAGCGGCGAGTGGGGGCCCGCTATCACACGCGAACTGTTCGAGCGCGGCCATGCAGCGGCCGTATTGCCGTACGATCCCATCCGGGATGAAGTGATCCTGATCGAGCAATTCCGTATCGGCGCGCTGGATGCCCTCGGCGGTCCCTGGCTGACAGAAATTATCGCGGGCATCATTGAAGCAAACGAAACACCGGAAGACGTTGTCAAACGGGAAAGCCTGGAAGAAGCCAACTGCATAATCACCGATCTGGTTCCATTATATGATTATCTGGTCAGTCCCGGTGGCATGACAGAACGTATCGCACTGTTCTGCGGCCGGGTTGATGCAACGCACGCCGGCGGCATCCATGGCGCAACGGATGAAGGAGAAGACATCAAGGTGCATGTCGTATCACGCGTAACAGCGCTAAGTTACCTAACCACGGGGCGAATCAATTCGGCCAGCGCCATCATTGCATTACAATGGCTGGCGTTGAATCGCGAACAACTCCTGAAGCAGTGGATGGCGTCATGAATCCTTTCCGGACAAAGTATTTTTACGGGTAAAACAAATGTGCAGTTCGAGAATAAATCGCACTATCGCAAACGCAAACTGCGGCATCATCATTTTTCTGCTCCTGTTCTGCTGGCCCCTGACGCTGTTCGCGCAAAAACCTGGCAATGCATTATGGTTGAATATTGACGGCGCCATTGGTCCCGCTACACAGGATTACCTGCAGCGTGGCTTCAATAAAGCCGTCGAACTGAACAGTCAGATCATCATTCTGCAAATAGACACCCCCGGCGGACTGGATGCCTCGATGCGTGAAATCATTCGCAGCATTATCGCTTCCCCGGTACCTGTAGCAGGTTTTGTTTCGCCCAGCGGCGCACGCGCTGCCAGCGCAGGCACCTACATTCTTTATGCCAGTCACATTGCCGCCATGTCACCCGCAACCAATCTGGGCGCGGCAACACCGGTGCAGATCGGCGGCATGCCCGGCAGTTCAGACAAAAATGCTTCCGATACCGGCAAAGAAGGACAGGAAGATACAAACACCACAACACAGGATCCGATGACAGGCAAGCTCGTCAACGACGCTGTCGCATACATTCGCGGACTCGCGCAGATGCGCGGCCGTAATGCCGACTGGGCTGAACAGGCGGTCCGCCAGGCAGCCAGCCTGACGGCGGAAGAAGCGCTGAAGCAGGGTGTGATTGATCTGATCGCAACCAGCATTCCGGATCTGCTATCCCAAATCGACGGCCGCACAGTCAACGTACTGGGCAACGACATCACACTATCCACCGCGCAGATTACCATTGAACACTTTGAACCCGATTGGCGCACCCGCCTGCTGGCCATCATCACCGACCCGAATATTGCCTACATCCTGATGCTGATCGGCATATACGCGCTGATTTATGAATTCTCCAATCCGGGCGCGATCTTCCCCGGCGTGGTCGGTGCCGTTTGTCTGGTGCTGGCGCTGTTTGCATTCCAAGTGCTGCCAATCAATTATGCCGGACTCGCATTGCTGCTGGTCGGTATCGCATTCATGCTCGCTGAAGTTTTCGTGCCCAGTTTTGGCGCGTTGGGCATCGGCGGCATGATTGCGTTTGTCATCGGTTCCGTCATGCTGCTTGATACCGGCGTGCCCGGCTACGGTGTTTCCATACCATTGATTGTGACATTTGCGTTGTTATCAGCCGCTTTTTTTCTGCTGGTATTGGGTATGGCGATCAAAGCCCGGCAACGTCCGGTTATCAGTGGCATGGAACAGATCGTGCATAGCACCGGCACGGTCATCGATGATTTCGAACAGGAAGGCTGGGCGAGAATTCATGGCGAGCAATGGAAAGTTCACAGCAGCTTGCCGCTCAAGCGCGGCGACAGAATCCGTGTCGTCGCCATGGACGGATTGATTCTAACCGTCGAGCCCGATACCGGCACACCCCATCAACCGAGGAGAAATTAAGATGATCGAAATACTGTTTATCATTCTGAGTATCACCATACTCTTTCTTGCCAGCGCATTCAAAGTACTGCGCGAATATGAACGCG
>CAZXBP010000102.1:0-10501 GCA_964639015.1 uncultured Nitrosomonas sp.
AAATGGAGGTCGCTAATACGTAAATTTGGTTTGACAGAAGACAGAGTATCTACTTACTATGGTTCGTCGTCATACCGATACTGCCATTCTTCTTCAGCGTCGCCATGTTATCATTTTTTATCGAACCAACTTTCGATCCAAGTGTTAACTTTGTTCAGCAGCTATTTTCCAGCAATAACATCCAATATATCGATCAGTCAGTTAAGACACTTACTCATTTGTCGAATCTACTCACCTATCTTTCGATCTCGTCTTTGCATGCGATTGCTTGCTTGATCGTGATAGGCTTTTTTCTCTTCCAAATACATCAGCTTCCCAAGCCCTTAATAACGCGCACATACATATATATAGCTATCACCACAGTCACAATACTATTTTTTATGTATATCGTTCATTTGTATGCCAACAATATAATGATCACGCAGTTAGGCTATAAATCAATATGTGTATTACTGGGTATGGCCGATTTACAAACCACCATAGTGTTTCAGGATTTGGGTGGGGGTAACACTGGTGAGGCGTGTTTCCGCCCCGAATTTACGAAGCTTTTTTGGCTTGCCTATACGCCTATCATGTTTGGTGTACTGGCCATGATTAGTGCAAGTGCTTTCACTACTGTCATGGCCAGCGAATCAATGCCGTCAGCCGATGAGCAATGGCGTCTACACTTTTTGGCACGCATTAAAATCCTGCAAAAAAGTTTTTATCTGCTTAGTCTGGTTCTTGTGACAAGCACAGTTACCATCTTATTATTTACATCTCTACCATTGGATTTGATGGCAGACGGCACATCGAAAAATGCATTTAACAAATACATCAATGGAATTACTGCATTTTGGGGCGGATTATTTACCGCAATGCTGTTCGCAACATTTGTGCCTGCTGTATTTCTGTTTATCAAACATGCGCTAGATCACCAGAAAGGACTAATAAAAACTTCATCTGACCTGGGAGCGTGGCTACATGAGTTTGTATTTGTGTCTATAAAGAAACAAGCGATGAATGTCTTGATGATGATCGCGCCAATGTTAGTTGGCCCATTGGGTAGTCTTTTGCAACAATTATCGAGCATGACTGTTTAACGGTAGCCTGGAAAGGGATACTGCCAAGTTGATCGTATCTGAGTGACAAAAGCGGAGTGAAGAAATTCAGTGATCCTATACCGGAGCAATTGATTTTCCATGTTCTTCAATACTCAGTAGATCTGGGATAACTTTCAATAATTTTTTATAGATATGGGCGTTTATAACAATGCCTTATTTTTAATAGCCAATTCTTCCCCCCTTTTTTTTGAGTTGTGGCTTGGTAAATCCATTTCAATTAATTGAAATGAAACCCTTCACATTAACCCTAGCCCAACTTTCGATTCCACTGACAACTTATTTATATAATTCAGCAAGATAAAGTCATGATAGTGCATTGTATGGCACTACGGATTTTTGTGTTGGCATGAGAAGATAATGTAGCGCTGTCAGTTACATAACAGTTTTTTGCATAGCGCCTGGCTGCATGGCAATACCAAGTGCGTCATAGATTATTTTTTGGTGTGGTTCGGCGCGTGTAGCGTTGCGCAGGTGGATTGTTTTGCCGTCAACGCGTTGCAGGATAACGGTTACGCGCTGCTGGTTTTCCATTTTGGCACGCAATGTCTGCCAGCTGTCGTGAATGCCTTGTGCCTTGAGTTGCGTGCGGATGGTATGCACCATATGATAGGCCAGCAATGTGATAAAGATATGTCCGTTGACACGGTTTTCTTTTTGATGATGGATAGGTCGCAGACCCAGCTCGCTTTTCAGGCTGCGAAAAACACTTTCCAGGTCAGTCAGCATGGTATAGGTGCGCCATAGTTTGGTTTCATCCCAGTCTTTTTGATTGGTGCGCAGACAATAAACACCGGGATGGCTGGCTTGTGAATGGGGTTTGTCCAGGCGTCTCCACTGTATGGCTGTGGTCATGCCGGATGCTTCATCCGGCGTTACGGTGATTTCATAATACTGTGCGGCTGTAGCGAATTTCTCTTTTAAACGGCCGATGCGTTCAAGTACTTTGTCGTACCGCTTGGTGGCTCCTTTTTTTTGCAGCCCATCAGCCAGCGACTGCAGCGCCACTTCAAAACGTGCGCTAAACTGGTTCTGAATAGCACGTTCTTTTTCTTCGCGTCGTTGAGAATGACAGTAAAGTTCAACTTCCTCAGTTTCATCATTGATGATACGCTGCACCTTAACCTGCTGATCCGGTAGTTCTTTAACCAGTGTCGCGGCACTTTCATCAAACATGCGCTTACGCTTGCGTGACACCACCAGATAATCATAACCATTGCCTTTCAGCCAGGCTATGTTTTCTTCCGTCGCCAAGCCAGCATCCAGCACCACGGTCGTGCCCGATACGGCCTGCAGGCCACTGAGCATTTGTTGCAATGTTTTAGGCTCAGACGCATTGCCCGGAAAAATCTCGCTTCTGCGTGGAAATCCGTCACCGTTCAATACCAGTCCCAGGGTAACCAGCGGGCAATCAGAACGTTTCTCCTTGGACCGGCCACGTTTTGCCACTGCATTGCCGCTTGCCGCGCCTTCAAAGAAGGTATTTGTCAGGTCAAATAGCGTCACCGTTTCATCCATCTGAAACAACGATATTTCCTGTTCATAACAATGGGCTTGCAACGTGTCGCGGTGTTTCCATAACAAATCCGATACCTGGTACAGGCGATCCAGACCCATGCCTTCAAAATCATAGCCGATGAGTTCTCCCAATCCACTGCATTGCTGCAACCATTGGTAAGTCGCCAACTCGCTCGCCGGATGCGCCATACGTGCAATAATCGTTCCCATTGCGGCCGCTAACTGGTGCCGGTTAAACCCCAATTCGCGCATCTTGTCGTCTAATTTAAGATCAGACAAAGCATGCAGCGCCAAATGTTCAACCCCTACCCGGCGCGGACGTACCAGCTCCAGCGTATCGACTGAAACTGTTTCAAATCCCTGTTCATTCTGTGCAGGCAGGCTGCGTGTCGCCACAATCTGTGCCGCATACCGTTGTGCCAGGTCTTCCAGTTCTGTGTCCAGCTCAAGAGTAAATAAACTACCCTGGGCCGATAACAGTTGTTCAATCCGTTTTGCCAATAACGTCCACTTTGCCTTGGGCACTGCAAAGTGCCGGCCAAGATTCAGCAGCGTGTGCTGCTTAACCTGCCCGTTGATGCGTTCGGTCTCTACCAGTCGATGGGTTTTATAGGGCTCGCCGGATTGTTTGCTTTTGATTGTTGTGCATCGAATATACATTAAAGGAGCATAGTATATTTCATGTAGCGGCGCAATGGGCGATAGACATATTATGGCACTACAACAGCCTTCATGAAAATACAACTCATTGAATATAAACCATATCATTCTTTCACCCAAACAAAGAATCAATGACTTACGGAGCGATAGAAGGGGTTTTGGTGGAAAAAATCGAAAGATGGGCTAGCTCAGCCAAACTTACTGTTTCACTCCCAGCAATAATAAAATGATCGAGCACCCGAACATCTATCAAAGACAAAGCTTGTTTCAAGGTATCAGTTAGCAATCGGTCTGACTGGCTTGGTTCTGGCACGCCACTTGGGTGGTTGTGCGCTAATATCACTGATCCAGCATTATGCTTAAGTACGGCCTTTACGACTTCACGTGGATACACACTGGTTTGGGTTAACGTCCCCCTAAACATCTCTTCGGCGGCAATGACCCGATTCCGTGCATCAAGAAAGATGACAACAAAAACATCATGTTCGTACTGGTTCATTGACAATCTTAGATAGTCTCGAACTGCACTAGGTGAATTCAGTGCATCGCCAAGCTGCAATTCTTCTTCGAGAAGCCTTCGCACCAGTTCTTTTGCAATTGCACATTTTTGATGAGACACCCCTTTTTCTGGTGAAGATGCAAATAACGGCTGAAGTGACCCCCGATAATGCAAACGTGATTCACGAACTCCGATTAGCTTAGCAAGTAATTCTGCATCCGAGAGCTTTTGATAGTGCAGTGCCCCTTTCATAGCACACCCCCTGCCGCGTTATCTACAAATATATTGGCGTCACGGATGTAGCGTTGCAACATGGCATCTGATCGCTTGACTCATCATTGCCACATTATCAAAACCGGCAACGAGTCATTCCGCTTCAAGCAAAGTAGCGAAACTACCAAGGAGCGAATCCAATCGAGGGAATAATAAAAATGTACTCCAATAGAAAAATCTATCGGTTTCTGATCCTTTACCACCATGCGCAACAACATCAATAGGAGGAAAAACCATTACAGTCTGGTCGACTTATCCACAGCGGTGTAGAACGTTACATCGCTATAACGCCTGGTCAATTTTGAATTAACACAGGTGGTCAGTTTTCAGTTAGCGTCAACAATGCAAAGGCACTTCGCCAATCCCAGCACGGGTCAAATCAAGTCAGGCATTCCATGACATATTAAACTGAGTGTCCCAACAATCACCCTTGCGACTCATGGAAGCGGTTATGCCGAATTGAGGCCTTGGCCGGTTCAAGCGGTTCTCAGTGTGACGTCCCAATTGTACTGTGCGGAGCTTGATCGGTCTCTACTGACCCTGTTCAATTTGCATTCGGGTATCAAAGTCGCGATCGAATGTGGCGTGGTCAAAATGGGTGGCTGTGTCGGTGTAATACTTCTTCAAAGCAGCGGCCATTTTACTCATTTCTGCAGCGCTGCCTTTCTTATCTTTGACGCGATCTGGATTGATTTCGGCCATTGTTCGATAGCGCATTGCAGTTTTGGGAATTTTTGAACTCGACAGGTTTTCCAACATGTTGTCGCGAATTACCCATTGTTCATGGGCGCTGAAGTCAGGACCGGAAACAAGCTGACTAATACTAAAATTATTGACGTAAACCGTTTTGCCCACGTGTTTACCACCAGCACCTTTTTCCGTGGTGATCGGATCTTTCGAATGCAGGACGCGGAAAGCTGCGGGACGAGCTGGATTGAGTAGTCGCGAAAGAATGGCAGGGTTGTTTGGCCGGTATGCTTTTAGATCGATAGGATTAAACGGGGTTGAGAAAAACTCAGACTGAAGTGAATTGACCGTCAGTCTCTCGGCAAAGGTGGCGTCCCCAATTCTTGGCGCGCTGAAGCTGACGAGTTTGATGTTTTTCCAAGGCCAGCCGCTGAGGCTTGACGGTAAGCTCTTGCCGGTACCATTGGGTCCATATTCATTGCCAAGTAGTACAGAAGAAACAAAGGCCTGAGCCAATGCGCCACCCAGACTGTGCCCGGTAACGTAGATATTGTCGGGCTTCGTACCGTTTTTCATGCCGGCTGCTTTGTCCAGGCAATGGAATAGGTTTGGGTGGATTGATCTCATGCTACGGGCAAAACCACGATGTACTTTGCCAACCGTGCTGATGTGAGCCGTACCTTGATTGGCAGACAGACGATTGTAGCCCAAATCTGTGATCCAGTCTGGATTGCCACTGGCCTTGTCGTCGCTGAAGGCTTCAAGCGCGGCGCGTCCGGTAGAGCCACTGCGGCTGCCACGGAAGGAGATATGAACGTCATAGGCTCCATCCTCTTTTTCGCGCAGCAAAATGAATCCCATCAGGCTTTGGGATGCTGGCTGACCAACTTCTCCTTTGTCTCCGGTGCCGCCTTCAAAGGCCAAAAGCGTGTTGGTTGCTCCTGCAGATGCTCCAGATTTTCCATTCGACAACTCGTTGAAAACGACTGCACTTTCTGTACCGCCAGCCGGGCGCTGGCAAACAAACACACTTTTGATTCGGCTGGTGATAGTATTGGGTGTCAAATACTCAACCCAGGTTCCATCAGCATTTGTCAGCGTATTGCTCCAAGGATACAGCTGAGCGTAGTTATAGATAATGGGGTCGTGGCCGGAATTGTTGGAAAACCCACCAAGACTGCCTGGTCCGCGATAGGAATTGAGCGCCGATGGCGTTTTGATTTGTTGAATGCCGACTTGGTTCGCCCATTGCTGAACCTTTTTCATAATCCCTTCACGGTCGCCTTTCTTCCCACCATGTTCCTCGTAATAGGGGTCAAACGGCCAAACCAGACTTTGTCCGTAAAGCTGATAAGCCAGGATCGACAGATCAAGGTGATAAACAATGGGGTTATAGGGGAAGGTTGATACGGCCTCCGAAGTCGTTGTTTTGGGGGTGAGTTGCGATTCAACGGGAAGGGGGCTGTTACTGCAACTTGCGGTCAACAATACCGTGGCAAGAGCCGCACCAGTCATCGTCGCTTTAATCATATTGCGCATTTGATATACCTTTTAACCTGTTGAAACAGTGAATTAAGAATTTGCCTCAGCGATCGCCGGGCAGTTTATTGGCTTGTTGGAACTACGTTTGAACCTAATATCCCACCTCAATTCTACAAAACGTTGGGCACCATGCAAGCCAGCATACACCGTTTTCCCAGTGGTTGAGTTAATAAATCAGTTGCTCAATGGATTCGACTGTCCGCTTTCCGTAAGTATGTTGTCATTCTGAAATATTGATTGAGTGACTCTTCAGGGTCGAAAGCTGCTATTCGCTTGCCGGCAAAACACCATTCTCAATGGTTGATTCATTTGGGGCAAGAAAAAGAAAGAGGTTGTATCACGTCAGCACAAATCAGGTACAAAATACCTGATCTGACCGCTTGGAAAGATAAAAAATAATTTGTCAATAATGGTTATTACATTTTCGCAATGCAACCCCCGCGTAACCCCATAAAATCAATGGCTTGAGACAAATTGAAAGCCATTGATTTTATGGTGCCGACACCAACACATCGAAGGTACCAGGTCTTGCAATACGACAAATTTTTGTGACAACCCCTCCCAGCATACCAACACCACACTTCACAACATGGTCGATTTTCATGAGTCGGTCGCCATATGGTGGTTGCGCATCGATATGGAGGCATGCCGATCCGTGTCACCATGAGGAAAGATATCAATGAACACGGCGACACAGAGAACACATCGAATTACCCATTGAGTCGGCGTAGGTTCGATTAGCATTGCGTAATCGGGCAAGTTATCCGTCTTGCATCAATGTGCGATGTGTTATTGCAAGACCTGGTACCTTATTTGGGTACCTTATTTGCAACCGGCACACACTGTCGCAGGAATCCATCAACCACTTGCTGGTTTGGCTGGCCAGCTAAGGTAAGCGCGTACTCAGGCTGAAAGGCGGTGACCCGTTTATGTCTGGACGTGGCGGCGAAGAGATCGAAACCTTGTCCAGCCACCGGATACCCTTCCAGGTCGTGCCCGACAGCACCGCCGCATCCGGCGTGGCCGCCTGCGCCGGGCTTCGGCGGCAACGGATGGCAATCCGCACAGGCTGATTTTTTTGCCCCTGGGCATTGATGACACACAGGATTTTCTCGAGGCGCAATATGCTTATATCAGGCAGTAATTTATAGACATGATCGACAATGGATGCAGCCGTCATCCAGATAAATTTTCTCCCTGCGGTTGCTCGGGCAGTCAAATGGCGCAAGCCACCAGTCAATCCGGTTCTTAACGATCTTGCCATTGTCCATTTCCAAATTCAATTTCGCGTAGAATAAATCTTTGCTGTATCTCAAGACCTGACCCCTTCTCTATGTTTGACCCCTTCTCTATGTTTGCTTTATCCCTATGTTCTTGCTCGCACTCAGTGCTCCGCTCGGTATCCTAAACTGGCGATAATCTGGCATAACCACCACTCATCAATCTCATCCCGAAATTTTCCATCCGGCACAATCCATTGCACAAACCCATACACCTCAGCTCCAGCGGTTCCATTGACTCCATTGATTCGTAAGGCGGATGCCCAACGGGCGATCCGCCAAGCCAAAACCAACATATCGTCCCAAACAATCATCACTTTCGTTCGGTAAAGCCATTCGAATGGAATGCTTCCATTTGGCGGAACGCCTCCGGCTTCCGCCTTACGCGGGTTAGGATTAAAGGTTTTGTCTTTTACGTTGCATAATAGGCTGGCCGAACAGGATTTCAAACTGAAAGCCCACAATCCACTGCTGCTTACGTTCTTGCTCTAACTTTTCTCGAGGCCAGTGTGTGCCGACCCAGCCTTCAATGAAAAACCATTCTCTCAGATAACGGGTTCTGTAAATGCCACGCATGCCATAATCCTCTACTGAAACACCTCTATCAGATTCGCCAAGAGACCATGCTTCCACTGCGTAGGCTCTGTTTTCGGAATGGAGATAGAACAAGCTCGCTGAACTGCGCCAGCGTATACCCTCGGTACGCTCCGCATAAGTTCCGCGTCCTGACCAGCGACCCAGAAAACGCCGCCCTATGCCAACTTCATAGTCCAGACGCTGGGAAACACCCAAACCGTCGTTGCCTTGCCAGAACACAACCGATTGCCAGCGAATCTGACTTCTTTCGGTCACGCCTCTTTGTACCAGATAGCGCGCACGAAGATACGGATCAAGCGACAGACCATTACGAAAACCTGCTCCCAACGACAGCCGTTGATTATCACGAATCACTGGATCGAAGCCTAACCCGATCAGCCAGTTATCCTCTGCGGTGGTACTGCGGATTAACGCCAGGCGGGCACTGTCGTCACCAGCGAGGAATTCTTCGGCATTGAAGCGCCCAAAAATGGCTGATAGCTTGTTCCCCATATGTGGAAGATAGAAGCGCGAACGGAAATTGGCAGTAGGTTCCATGCCATCACGCTCATCCCATTCCGATCCGGCCGACAAACGGCCAATGGCATTGGTCGCTTTGCTGGCGATGGCAGGCTGATCATCAAAGGCGCGGGGGTCGCCAAAAAACTGATCGACCCAACGGGCGGTTGCATCAATGGTAAAAGTCATGCCGCGTTGCAGCGTATCAATCCATTCGCCATCGACGGCTTTTTCCTTTTCAGATGGCAGTTTGGAATGGGTATTGGACAAATCTTTTGATTGGACAGAATGGTTTTTCGCACCATGCTGCTTAGGCTGCTCCGCTAATATCTGCGCCGGGAGCAGGCAATAAAGACAGGCTGTCAACAATAACCAAGTATGATTCGAGCAACCTGCTGTTGGCCATACTAGAGGAACGCGCATGATGGTTGAAGTTTGATAGATGTGAACTAAAGTTTCACGTTTTTTTTAGAGTTGGTGTCTCAACTTTATTATTTCCAGAACCGGAGTGGTGCAGATTTTTGACAATCATGAGATATGAGATGGCGCCAGAAATAACCCTTTTGTATATAGGGCAAAATCAAAATTTATCCTTTAAATACATAAGGATATGTTTTCAGCAATGCGTATTTTCTGTTATAAATTCAGCTGATAAGCGATTGAAAATACTAACAAAAAGAGCATCACTTTATGTTTATTCTACGTGAAATTTTATCTGCGCTCCAATAGGAATTTAACCAAAAAACCTCAGTTGATCGTTATCCGAGATGACTAACGATAGGAATACATGAAACAGTTCGAGCAACACTGGTTCATCCGGATGACGAGTCAAACTATGGTGCTTACAGCACGCCGCTTTTTAATTTTTGCTGCGTTACAATTCGTTGTAATAACGCGTTATTACGCCTCATTGTGCCTTGCCGAAAATAAAAATCAACGCACTTTAAACCCCATTCAACTGAAGTTTTTAGCGCAATAATCGGTACTCGACCGCAAGGCGTTTGGAAGAAATATATTAATCCGCCTTATCAATTACTTATATTTTTTTCTTGAAAGGATGATGGTTCTCGTTGTCGCGGATCGAACTCTCGGCGCTCATTCTTACGCCTAACGGTTAGCTCAGCGGCGGAGCGTTTTGGTGGGCATGCTCCATTGATACGATTTGATTTTCCATCGTGCCAGAATAGTATCTGCAGAAAAGTCTGCTCCGCAGTTCCATTCAATAAAGTACTTGCCATTGTGAATTCGTTCGAATTCAGTTCTGTCTTTCAGCGGCGCGAAGACTTCGGATTCAAGATAAGGCTTTACGTCGAATAAACCTGTTGTTCCATCTTCGGCCCTGATATACAGTGTGCGGTTATCTATGGGAATTATCTCTACGATATTCGTTGGTCAAGTCCTCGAATTGGGGAGGGTTTCTTACCGTTCACAGCTAATTGCCAATCAGCAAGCAGATCATCCTGCCTGGTGTATTTCAATCCTTGCGACGACCAGTTTGTGTTTCTTAGGCGGAAGCGCTCCGGCTACATGCCCTTGATGTTCGGCGTGGAAATGCGGCATATTGTGCTTTTCTGTATCATAGAAAAATATTCGGATAAGAATGCCATAGAACATTGGAATTGCAGGCATTACAACGATTTTTCCTGTTACGCTCAACTGGAACTGCACGTTCGAAATGATGCAATAGTTTGCATCAAAATGAAACCTGACACGGAAAATGACATGCCATCTCCTCAATTCTTTTGATAATACAATGAGTCAGGTGCCATTCTAGGAGGCTGTCCGAGAATAGGCTGATCTACTGCGGACGATTCTGGCTGGCTGGATTTTCCGATCCTTTTCGTTGA
>CAZXBP010000103.1:0-10235 GCA_964639015.1 uncultured Nitrosomonas sp.
TGTTTCGTGTCAATTCCTTATTTGAAAAAATTTCCGCCGTGGAAACATGTACGGGTGGCACAATGACAAGATACCAGGCTTGCGGCAAGGATAACGCGGTTAATTGTTCGCCAACGCCCTCGGCAAACGCGTTTTCTCCGAGAATGAAGACGGGCACATCTGCACCCAGTTGCAGCCCGAGCGCCTGAAGCCGAGAACTCTCCCAGTTCAGGCACCACAATTCATTCAGCGCCATCAACATCGTCGCCGCGTCGGAACTGCCGCCTCCCAGACCGCCTCCCATCGGAATAAGCTTATGCACTGCAATGTCGACACCCAGCTGAGTACCGCTCTCGTTTTGCAACAACCTTGCCGCACGGACACATAGATCCTGTTCGGCCGGAACATTTTCCAGAGGCGTGATCAATCTGATCACGCCATCGCTACGCACCTCAAGATCAATTTCATCATAAAAATCCAGCAAACGAAAAACCGTCTGCAACAAATGATAACCATCCGGCCGTCGTCCTACGACATGCAAAAAAAGATTCAGTTTCGCGGGTGCTGGAAAAGTCTGCATCGGCTTTAGCCGTTCAAGTATTCATTAATCTTTTTATTCGTTTGATGCTAAATCCAGTTATCAACAGCCATGCGGATTTTTAACGCATCAAACTGCAACTCAATGACACGCGGACGAACAACAGTCTGTCCCGGCTGAGCTGCAAAGTAGCGCACATAAATAATTCGCCATCCATCCTGCCGAATGGCTACTACGCGGTCTTCTTCGTCCAGTTCTACAATGGCGACACTGGTTGGAGAATACGTGCCCTGTATCCAATACTGCAATCCGCTCAGAGGTAAGCGCCAGCCCAGTATTTCGTCAGTCAGCTCTTCGACATTCCGCGCATAAAACGCTTCCTCTTTGGCAGTCACAAGACTCACTACATCATCGTTTTTTTTGATTTCGGCGACTGCCTGACCAAGGGGAGAAAGTAGCAGAATGGTATCTTCGAACCGGGTATGCTGCCAATGCACATTCCCAGAGAAACTCTGTTGCGCATTACGCACAGACACTCTTCCGATGACATTAAAATCGGCAAGCGGTACATCCGGCAGATTTTCTTCCGGCTCGATAACCAGCGTTCTAACCGCTGTCGGAACCATTGGCGGCGCAAACGCGGCGCAACCCGCAAGGAAAAGAAAAGCTGAAACAATAACCAGTTGGCCGGTTCTCACGGCCATAAAACGCCAGATTGACAGCCGTTCGTTCCCGCCACGGCAAAATCCGGATAAAAAAACAGTCATCAAACTGCTTAAAGAATGGACAGTAAAATCATGGTCAGCCCGCTGAATATACACAGATTTTACATATTGACACTTTTATTTTCCTGCTGATAATCCGGCAGCACGATATTCAGTTCCAAAGTTTCCTGATTCTCGTCCTGCTCAAAATTAACGGAAATAGCGTCTTGATCGACATTTACATACTTGCGTATGACATCAAGGAGCTCTTTCTGAAGCTGCGGAAGATACGAGGGTCGTCGATTACGTATGGTGCGTTCATGAGCCACCAGAATCTGCAATCTCTCTTTGGCAATCACCGCGGATTTGGGTTTGGATTTTCTGAAATAGTCCAGTAAACTCATGATCTACCTCCAAAAAGTTTCCTGAAGAAACCTCTTTTATCATCAATAAACCGAAGCGGTCGGTCTTCTCCAAGATAACGCGCAACAACATCCTCATACGCCTGACCAGCCTCGCTTTTTTCATCCAGAATAACCGGAACCCCCGCATTAGATGCTGATAAAACCGATTTTGACTCCGGAATTATGCCAAGCAGTTGCAGCGAAAGAATGTCCTGCACATCATCCAACCCAAGCATTTCGCCGGATTTTACCCGACTTGGATCATAACGCGTCAGTAATAAATATTCTTTAACGGGCTCTTCGCTTCGTTCAGCCCGGCGGGATTTGCTCGCCAGAATACCCAGCATACGGTCAGAGTCTCTTACCGATGAAACTTCGGGATTAGTAACCACAAATGCGTCATCGGCATAATACAGCGCGAGGTACGCCCCTTTCTCGATACCGGCGGGGGAATCGCAAACGATATACTGAAAGTCTCTGGACAGCTCTTCCAGTACTCTGCCGACACCTTCAAGTGTAAGCGCATCCTTGTCACGTGTCTGAGACGCGGGCAGAATGTAGAGCTGATTGCAGTTTTTATCCCGGATCAGTGCCTGGTTAAGGCTGGCTTCGCCGTTGATCACATTAACGAAATCGTATACCACCCGGCGTTCGCAACCCATAATCAGATCCAGATTACGCAGGCCTACATCAAAGTCAATCACAGCCGTTTTGTGACCCCTTTTTGCAAGCCCCATGGCAATCGCAGCACTTGTTGTTGTTTTACCGACACCGCCCTTTCCCGATGTCACGACAATAATCCTTGCCAATTGAGCCTCCTTAGTTAAAATTTCTAGGCAATTTCCTTAATAATCAACGCATGATCCTGTAGATAAACCTGAACAGGCTTTTTTTGTATCTGCCCGGTTAAATGTTCACTCGTTTTATAGTCTCCCGAAATAGAAATCAATTCAGCCTGCAGATCCAGACAGAAAATACGCGCAGCGGTATTCCCCTGCACACCCGCCAAAGCACGGCCCCGCAATGTGTTATAGACATGTATATTTCCTTCAGCCATTATCTCCGCACCCGCACTGACTTGCGACATGACAATTAAATCACCGCGCGCATATATGCGCTGCCCGGAACGCACCGGTTGTGTAATCAGCATCGATCTGACCGGTTCCGGCAACATGCTGACTGATTCTATGCGGCCTGCTGAAGACACCGGATTACTGAGTTCGCTATTCTCCGCGGAATCCTGCTCCTCCAGCGCCTGCGCTCCGATCTCTTTACGTGACACAGCGGCGGAAGCTGCGGCTATGCTGTCATTTCCCCGTCCGGCATCGACGGGGATGGATAATTTATGCGCCTGCTTGTCCTGCTGTTCGTTCCCGCCCCGTACGCCGATTGGGAACATGCCAATCTTGCGTAACATATCGGTAACTTCGATAATACTGATATCCAGTCCGGATTTATTCAAATCACGCAGATCAATGATCAACGGAGAGTTTTTAAAAAAATCCGGTGCACGGTTTATTTTATCCTGCAGCGACTGCTCGATTGCCGCAAGATCATTGCTGTACAAAATCAGCGTTGGCGAAAAAAAAGTGCTGCTCTTGAATTCAAGAACTGACGATGATGTTGTCATTTTTTGAGAGTTCGTCGACATCCGTTGATCAGTGGTTGTAGTCATTACACAGTGGCACAGTCGGATGAGTATTGATAGTATTCAGCATTGACTGACAGCACATTATTAGCCGCACGATGGAATATTATGACACTTTTTCACGATTGCTCATGCCACCAAATGCATTAAAAATTTTTAACCATAGTGATATTGAACACGAATACCGTTTGCATCAATCGGTCGAACCGATTTTCCGATATAGTGGTTCAACTTGCCAGCTCAAACTGTTATAGCGTACATATTCATACGCCCTGAGCAATAAAATTTAATTATAACTGGAATATCCGTCTAATAGCGCAGCAACTGTATAAATAAAAACTGTCGTATACAACGATAAATGAAACCGATTCGCACTTTGCTTCTGTCAATCACCGTCTGCACACTTTCTATTCCTGTTGTGCTAGGCTTTCTGTTATTTCTGGCCATCGAAAAAACCCCCAGTGTAGAAAGACTGACGACTGTTGCACCAGAACACATTGAACGCGCCAGATACCTGCTCGACCAGCATCGACAACACCGCACCCAAAACATACCGGCAATCATCAGCATTCTTCCGGAAGACATTGATATAGCAGCCAACTATCTGGCCAAACTATTTACTAATGGAAAAGCGCGCGTCAAGTTATCGCATCAGCAAGCCGAAATACACGCCAGCCTGCCGTTACCCGTCCAATCCATCAAACGATATATTAATTTTCAAGCAACGCTGACTGAAACCACCACACTACCGCAACTGCAATCCATACGCATCGGCCGGCTGGCAATTCCAGACGCCATTAGTCAATTCCTGATGACTCGACTTATTCAGGAATTCAAGAAACATCCGCATTACGACAATGGAATAAATGTCATCCGGAAGGTAAATTTTTCTGCTGAATCGCTCAAAGTAGCCTATTATTTACCCGACAGACTCACCGAGTCGAACAGTTACAATCTGCCGGTGCTCAGCAAATTCGAGCAGGATAGAATTTACCGCTATCACCTTTTCCTGGTGCAAAACAGCCACCAGACACTCCCAGAGAAATCCGTTCAAACCAGCCAGACACTCGCTCAAATTTTGCAGCCGTTGATGCAGATGGCGGCAAAATATTCCCAAAAAAACCAGGCGCCAATAGAAAATCGTGCCGCCATTCTCGCAGCCACATTTCATATATTAAAACTGCCACTTGAACATCTGATCCCCGAAGCAATCGACTGGCCGCGAGCAAAACACCAAGTTATCACACTGGATGACCGTCAGGATTTTGCCCAGCATTTTATCGTATCAGCCGCAATCACCGCCTATGCAGATACATTCCTGTCCGATGCAATTGGTCTTTATAAAGAGATAGAAGATGCCCGCAGCGGCAGTGGCTTTTCATTTAACGATATCGCTGCCGACCGCGCAGGAACGTTGTTCGGTGAACATGCCACAGCCAATCATGCCACAGCGTTAAAGCTTCAGCAGTGGGCCGCCCGGGGTATAACCGATAAGGATCTGATGCCGGCCTGGACTGATTTACCGGAACATCTGCCTAAATCAATTTTCAGACAACAGTTTGGCAACATGGATACACCGGCTTATGATCAGATGATGAAAAAAATCGAACAACGCGTGGCTGAGCTACCTTTTTTACAGTAGCATGCGTGATTCTTATAAACTTACAACATTTGAACCTAAAAACCTCAGTTGATCGTCGGTCATTTCGGATAACGGTCAACTGAGGTTTTTTAGGTCGAATTTATAGGGACGCCCCAGAGTTTTTTGATTGTTTTATTGTTTTATTGTTTTATTGTTTTAAACGTCTGATTGTTTCGAGCAGAATTTCGTTATCCGGATCTCTTTCCAGCGCGGAACGCCAGATATTTTCGGCGTCTTCCTGAGCGCCCTGAGCCCACAGCACCTCACCCAAATGTGCCGCTATTTCGGAATCCTGGCTGATGGCAAAGGCACGATTCAGATAATTCAATCCTTCGATGAGATTTCCCATACGGTAATAAACCCAACCCAGGCTATCCATAATATAGGGATCATCTGGTGACAGTTCCACGGCTTTTTTAATCAGTTTCAAAGCTTCCGGCAAACGCAGTCCCCGCTCGGCGTAACTATAGCCCAACGCATTATAGGCGTGCGCATTATCCGGCCTGAGTTCAATCAATCGACGCAAATCTTTCTCAAGAACCTCGAACCGGCCAATCCTGTCAGCTGCCAAGGCGCGATCATAGAGTAATTCGGGATAATCCGGAAGATTTTCCAATCCCTGATCAAGCACTTTGAATACTTCCTGATGCGAACCCGCACGTCTCAGAATCTGCGCTTCGGCCAGCAGCAGGTGTGCTTTTTGCTGGTCATTTGCCGCGGGTAACTGCTGTATCAGCTGGCGCGCATCCTCCAGCTGCCCTCTTTGAGCCAAAAGGTCAGCATAGCGGATCTGCGCCGGCAAAAAGCGCCCACCTCTTCTGACCTGACGATAAGATGCCATGGCCAGATCAGTCTGCTGCGTTTCTTCATACACTCTGGCGAGGTGAAAATGTATCGCGCTGGCGTCAGGATACTCCAGCTCAAGCGCTCTTCTTAAACTCTTCTCGGTCAAATCAAAATCATAAAGCTCAGTCGCCATCAAACCTATCGCCACCATTACTTCCGCGTCTTCCAGGTTTTTTTCAAATAACAATCGCAGTTGTTCGCCAGCATAATCTTTCTCACCTTGCTCAATCAGCAACTTGCTATACGCTATCCTGACTTCAATGCTTTCGGGATATTTTTCGAGGTAAGCCCGATAGAAATCGATAGCCTGCACACCCGACTTGCGCTGCAGAATCCTGCCCACCTGAGCTGCCGCCAGCTCCCATTCCGGGCGCAAGGAAAGCGCGCTGTTCATCTCCTCCTCAGCAGTCTCATACTCACCGCTGAACCATGCCGCCTGCGAAACGGCAAAATGTGCTTCGGGCAACTTAGGATAGGCAGCTGCCAGTTTTTGTATTAGCCGAAATGTTTCGCCTTTATTCGGATTGCGTGACAGCATCTGATTGAGCTGCATAAAGGCACCGGCAGTATTCTCGGGTTCCGCAGCGATCAATTTCTCCAGATGCGGGAATGCCGCGTCCAACCGGCCCAGATTGACCAGCATTGCCGCCAGCGTCTGCCGTGCATCCAGTGAATCAGGATCATACTCCACCCACATGGCGGCCGCCCGCTCTGCTGCAAAAGGATGACGCGCGTGCAAGGCTATCTCACTGGCACGTCTGGCAATACGCGGATCACGCGTTGTCTGCGCCAGTTTCAGATAACGACTGACAGCCACATCCAGATTACCGCGCTGCAGGGCGGTTTCACCAAGCAGAAAGTCAAACATGATAGCCGCGGTCAACTCCTGCCTGGGAAGCTTGGATTCATCAATGACATAATCCGAATCTGAGTCCGCATCCGTAGCTTCGACTTCCTCGACAATCTCAGATTGTGCTTTTTCCTGAGCTTTCGAGGATTTTTCAATTCCCCCTCCACCTTCGTGCGTGGGAAGCTGCACACATCCCGCTAGACCGAATATCAACAATGAGGCTAAGGTTCTTAGGTTCATGAAAAATCCAAAATGATATTAAAAAACTACGAAATCAGTGTGTAAAAAAGATGATATTGATTTCCTGCCGACGAATGCTATTTTACTTTTTTACGTCCAATAAAGTGTAAAAATAATTTACACATACTTATTAAGATCGCAACGTTCTTCTCAACATTCCATACCAGCAATATTACAATAATAATGCTCATTGTTAATCGGCTTTATTATCTCCTCAGAGCATTATTATTTCATTAAAGTTCACAGTGTTAGCTCGCGGAAACAGCAGTCGATCACCAGCCATATTCAAACACACTCGAATGAACATGACCCGCAAGGCGTCTGTCGGACATAAGACTAATCTACTGCGCCAATGGGATAACGGCTCATATTTCCTCAGTTTTTCGTTACATGGTTTTGCTATGCGCCTCAAAATTGAAAAACCTGAGCTCTCATTCTCCCACTCGGTTCGCTACGATCGCTATTCTCAGACAGCCTCCTAGCGCGCGCCAAGCACTACCTCAATAGTACTTATTTTACTTTCCCTTCGGTATTCCAATTCCACTTTCTGTCCAGCCCGGAGCGATTTCAGAATATCGGCATACGCTTTCAGATCGACGATCGGTCTGCCGGCCAGCTGGAGCAGAACATCACCCGCCCTTAATTGCACCTGCTCGGCAGGAGAATCCGGCATCACGCTATCGACACGCACCCCTTCACCCTGATAGGAAAAATCGGGCACCGTACCCAGGCTTGCGCTGCGCCGGGCGCGCGAAGCATGATTGGAAGGCGAAGCATTCGCTTCACCTGTCGTGTCTCTTGATTGCAATGTAACGGTCAGCGGCTCAATCCGATTTGACAAATACTCGGCAGTTTCTTTGAGCACAGCAGCCACCTTGACAAGCCCGGCAACATCGATTTTATCAATCGTGTCACCGGGCGTGTGATAGTCCTCATGCGCGCCGGCAAAAAACTGCACGGCCGGAATACCGGCTTCAATAAAAGCAGTCTGATCACTGGAGCCGAAATCATTGGCCACTGCGTTCACCGGAATCCCGGTAACAAATCCTGTACCACGAAAAATATGTGCCCATTCGCGCGCACTCCCGGTTCCAAATAAAGTAACCGGATGTTCGCCAAGTCGTCCCACAGTGTCAAGATTCAGCATCGCCATAATTTTTTCAGCGGGATATTGCTTTGTGCTGTCCAAATAATATCGGGCGCCCAGCAGTCCCGATTCTTCACCGGTAAACGCAACAAAAACGATACTGCGCTCAGGCTGCCAGTTTTCCGTCACTTGCCGGGCAAGCTCCAGCATGACAGCAACACCGCTGGCGTTATCATCCGCACCGTAATGGACTTTTCCTTCGTTTCCGGCCTTCACGTCCGGCCAGCCCATGCCGAGGTGATCGTAATGCGCGCCAATAACAAGACTTTCCGCCGCCAGTTCGGGATTCTTTCCGGGCAGAACGCCGATCACATTACGTAATGTAACTTCCCCTTTCGGCGCACCGACATCCTGCCGCCAGGATTGCATAAAATTATTGCCATCCCCACCCGGCTGCAAACCAGCAAGACGGAACTGCTGTGCAATATAGTCGGCGGCTTTATCCAGTTCGATCGTCGCCAGCCCGCGTCCTTTCAGCGACTCACTGGCCAGGAAAGCAACATCAGCCATCATTCGCGCTTCCGAAAAAACCGGCGGCAACTGCGCCAGCGCCTGACGCGGCGTCAGTTTGCCGGCTTGCGAATGATCAATGGCTTTGCCGTCCGACTGCTCTACCGTCAGCGATAGCGGCGAACTGATGATCGGCCATTGACCTTTAAGTACATTGGTCAGTTCATCGTCTTGAAAAGCAAGATAACTGTATTTGCGGTAATGCGGCAGTTTGCGTGCCAGTTCGGCTATTGCCCGCGGCGTATTTCCGGCCACCCAAAGCAGCGTTTTATCCGGATTCTCAGACTGTCTGGCAGTCAATACGATTGCATGTTCATCCGATGTGAAACGCTGACTGTCCAGCATAAGTGTCTCGCCGGCATAATGCACCGACTGTCCGGGCAGCGCTGCAATCACATGACCCGCAAACCGGTTCTGCCACCCCATAATCCAGACAACACGGTCCGACGGCAACACATTCAGTTCATTATCCAGTCTCACTTCAAACTGTCCTGACTGCGTTCTCTCCCAGTTGTCCGTCAAATCCTTGTATGCCTGAAGAGTCCGGGAATCGGCATCCACCGGCAGAATCAGCAACGGGTCCTGCGCACCGAATCCCTGCGATAACGCTGAAGGTATTTCACGGCTATCCAGACGCCGGAAAACATCAAATTGCGGATCGATTTCGATGCGTAAAGGACGTGCCGCAAAATCCAGTTCAAATGCCTGGACACGCTGCCGCAAATCGACTCGGAAATGAAAGGCCTGCTCTTCGCCCTCCAGATGCACGGCGACAGGCACCTGCAATCGATACAAACCACCCTGCTGGGTTTGTTTCAGTGCAGCTTTAAGCTTATACCCCCCCTCTGTTCTGGTTGCAGCGGCAGACTCGACGACCAGGTCCGGCGCACCGCTGCGATTAATCCACTGCTCAAAAAAGGGGAGGAAATCCCGTTCCGTAACTTCACTGAATATTGTTTGCAAGTCTTCAAAAGTTGACTGCTTGAATTTAAATTGACTGTAAAACCGCCGCAATACACGGATAAAATCCGCATCACCAACTTCCTGTCGCAACATATGGAAAAACATCATCGTTTTGCCATAGCCCACCGCCTCGGAGCTGGAACTGTGCCGCGAAACAAAGCGTGCAACCGGAAAATCGCTCTCTTTCCCGACAAAATCCGCATATTTCTGCAAGACATCACGCCGGTATTCTTCACCCTTGCCACGTTGTTCATTGACCAGATGATCGGCAAGATAGGCCGTCAATCCTTCCGCCCAGTTACCTTTAGCATAATCGACAAACACACCGTTGCCCCAGTAGTTATGCAGAATCTCATGCGGATAGGAGGAATGCAGAATAAAAGGAAAACGAATGACTCTGGGACCCAGCAAAGTAAACGATGGCATGCCGTAGCCGGTTTCCCAGAAATTCTCGACCAAGGCAAATTTGGCGTACGGATACGGGCCGAGCAGCTTGTTATACATGCCGATATACTTCGCGGTGACATCCAGATATTTTTTTGCCAGCGCTTCGTCCGCTTCGCGCAAATAAACCAGCGCTTCAACGACGCCTGTTGAGTGAACATAACGTTGATAACGCCCGGCAACCAGATAAATGTCGTCCTGTGGATGCAGCTCTTCCCAGACTACAATACGCTGCAACCCGTCCTGTTGTACATTGCGCAAACGTCCCTGACTGATTGCATCCCAGCCCTCGGGCAGGCTGATATTCAATCGGAAAGACA
>CAZXBP010000104.1:0-10161 GCA_964639015.1 uncultured Nitrosomonas sp.
TGTTCAGGTTGTTCCATTTATTCATACCGTTAGTCATCGCGGATAACGGTCAACTAAGGTTTTTAGGTTCATTCAAGAAACCCAGCCAGCCAGAATCGGCTGCAAGTAGATCAGCCTGTTCTCGGACACCACCCAGCCACGACCTGAACCGAGTATTGGGCGAGCCCGGTTGAATTTCTGCTAATCCTGTTATGGAAATATGTCTCTGGATGTGGCAGTGTCACCGGGATGGGTCATGTACTCATGCAGTAATTTAACCCGGCGCATGCAATTGACGCCAGAATGTAGTGCGGCTGATGTGCAGCGTCGGGCTGTCAGGATGCGGATTGTCTTGGTCAAACTGACCACAAGTCAAATTCAAGCCCGGATTGCGACAAACCTGCAAAATTTATATTTTCCAGGTTAATTGCGGTTTCTGCGGCTAATATGCCGATTGTCGCAACAGAATGCGCGCCGCTGTCGAGCAGATCGACAAAGTACGCTTCGTCGGCAGCGGGGGGTGAAAAACCAGTAACATTTTCATACAGCAGACCGACTACGCTGGCATGGCTGACGGCTTCATCGCCGAGTGCGGCGTGAATCGCCAGTTGCATTAAAGTTTCATAATCCGAGCCGCCGTCAAGCAGGTTTAAGCCGATGCCGGTCAATTGTGTGTTTGCAACAGAATCTGCGCCGAACGCCGCGCCAATGATCTTTGCCGTAATGCCTGCATTTCCGTCAAGATCCAGCGCGAGCAAAGTATCGGAAAACCGGATGCGCTCGATATCAATAAGTGCATCCGTGCCGTCTGGAAAACCATTGTGCGCGTGAACCGTCCACAGGTTATCGGATTGCCGCTGAACAGTGTAATTCGTCGAAGGGCCGGTGTAGATCGCCATGTCGATCGCTTCATTGCCAATCAACGTATCGTTGCCGCCAAAGCCTTGTAAAATATCGCTTCCCGATCCGCCAGCGATGATTTCATCAGTACTATGATCAACACTGAAAGGTGTCTGGAAACCTTCGAACAGCGCCATGTAATCATTTGCCGAGGTGCCGTTTCCATCGCTGGGAGTGAAAGTTGCGCCGGACAGCAGATAGCCTTTCAGTCCGGCAGTATCCGAAGAGCGGCTGCCCGCGCCGATCAGATGCGCGGTGGCCAGCATGCCGGAAAGGGTGATGGGCTGACCGTTAAGAACCTGACCTTCGTATTTATCCAGCGCAAGAAACTGAATTCTGTTCCACAAAATACCCTGCCAATCTCGAATGATGATTTCCTGAACAAAACCATTGCTGAGATAGTCCTGCTTGCTGTGGATGCCGTTCTTGCCCGACCAGTTGCCGACCCAGTCATTTTTGAACAGATTGCGGTCGCTGTTGTCGGTGCCATAATAGCCAAGATCATAAAGCGCCGCCTCACCGAATTGGTACTTGCCGATGAAACCAAAAGGATTCTCGACGTCATAATTTTGAACGCCATCCGGAATGCTGGACGACTCTCTGAAGCCAAGTGCATTTAAAAAATCCTGATAAGTCTGCATCATTGTGAAGGTCTGAATATCCCTGCAAAAATAATTTGACACATTCTTTTCTCCCAGGTTTTTCTGATCAAAGTGCTGCATCCCGCGCTTCGGTCGTGGCTGTTATTACATTGTATTATCAGTGATATTTGATCGGATATGCGTTGCGGCTTATTGATTTGCGGTTATTGGGTGAGTGATTTGTCTGTATTGGTAAGTAAATGTTACCATGCAAGTGCTTGATTATTCGAATGAGCAATGTCTGGCAATATTTTTTTATATTCCTTTTTGTGGGAGGTGTTCCATGAACAAATTATTATTATCATTATCTTTGGTTTTTCTATCGCTTGTTGTTACAGGCTGCTCAAAGCAGGAAGGACCTGCGGAACAGCTCGGTAAAAAAGTAGACGAATCTATCGAGGGCAGTAAAAAAGCGATTGATGAAACTATCGAAAAAGCTGCAAAAAAAATCGAAGAACTTACAGCTGATTCGAAAGGCCCTGCTGAGCAGGCGGGCAAGGAAATCGATGAAGCTGTAGAAGATTTGAAGCGTTCCGCCAGTGATGCCTATGAAGATGCTGAAGAAGAAATCGATGAAGCCAGCGAGGCGTTAAAAGAAAAAAGCGGTGCTACTACTGGTGGCGGGTATTGAGTCGCAGGGTTTCTTTACGCCCCGTTAATTGACGAACGGCAACAGCGCGTCCATCCAACTGGGCATCGAAAGACGGAACTGGAAGTGTTGTTTCCTGACTTGATTTACATGTTGAAACGCTGCCTGCGCCGAAGATTATCCCTTCTATCTCTTCAACGCCTGTTTTTGTCGCGCATGATTTATCCGGTCGGATTCGCCGGCAGCGCGACAAACTATCCATATCGCATAAACATCGGAATTATAAGGTAAATAGTGCGCTGTCTTTGCTTTAAATATTGAGCATTATCATATTTAATAGACACTCCGGTTTGTGAAATTTGCGGAGGTTTGCTGCGATGGGTATGGAAAATTCTTCAGACGGATTTAAAGAGGCTGATGATGTTGCGGATGGCATGATTCCAGACAGCCAGATTGTGCACATGATTAACCAGTTGACATCAGCCAGGGATGCGCAGGGGCAAAGGGATGAAACGACGGCGGAACAACAGCCTTTGGTTGAAACGGACAGGCCCTGCGAGGCGAAGCGTGGCACGGGAGAGGCGGATGGTGATGAACCTAAAAACCTCGGTTGATTGTTATTCTTAATGACTAACCGCATGAATAAATAGAACAACTTTAACAATACCCGTTTACCCGGATGGTCAATCACACTATGGTATTTATAGCACGCCGCTTTTTAATTCCGACTGCGTTGCAATTCGTTGTAATAACGCGTTATTACGCCTCATTGCACCTTGCCGGAAATAAAAATCCACGTACTCTAAATTATTCCATTCAACTGCGCCTTTTAGGATGAATCGCCTGGAAACCAGTAAATGATCCTCAATGGGTGGGTCGTGCGCTGTTGTTTTACCGCAATGTTTTATCGATGTGTTGTATGCAATAAGTATAGTCCGCGTTCAAACGTGCGGTCTGCTCGTTTTTTTTGTGCTTTTGTTTTTGTACATCAGCGCATCTGCCTGTTCGAGCAGGTCATCAATCGATCGGTAGTCTTTCGCCCGTCCTGAAACCTTGCCATGACTGTAGCTGATGGTATAGAGCTTCCCTTTTTTGTTTGCGGCCTCGGTGGCCTCGGCCAGCCGTTTGAGCGCGACCTCGATTCCGTTTCGCTGGCTCAACACGATAAATTCATCGCCGCCGATGCGTGCTATGGTTTCGTTGCGCCGAAAGTTGGCCTTCAACAGATTAGCGAATTCGATAATCATTTCAGAACCCGCCTGGTGACCCAGCGTGTCGTTAATTGTTTTTAATCCATCGAGATCAAAATAGAGCAGAACGATTAAAGAATCATTGCGCAGGCTGTCCAGAAAGGCATGCTTGCCAAGAATGCAGAATGCGCGATTGTTATATAGACCTGTCATTTCATCCGTCAGCACCAGTTTGCGCAGATCATCTTCCAGATGGCTGATTTTGTTGGATACGCCGACGATGATGAAGAACAGCATGAGTGACAACAAGGTCGCTGAAAGTGCAATCCGGTTTTCCAGCGAAATGCCCAGAATGGTTGACAGGTAGTTGATTGCGCTGATTATCGCGAAGGGACCCAGCAGCGCCCAGGGTAATGTGGTTCTGGCGGTATAACTGCTGATCCCGAAACCCATAAAAGATGAAAAAATACCGCCATGAACGCCCCGGACGAAATTACCGTATGTCAGTAAACACATGGCAATGAAAGTGTATGTGTCGACAAGAATTTCGGCGGAGTGCCCGTACAGGCTGGTTGCTGAAAAGAAATAGCCCGAAAAAAATACCATAATCAAACTGATCAGCAGTAGCGTCAAAAAATCACGAAGATTGTTGCGATGATCCTCTATTTTTTCGGCAACAATAAACGAAAGACCCAGTATGCAAAAGAAAGCCGCCGAGTGCACCGGCATCCTGCCGGGAAATTCAGTGTATTTATCCGTGGCCAGGAATGTTTCCACCGGCAGGGACTGCCCGGTGGCATAACCGTATAGTGAAAGTGAGGCCAGAAAAATAATTATCACGCCGCACAGGCGCACGGCTAGAACGCTGATACTGGTCTGAATCAACAGAATGGAAATGGCGCCGAGAAGAATGCAGAGCGCGGTGTTCGGTTTCATGAGCCACCAGTCGCTGGGCAGTATCCGGTCAAATGACGGAATGAGCCAGCCGGAGAGTGCCAGCAACGCAATGAATCCAGCCGCAATCATGCCGATCGTCTGGGCGTATAACAGTTGCGAATACACCGTATTCGACGGAGAGAGCTGCTGTTCGACAAAATTATTCATATCGGATTGACAGTAGTAAGTATTCAGGCTGCCGGAATAATAGGCAGGCGTAATCGCTGGCACGCCATACTCGCATTGCTAATACACTGCGCATTCAAAATTTTTTGCTATAACCCTTTACCCAGCCTTTCTGGCAGGAGAGAATATTGAAACCGGATTCTGAAATGCCTGGGCATATAAGCTATTGTATGCTTTTCTTATGGACATCTCTTAGAATACATATTTTCGAGCATCCGTTCCGCGGATTGCCTGCTTACCCCGTCTCGTCCAGTTTAAAGCGCCGACTTTCAGATCTGCCCTTTATTTTTGTTAGGCAAAGATTGTGAATAATAATTCTGGTTGACTGGATTGCGGTGCCCTGAAGAATTGCGCTGAATGCCGATAAGATCGCAACGGCTATTGCGTGTTCAACGTCTGAATTACGGACATCCATGCAAAGTGGCCAGTGTTTGGGATTCACAGCCAATACGGAGTTCAACGCCGGATAAAAAATCAGTTAGAATATGACTTTTAAATGATCTTTTCGGGAGTTTCTGGATGTCAATGGCTGATCGTGAGGGCGTTATCTGGTATGACGGTGAAATGGTTCCCTGGCGGGAGGCCACTACGCACGTGCTGACGCATACGCTTCATTATGGGATGGGAGTTTTTGAAGGGGTGCGTGCGTATGAAACCGAGCGTGGGCCGGCTATTTTTCGATTGCAGGAGCACACCGATCGGCTGTTTAATTCGGCGCATATTTTTATGATGAAAATGCCTTATGACAAGGCAACGCTCATGCAGGCGCAATGCGAAGTCGTCAAACAGAATCAACTGGCTTCAGGTTACATCCGCCCGATTGTATTTTACGGACCCGAAGCCATGGGACTCTCGGCGACAACGTTGTCAGTGCATATTGCTGTTGCGGCATGGTCATGGGGTACTTATCTCGGTGCTGACAGCCTCGAAACGGGCATCCGGGTAAAAACCTCAACCTTCACACGCCATCACGTCAACATCAACATGTGCCGGGCTAAGTCGGTGACCACCTATGCCAATTCCATACTTGCGCACCAGGAAGTGGCGCAGAATGGTTACAACGAGGCGTTGTTGCTTGATGTTGACGGTTACGTTGCGGAAGGATCCGGAGAGAATATTTTCATCGTCAAAAAAGGCAAAATTTATACACCTGATCTGACGTCCTGTCTGGAAGGCATTACTCGCGCATCCGTCATGGAACTGGCGAACGAGCTGGGGATTCCGGTTATTGAAAAACGGATTACGCGTGACGAGATTTATTGCGCGGATGAAGCGTTTTTTACCGGTACTGCGGCAGAGGTCACACCGATCCGCGAACTGGATAACCGTATGATAGGCAGCGGAAAACGCGGACCGATTACGGCGCAGCTGCAATCGCTGTTCTTCGACTGCGTCAAGGGTAAAAATGACGAACATAGAGACTGGCTAACCCTTGTCAAATAATTCTAACTGGAGCAAGCGCATATATGAGTCAACAACAAGCTGATAACAAAGAAAGAGAAATCGAAATTACTGTTGATGATCTGCCGCTGCATTGTCCGACACCGGCAATGCAGCTCTGGAATACGCATCCGCGGGTTTACCTGCCTATCGAAAAAACGGGCGAAGCACTTTGTCCGTATTGCGGAACGCACTATACCCTGAAGGGTGGTGCACTCGCCGGACATCATTGAAGTCCGATTGATGATGCGTCAATAACCGTTACTATTTAAATTTATTGTTAATGAATGATTCAGAAAACAAAATTCCAAGTGAAATATTCAAGGCCTATGATATCCGCGGCATTGTCGACAAGACAATAACCCTTGCCACTGTCGAAAAGATCGGACACGCCATTGGATCGGAAGCACATGCACGCCGGTTGAAATCAATTGCAGTGGGGCGCGACGGTCGGTTATCCGGATTGTCGCTTTCCGGAGCGCTGGCGAAGGGTATTATGAAAAGCGGCATCAGTGTTCTGGATGTTGGGATGGTGGCCACGCCCATGCTTTATTATGCGGCACATGAGCACTGTGATTACTCCGGCGTGATGGTTACCGGCAGTCATAATCCACCCGAATACAACGGTTTTAAAATCGTGCTTGGTGGCGAAACACTGGCGGCTGAAACGATACAGGCGCTACGCCGGCGCATTGAAAACAATGATTTGATTACCGCCGGAGAAGCCGGACAGCGCACTGAACTGGATTATTCCAACAGTTATCTCGAACGGATTGTTAACGATGTCAGACTCGACCGTCCGATGAAAATCGTGGTGGATTGCGGCAATGGTGTCGCTGGCGCTTTTGCGCCGGCACTTTATAAAAAACTGGGCTGCGAGGTCATCGAATTATTCAGCACGGTGGATGGGACGTTTCCTAATCATCATCCCGATCCGTCCGTTCCGGAAAATCTGCGTGACGTGATTCAAACACTGGCCGCAACGGATGCGGAAATCGGGTTGGCCTTTGATGGGGACGGCGACAGATTGGGCATTGTTACGAAAAAAGGTGTCATTGTTTATCCCGACCGACTGTTGATGCTGTTTGCTGCCGATGTGCTGTCGCGCAATCCGGGTGGCAAGATAATATTTGATGTGAAATGCACGCGTAATCTGGCGCCCTGGATCGAACAGCATGGCGGCATACCAATAATGTGGAAAACCGGTCATTCCCTGATAAAGGCCAAGCTGAAGGAGACCCAGGCGTTGCTCGCCGGAGAAATGAGCGGCCACTTTTTTATCAAGGAACGCTGGTATGGTTTTGATGACGCTTTATACGCGGGTGCGCGGCTTCTGGAGTTGCTAAGTCACGCCGAAGACATTAATGCGGTGTTAAACAGTCTTCCGGATTCGATCAATACACCCGAACTGCAAATCAAAGTTGCGGAAGGCGAGAACCATACACTGATCGCGGCGTTACAGAAAAATGCGGATTTCAGCCATGCGCAGCAGGTTATTATGATCGACGGGCTACGGGTTGAATATGCCGATGGATTCGGTCTTGCGCGCGCATCCAATACCACGCCGGTGGTGGTATTGCGTTTTGAAGCGGACAACGAGGCGGCGCTTGCACGCATTCAACAGGATTTTCGCGATAATATACAGCGGGTAAAACCGGATGTTGTGCTGCCCTTCTAATTCTTACCTCTGTTTCAGTATTTATGAAAATTGCGATTGCGCAGATCAACTTTACGGTAGGTGATATCGCCGGTAATGCGGCCAGAATCCTTGAAGCGGCGGAGCAGGCGGAACAGGCCGGCGCAGATTTGATTGTTACGCCTGAACTGGCGCTGTCCGGTTATCCACCGGTTGATCTGTTGCTGCGGGAAACATTTCATCTGGCTTGCGCTCAGGCATTGGAGCAACTGGTGCAGGAAGTGTCCGGGATCACGCTGGTTGTCGGGCATCCGAATTTTCAGGATGGCAGGCTTTATAATTCAGCCTCCGTCATCCAGAACGGCGCGATCACCGCGACATATCACAAGCGTATTTTCAACCGCGCACCGTTTTTCAACGAATATTATTACTTTGACAAAGGCACAGATCCCTGCTGCTTTGAACTGGCGGGTGAGAAATTCGGCGTCATGATCTGTGCCGATTTCTGGCAGGCGAACAATGCGGCAGACATTACACTGGCGGCGGATATTGATCATCTGCTTGTGCTGAGTGCTTCCGCCTATCACATCGACAAGCAGGTTTCGCGTTACCAACTGACGCAGCAGTTTATCCTGAATACCGGCGTCAATGTGGTTCATGCCAATCTGGTCGGCGGTCAGGACGAACTGGTGTTCGACGGCGCGTCTTTTGCCATGAACAGGGAAGGTGTGCTGACGCATCAGTTTCCCGAATTCAGGGAAACGCTCGGCTGGATCGAAATCGAGCGCAACGAGCTGTTAAGCGGGCATATCGAGCCGCATTTGTCGACGGTAGCCAGTATTTATCAGGCGCTTTGCATGGGCGTTCGGGATTATATCGAGAAGAACCATTTTCCGGGCGTGATGATCGGCCTGTCCGGCGGTATCGATTCAGCATTGACGCTGGCGATTGCAGTTGATGCGCTGGGTACGGAACGGGTGCAGGCGGTCATGATGCCGACGCAATATACTTCCAGTATCAGTCTTGAAGATGCTGCAACAATGACGCGGACACTCGGCGTCCGGTATAGCCAGAGTCTGATCAAACCGCTGCTGGACCATTTTCTGTTGACACTGGAAAATGATTTTCACATTTCACCCGACAGCGCTTACACCAGCACGGTGCCGGAAAATCTGCAGGCCCGTATTCGCGGCACACTGCTGATGGCGCTGTCCAATCATACCGGTGCGATCGTCCTGAATACAGGTAACAAATCGGAAGTGGCTGTCGGCTATTGCACGCTGTACGGCGATATGGCCGGCGGTTTTTCGGTGCTCAAGGATATCAGCAAAACGATGGTGTACCAGCTGTGCAAATACCGCAACCAGATAGCTGAGGTTATCCCGCAGCGCATCATAGAGCGCGCACCGTCGGCTGAACTGCGTTATAACCAGACCGACCAGGACAGTCTGCCGCCTTACGAAGTGCTGGACGCCGTTATGGAAGCCTACGTTGAGCACAATCTGTCGGCTGCGGAAATTATCGACAAAGGCTTCAGTGAGGCCGATGTCCAGCGCGTCATTCACCTGATCAAGATCAATGAGTATAAGCGCCGCCAGTCACCGCCCGGTATCCGCGTCACGCAGTGTGATTTCGGTACCACCTGGCGGCATCCGCTTACTAATGCGTTTGAAGGTTGACGAGATTTGCCGGGGAATTTTGATTTCACGGTACCGGATTATCCCAAAGTCGCCTTTCGTATATGAAAGGATTGTTTAGTTTAACCTGAAAACCTCAGTTGATCGTTATTCGAAATGGCTAACGATCTGAATAAATAGAACAACTTGAACAATATCTATTCATCCAGATGGCGAGCCAAATTATGCTGTTTACAGCACGTCGCTTTTTAATTCCGACTGCGTTGCAGTTCGGTGTAATAACGTGTTATTACACCTCATTACGCCTTGCCGGGAATAAAAATCAACGCACTCTCAATCCCATGCAACTGAGGTTTTTAGGTTTAAGGTTTAAGATTGCACTCAATTATGGTCACAGTTGAGTGGGATTGGGCGCGTCACTGTATATCCGCCTGGGATCGAAAGTTTTTTCCGCCTCTGTAAAAATAAGATGCTGATTGTTGTATTTGTCATTATTAATCGGAAACTTGCGGTAGAAACAGGATCGATAACCGACATGGCAGCTGGCGCCGGAGCCGCTGACTTTAACACGCAGCCAGATGGCATCCTGATCATCATCAATCAAAAGTTCTTCAACATGTTGCACGAATCCGCTGGTAGCCCCTTTGTGCCAGATTACCTGACGGGAACGGCTCCAGTAGTGCGCTTCGCCGGTTTCGATAGTCTTGCTTAAGGCTTCAGCATTCATGTAGCCCACCATCAGTATCTTGCCTGAGGCGGTATCCTGTGTCACGCACACGATCAGTCCCTGATCGTCAAACTTTGGCGCCAGTTGCTTGCTGGCCTTCTTCAACTTGCTCGATAGACTCTCGTGGGTAGAAAACGACATGCGGTGTTGCTTTAGATGGTTTTTTCATGATTGTTTTGCGTGAATGCGTTATAAAAAATTGTTACGTAGAGCTTACTCAGAAATTCATAAAGCCGCTTGTCCTGGCAAACAATAATTTCGTTTTGAAATGGATTGACGACAGCATGCAGGGTCAATTTT
>CAZXBP010000105.1:0-10147 GCA_964639015.1 uncultured Nitrosomonas sp.
GAATTGTAACGCAGCAAAAATTAAAAAGCGGCGTGCTATAAACACCATCGTTTGATTCACCATCCGGATGAACCAGCATTGCTAGAATTCTTTCATGTATTCATATCGTTAGTCATCTCGGATAACGGTCAACCGAGGTTTTTGGGTTCATTATTCTTATGGGCGCCCCTAAAAATTCAGCGTTTTAAACAAGACAAGGCGGGAACAAAAAATTTTGACGCCGCATATGTTTGATATGCAAGGAGATATTTTTTTGTGAACAACAACGTATTGTCATGAAATCTGGATTTTTAGACGTGCCCTTTTCCCTTTTATGTCACAGCTTTGTCTGTAACTCCAGTCCTTCCACTTATCGCTTCCGCATCAGCCATGCCATGTTTGCTGGTCTTCACGTACGGCTTCACAAACTGTGGCGACATCAATCCCAGGTTAAAGATTTGAGGAAGCAATCAAAATTAAGATATAATGCCGTTTTTGTAATTTTTCGGAGTGCATTGGTATGGCACGCGTATGTGAAGTAACTGGGAAAAAACCGATGGTCGGTAATAATGTATCTCACGCCAACAACAAAACCAAACGGCGTTTTTTACCCAATCTACAAAGGCGCCGTTTTTGGCTTGAAAATGAGAATCGCTGGATCAATCTGCGTTTATCCAATGCAGCATTACGTACGATTGATAAAAAAGGAATTGATATTGTAGTCGCTGAAATGCGTCAACAAGGAAAAAATATCTAATCATCTTGATTGTTTTGTTAGGAAAAAGGATATTATCCGATGCGTGATAAAATCAAATTAGAGTCTTCAGCAGGAACAGGTCATTTTTATACAACGACTAAAAATAAACGCGCCAAACCAGAAAAACTGGAAATTAAAAAATATGATCCGGTCGCGCGCAAACATGTCAACTATAAAGAAACAAAATTAAAGTAACTCACACCACTTATAACGCTACAATAAAAAAAACCCGCTTTCGCGGGTTTTTTTTATTACGCTACGCAACCAATTTTATGCATAATAGCGCAATCTTTGTGAGAACGCTCTCAGCACTTCAATACCGCTCTCCTCTGCACGTTTGCACCAATCCTCCAGCTGCTTGACAAGCTCGTCTTTCGATGCTGATGAACGCTGCCAGATTGCCACCAACTCTTCGCGCATATTATAAATAGTATCTAGTGTTTTGGTATTGCGCAACACCTGAGTCAGTTTCTCACGTTCATGATCTTCAAGCGTTTTAGAATCAGCAAGAAGCCAGCGTTTAAAAGTCGAATTATCAATTTCACAATGTGCAATTGTTTCTTTCAAATGCTCCAGTTCCGTAGCAAATGCTGTCTTTAAGGACATGGAATATTTTGCCAGCACTTCATAACGATGAGAAATAACTGCCTGAAGTGTATCAAAATCACACTGTGTTTTGTTTTTGTTAAGCCGTAATTTAGGCGCCACTTTTTTAACTTTAGCCAACCCTAGCATTTCCAGTATACGTATATACATCCAGCCGATATCAAATTCATACCACTTATTGGATAATCGTGCCGATGTTGCGTATGCATGATGATTGTTATGCAGCTCCTCACCACCGATTAGAATACCCCATGGGATGACATTACGGCTTGCATCCTCAGCCTGAAAATTGCGATAACCCCAGTAATGTCCTATGCCATTAATCACACCCGCAGCAAAAAGTGGCGTCCAAAGCATTTGGATCGCCCAGATAGTCAGACCGATAGGGCCGAATAAAATGACATTAATGATCAGCATCAGCGCAATACCTTTCGCGCTATGTTTTGTATAAATATTACGTTCCACCCAGTCGTCCGGCGTACCATAACCATAACGATCCATTGTTTCTTTATTTTTGGATTCTATACGATAGAGTTCAGCACCTTCGGTTAAGACTTTTTTGATACCAAAGATCATCGGGCTATGCGGATCATCAACTGTCTCGCACTTGGCATGATGCTTACGATGAACGGCTGTCCACTCTTTTGTCACCATTCCGGTTGTCAGCCACAGCCAGAAACGGAAAAAGTGGCTTGGAATTGGATGAAGTTCAAGAGCCCTGTGCGCAGAGTGACGGTGCAAGTATATGGTGATACTGGCAATCGTAATATGCGTGAGAACAAGCGTCACAACGACATATCCCCACCATGGCATATCAATTACACCTGAAATTAAACTAAGAAAATCTGAAAACATATAACTATTTCCCTTCTAAAAGCCTGTAGTTTCTATAGGCAATATGTTAAAACAAACAAAACACCGCACACCCCAAGCCCGGCACCCATGCTATCAGTAGCTGCCTGATTTGGTTTCCTCAAAACCAATCTCTTCAAATTTATTTAGTGCAGTGGACACTCTTAAGACACCATTCTCGGCCATTTATATCCGATAATTCAACAATTCTGTATCTTAGCATTATACCAACCATAGCTGTAAATATTTGTCACTTCATTTTCAGTTCAACCATAAATAAAGCTCTATATTTCAATTACCTAAAATATCCATTATACGCCAATCCCCCGGCGCAAGATCTTTCAATGTGTAATGACCAACCGCAAAACGTATTAAACGCAATGTTGGATAGCCTACCGCAGCAGTCATGCGGCGCACCTGGCGGTTTTTCCCTTCATTAAGAATCAACTCCAACCAGACCGTTGGTATATATTTTCGCGTACGAACTGGAGGCACTCGTGACCAAAGACTTTCCGGCTGATCTATCACGGTGGCGCTCGCCGGCTGTGTCGTATGATTTCGTATCAATACACCATTGCGCAGCCGTTGCAGCGCTTCCGGCGTAGGCACGCCCTCAACCTGCACCCAATATAGTTTAGGAAGTTTGAACTTTGGATCGCTGATTCTGTGTTGCAAACGCCCGTCGTTGGTGAGCAAAACCAGGCCCTCGCTATCAGTATCCAGCCGACCGGCAGGATAGAAGTCGGGTAGAGGAATATAATGCTTGAGTGAAATATGTCCGGACACCCCGGTAAACTGGCAGATCACGCCGTAGGGTTTATTAAACAGAATCAATTGAGGCATGTGGTTTACGGAAAATGAACCAGCAATTTAGCGGATATTGGCACCATAAATATATCTAATCCACAGAAAGAAAGAACTCAAAGTACCAGTAGTCTGTCGGACATAAGACTAATCTACTGCGTCAATGGGATTACGGCTCATATTTTTTCAATTTTTCGTTACATTGTCTCGCTATGCAACTCAAAATCGAGAAAATCTTCGCTCGTTTTCCCACTCGGCTCGCTACGATTGCCTCAGTCCGACAGACTCCTAGCCTTGAAACAAGGTATCAGGAGGATGTCTGGTCTGTAGTATTGCTACAACCTTACGCCTTGATTTGCGGCCCTGTTTGAGCAGAACCTGATTAAGCGGCACTTCAAAACAGTCGGCAAGATAGTTTAACAACGCAGCATTAGCCTTACTCTCGATCGGTACAGCAGCAACTTTGATTTTCATGGCGTCACCATGCAGACCAACTGCCTCAGTGCGTCTTGCCCCCGGCTGAATATATAGCGACAAAATGTAGACGCCGTCCCCTTCACTATAAAACCAACTCATCAGACAAAAAAGAACTACTAATTCAACATCGATTTGAATTCCATATTGACTCCGGCGATCACCATCAACAGCAATTGAATGACTATGAGTGCAAATAATGGCGAAAGATCAACGTTGGCGATGGGTGGAATTCGTCTGCGAAATACAGCAAGAAAAGGTTGCGTAAACGTATTCAGCAATGGCGCGATTGGGCTGTAAGGATTGATCCAGGAAACTACCGCCTGTGCAATAATCATGAACAACACGATGTACAGTGTGGTCCTGATAATTTCGATGATACCCATCAAGCCGATAACACCGACGGCAGTAACCACATTACCGCTAAAATCATACCCCTGACTCGAATACACTGTAACAAGGATGATGCACTCCACCAGCCAGGCCAGAATCAAAGTCGACAAATCCAGACCTTTCCAGCCAGGAATAAAACGGCGTGCAGGCCGAACAACAAAATCGGTTACCGCGATCAGAAACTGTGAAATATCGTTGTAATAGGGTACGCGCAACAACTGGAAATAAAAGCGCAATAGTAGCGCCAGGGAAAAAAGACCTAATAATGTGTTGATAAGAAAAATCAATATCTCGCTTGTCACTTGCTGTTCCCTTCAAAACTGTTATGAGCTGGTATTTTTCGAATGCATAAATACCAATGACTATATGCTTGCGTTATTTAAGCTTTCACATTTTACTGTATTCATCACTCATCTCTTGTGAACGCGCGTAAGATGCTTCAATTGCGGCAATGATTGCATTTCTGACATTATCACCTTCCATTGTTTGAATGGCGCGCTGGGTCGTACCGCCTTTTGACGTGACTTTTTCCCGTAACACCGATACATCTTCGTGACTGTCACTGGCCAATTTAACCGCTCCAAGGAAAGTCTGCAAACTCAATTGCCTGGACTGCTCCTGTGTTAGCCCCAATTTTATCCCTGCTTGCTGCATGGATTCAATAAAATAAAATACATACGCTGGCCCACTGCCGGATATGGCGGTTACTGTGTGCAGCATCTCCTCATCATTCACCCACAAAACTGTTCCAACAGCGCTAAGGATGGATTCCGCAGAACGACGGTCCAACTCACTCGTCACAGGCGAGGCATAAAGCCCTGTTACACCTGCTCGCACCAAAGAAGGTGTATTGGGCATCGCGCGGATGACACGCGAATGTCCACCCAGCCAACGCATGATATCAGTAGCACGAATGCCCGCTGCAATGGAAATTATCAGATGCTGGTTCAGCAGACCAGCAATATGATGTGCTATTGCATGCATTTGCTGTGGTTTAACGGCCAGCACGATAACATTCAGTTCGTTTTCACCGACAGATTGCGTAGACTGCGATATGCCGTCCACCAGATCAGATACTGCGATTATCCCAAACGTTTCTTGAATGCGGCTGCGACGTTCGGCGTCAATTTCAACAACATTAATCTGCTTTGCACTGTAACCTTGCTGTATCAGTCCGCTGATCAAAGCAAAAGCCATGTTGCCCCCACCGATAAATGTAATTCTAATTTTTTCCATTCTGTTTAAGTTTTATTCCTGTTTTTAATGCTGACAACCAGGACAATAAAAGCTTGATCGCTGGTTTTGCCTGATTTGCTTGATTGTTGTATTGCAGTTCCGGCAAAGCAATCCTGCACGTCCATACACATGGTAGTGCTGCTGGAAATAGCCCGGATTGCCATCGGCATGCGCAAAATCACGCAAACTGCTCCCACCTGCTTGAATTGCCTGTTGCAGTACTGTCCGCACTTCCCGCACGAGTTTATCGTAACGACGCAGCCCAATTCTGCCTATAGCAGTGGATGGATGAATACCCGCCTGAAATAATGCTTCGTTAGCATAAATATTACCCACACCGACTACAACATGATTATCCATCAGCATTGTTTTAATGCCTGATTTTTTGCCACGCGAATATTTGTACAGTCCTTCAGCATTAAAATTTTCGGACAACGGCTCCGGTCCTAAATGACTTAGCAGCCGGTGCTGTGATATATCGCCTTCATGCCATAAAACAGCACCAAAACGGCGCGGATCCCGCATTCGCATCACTATTTTATCTTCGGTAATCAGATCAAAATGATCATGCCCTCCCGGAGCTGCCGCAACCGGATGATTATAGCGCGTTAAAATACGCAGGCTGCCGGACATGCCTAAATGAATAATTAATGTCCCGGTATCGACGGTAAATAAAAGATACTTTCCCCGCCGCGTAATTGCTTGAATCTGCTGCCCAGGCAACACAACATCAAGACATTCCGGAACCGGCCAGCGCAGTTTTCTGTTCCGTACCGTAATGGCAGCAATACGGCGTTGCTCCAGATACGGTGCGATACCATTCCGGGTCACCTCGACTTCGGGTAATTCTGGCATAAAACAGCTTTCAGAATGGTGAAATTTTATTCAAAACCGGAGAAATCCAGCAATTGCCGGCTCTTCGGTTCAGAAAAGAAATAACCAACCTGCTCATCGTTACGAAAAATTATCGCGCCATTTTCGTCTCTCAGTGCACTGAGCTGAATTATTCCGCCGTTCTGAAGCGTTATTCTCACAGCGGGACGCGCTGCGGATCGCTTCTGCTGATCCACAATCAATTCCGACGCTTGACTGGAATGCCATAATTGCACCCAGCGACTCAACAGCTCCCCTGCCAGTTCACCTACACTGCCATCAGCGCGCCACCCATTCACTTGAGTGTCTTCACGCTTTATCAAAAAATCATGAAATTCAAACTTGACCGGCATTTCCTGCTTATCCAGTAATTGCGCGCTAACGATATCGAACGGTTTAACCGGTATCCATATTGCATACCGCGGCGATACTAAATAAACATGCTGATTAATGGTCAGATACTGCTGATCTGTTGTGGGGGCTAATCCGCCAAAGGCAAAATAATCATCATCCAGGTACAGCTCAATGAGCGGACTGTCCAGATTAAACGCATCGCTGTTTGTCAATGGATAACGTTGCCGACTGTTGGCCGACAGTACATTCAGTATCTTTCCGATTAATGCTTCATCAGCACGGGCATGATAAGGCGATATTAAATGCCAGCTATCCCCGGTACGCTGCAAAACAGCTTCTTCGCCATGACGGATAATACGAATCGTTTGTACCGTATCCGGATCGCGCAGTGAGACCTGATGCATCGTATCGGGCTCAGGTTGAAATTGAGGCGTCAGATAAAGAAATACTGCCAGACCAATAATGGTAGCCAGCATAATCAGATTGAGCTGTGAATGATACGTCATAAGTTTATTTGTTCCTTTTCCGGCGCCACCAGATCGCAGCGCCGCTAATCAGAAACACACTCGGTAAAATAAATAAAAAAATGATAACTATACTGCCAAGTGCAGTTTCACTGAACATGAGTTGATTATCCACTGTAGCCCGGGGCTGGATACTCACCAGATCCTCGTCGCCTGTCAGCCAGTTAACCATATTGATGCCGAAATCCAGATTATTGCCATTACCCAGATAACTATTGGCCAGAAAATGTCCGTTGCCGACGACTACAATCCGCTGTTCCCGGTGATCGACTTGACGCGTCAACGCAACCGCGATGGTAACCGGCCCGGAGACATCTTCGTTCTGATCAAAAGTAATCGCTTCATCAAGCGAACCACTTTCCACCCAACCGTTGGGCGCCACATCAACCAGCGGAACGGTTCTCCATTCGTCATTTTCGCTAAAGGCAATCTGGCGCGCAAAAGGAAACACGGTGATATAGTTGAAGTGCTGCGTAATCTCGTGCTGGCCGTAAATGGCGCCCAATGCAAATGCGACAGGCGCTTTCAGTTGTTCGGCCTGCGGATCGACAACAACGCCGGGTGTCAGCACAAGGCGCAGTTTCTCCGTTAATGGAAGCAGTCCGCGCAGAGATTCCTGATCGACCAGCCACAATAGATTCCCGCCTCGATCGACATAGTGCAGTAGCTTGTCCACCTCTCCGGGCATCAAATCGACTTGTGGCGAAGCAATAAACAGTACGTCCGTGTTCACCGGGATATTCTGCACCAGCACCAGATTAAGCGGTTGACTGACAAAGCCGTTAATAGTCAGCTGCCTGCCAAACTCGCCCAGATCGTAATTGGCGTTACCGTCCAGACTACGTTCGCCATGACCGCTCAACGCCATAATCAATCTTTCTTCAGACCGCGCAAGACGCATCAGCAGTTGCGTGAACGCCTGTTCGTTGATTGTCGTTAAATGCGCCTGTCGCTGCTGATAATGAACAACCATTTCACCGTTGACTTTTATCCCGGCGTCTTTAGCCAGATGCGGCTGTTCAACAGGATCGATAAACGTCAGCGAAATATCGGGCTTGATTCGTTGGTATAGTTGCACAAAATTATGAATAATGTCACGCACGTCACCATATTGCGCATGCTTCTCGGTTGCATAAGCCGTAATATGAATCGTACCGTCCATTTTGCGCAATATATCAATACTGGCCTGACTGAGCGTATTGCGGCCATTCTGACTGACGTCCCATTGCTGGCGTGTTTCAAGTGCCAAATAACCCAGCAATACAAACAATAACAGCAATAGCACAACGAAAATACCCTGATGTATTTTTTGTTGTAGGCGAAATTTTTTGCTGGAAATTGTCATGAATGCTAACGGTGTAACCGATCCCCATCCAGGCGGCGAATAGTTAATATAATAAAAAACAGTGTAAACAGGATAAGATAGGCTACGCTGAAAGAATCAAGCAGTCCGCTGTTAAATTGTTTGAAATGCCTCAGTAAGGAAAAATAATGAATCCAGTCATTCTGGCTGCTGCCCAGCATATCCAGCACCCAGAAGCACAACAGGACGCCCAGGGTTACCAGCGCTGCGATAACAGGCTGCATAGTCAAGCTGGAAATATAAAGCCCTAAAGCAACAAAACAACACGCCACCAGAAACAATCCTACTACACTGCCGATCAACAGCCCCGAATCCAGCATTCCGCCCACCGACAAGGTAACAGACAGCAATACGATAAAGATCATCGCGCCAGAAATGAAAAGTATAAGACTTAAAAATTTTCCTATCACAATCTCACTGATAGAAACCGGCGCTGAAATCAGTAAAATCAGCGTACGGTTTTTGCGTTCCTCCGCGAGCAGACGCATTGTCAGTAATGGAACAATCATCAGCAGAATCAGTGCTGCCATGGCAAAAACAGGCGTCACGATGATTTCGGTAAAGCCGGGGGGATTAGCAATTTGCTGCAATCGTGGCTGCACGTGAAGATAAGCATCCAGACGGCCTAGAAAAACCCAGGTCAATACAACCTGCATCAATGCCAGCAAAAACCAGGGGAGAGGTGAGACGAACAGTGATCTTAATTCTTTGCCTACTATGGCGCGAATCATCAAGCATGCTCCCCTTTAATGAAATTTCGTTTCATATTATTTGCGTCAGGTCAGTGAATACCGTTTCCAGATCCGTGCCTTTCTGCTGCAACTGTACCAGCGCCTGATCGAGAACAATATGCCCTTTATTCATAATCAACACGCGGTCACACAAGCTCTCCACTTCCGAAAGAATATGCGTGGACAGAATAATGCTACAGGATTGACCCAGCGTGCGTATCAATTGACGCATTTCACGTATCTGATTCGGATCCAGACCCACTGTAGGCTCGTCCAGAATAATGACATCAGGTTCATGAATAACCGCCTGAGCTATGCCGACACGCTGCTGCAAGCCTTTCGACAGTGTACCGATTAGTTGTTTGCCTCTTTCAATCAGACCACATCTCTCTTTACAGCATTCAACCGCATGCGCGATATTTTTTTTATCAATACGATGCAATTGCGCCACAAAAACCAGAAATTCATCTACCGTCATATCCATGTAAAGCGGTGGTATCTCGGGCAAATAACCCAAGTGCGTCTTTGCGGATTTTGGATCATCCAGCAAATCTATCCCGCAGATTTCGATTCTGCCCGAACTGGGTGCAAGATTGCCTGTGAGCATGTGCATGGTTGTCGATTTACCTGCACCATTCGGTCCAAGCAAACCGAGTATTTCACCCTGCCTGAGCTGTAGCGTAACGTCATGCACAACAAAAGTCCCGCTATACGCACGACTCAAATGCTGTGCTGATAAAGTAAATGATGATGCGCCATGATCTGCCACGCCAGAATCCTTCCAGTTTTCTTACATTTTAAGCCTGCTTATACTTCAGGAACAGATTTCAATTCATTATTCTATAGCACAATGCTTTTACGGCAATATACATTTGAGTCATATCAGCGCTATGGAATAGCATTCCCGACAATTTAAAGCGCGCAAACTCTATTACACACTATTATCTTGGCAACAGAAAATTTTCAATAAAATATGAAAACTATCTCAATGCCATAAAGTGTATGATTATTACGACACAAAATGCTTAATCAAAGCTACACCGCCTTTCTTGAGTCGCCTAAGCTATATTTAAAGTTTATAATTATTTCAATATGTTATTAAGTCATGTTGCAGATAAGATACACTCGAATTTGACAAAAATCCGTATATAAACTCATAATCGCGTCAGCACATCATACGTGGAAAGAATTTTAAATGGTG
>CAZXBP010000106.1:0-10120 GCA_964639015.1 uncultured Nitrosomonas sp.
GAAGCAACAACGCCGGTACACCACTGTCGAAAGACAGCCGGTGTACCGGTTTTTTTAATATATTGACATATTACTATAGCCGAATTTATTTGTGGTTCAAGCGAGATGGGACTTACATTCGGTTTACATTCAAATAAAAATCAAATCGTGTGCTTTTGCGCATGGCGAGTGAAATAGAATTGTTGAAAAATTTGCTCGATCATTCTGATCAATTTTGTTAACGACATTTTTATGAAATAGAGTTTTGCAGAGATCTCGGAATATTTATTAATAAATTTCATCTGCAGCATTAGTGCGCTTTTAAAAAATTTTAATTAAACACACATACATCGCTAGTTAAAGTCGTTTGCATATCCTGTCGTCATAAAAGACTGTCTCTAGGAGACTGTCCAAGAGTAGACTGATCTACTGCGGACGATTCTCGCTGGCTGGATTTTCCGATCCTTTTCGTTGAATAAAACGACCATTCGCCTCATATGATCGAAAAATCCCGCTCAACCAGCCTCGCCCTCGCTACGATCGTTATTCTCGGACAGCCTTTTAGAGGAACGAACCTACCCGGGATTAGGCTGATCACTTGCAGACGACCTTGTGGCCCTGGTGGGCCGGATTTTCCGATGCTTTTCGTGGAATAGAATGGATATTTATCGCAAATGATCGAAAAATCCGGCTCAGCCAGTCTTGTCTTCGCCACGACGCTATACAGGGAAAATCTTGTGGTCGTTACGCATTTAATCAGTGTATAGAAAATAAATATTAGGTTTCAATAGGTTAAAAGTATGTCATATAATACTGAGGACAATCAAAGCGACTTACATAAATTGTGGTGGCTTTTATTGGCGTTGGTTTTATGTGGATTAGTTTATTTACTCAGTCCTATACTGACTCCTTTTCTACTGGCTGCTGTTATTGCGTATATTTGTAATCCACTGGTTACTTGGTTATCAGAGCGTAAGATACCACGAACACTTGGCGTGGTCATGGTAATGCTGATGTTTATCGGATTGGTGATTGCATTAATACTTGTTATGGTGCCATTGTTTGAGAAAGAAGCAAGTCGCTTGATCGAAAAATTACCAAGCTACCTTGAGATTATCAGGAATCGGATTGTGCCATGGTTTGAAACGCAGTTCGGGATTAATTTTCAGTTGGATACGAGTGTTCTTAAAGCTGGAATATCTACACATTGGCAAAGCGCAAGTGGAGTAGCTGCAAAAATCTTACCTTCCTTGACAAGTGGAGGAATGGTAGTTGTTGAATTTTTTGTGAATCTTTTATTAGTGCCAGTCGTATTGTTTTATTTGTTGAGGGACTGGAATCTGATTGTAGAGCAGATCGATGCAATGATTCCTCGTTACTGGCATTCGTCTATCAGCATATTGGCTCGCGAGACGGATCAGATTTTAGCTGAATTTCTGCGCGGACAGTTGTCAGTAATCTTGATTATGAGCATATGCTATATCAGTGGTTTATGGATAGTCGGTCTTGAATTTGCACTCCCGATAGGGTTGATAGCAGGTATTCTTGTTTTTGTTCCTTACTTAGGCATGATAGTTGGATTAACACTTGCAACTTTTGCAGGATTCATGCAATTTCAAGGCTGGGCCGGCATTATACCTGTATGGATCGTCTTTGCCATTGGGCAATTACTTGAGGGCATGGTTATAACACCGTGGCTGGTTGGAGAGCGAATTGGATTACATCCGGTGATGGTTATTTTTGCTTTGCTGGCATTTGGTCAATTATTTGGCTTTTTCGGAATCCTGTTAGCATTACCGATAAGTGCAGTAATATTGGTTTGGCTACGATATATACAACGGAGTTATTTAGAGAGTCATCTTTATAAATTATAATTAAAATTACTTCTAAGTATCCATATTTTGTCACTGCACATTGATGTTCACAAAAGATGTGCTATTGCATGACAGTCATATGCAGCACCAACATCTTTTAATCAGAGACAGTCATATGCAGCACCAACATCTTTTAATCAGATTGAATCTCTGTATTTTTAGAGGCACACATAAGTGAGATTGACTGCAGTAACATATTAATGTTTAGTAACGCAATCGCAAACAGTTTCTAGCTGAGATCGGAAAAGTTTTAATAGGCTATGCCACAAATGGGTGTTGAGAATAACTTAACTTGAAAAATTACATTATTTATTTCTAATCAAAAAGCTATATTGCCTAATGGTTATCTAAGTATCATTTGCAATCAGCGCATCGAAAAATTCAACAATTAATCGTTACATAGCCTTTTAATAGTTATATTAATGACACAGCAAATTTTGGATATTCTTCCAGTTGCCGCCCCTTCGCTACAAAACTTCATACCAGGCCGCAATCGTGAGCTTATAGCGATGATCAATAACGTTGTTCGAAACGAAGAAAATGAGCGTTTTTTGTACCTATGGGGTGATGCCGGATGTGGTAAAAGTCATTTGTTACAAGCAATAGTAGATTATTGTTTTAATAAACAGAAGATTGCCTATTATTTCTCTGGAGAATTACCCACAGGTTTTGAGATTAATGATGATTTAGTCTGTCTGGCAATTGATAATGTAGAGTGCCTGGATGAATGCGCTCAATTGAAATTATTCAATATCTATAATCAGTTGCGTGATAGAAAGCTTGCTTTGCTCGTGGTAAGTGGCAGCATAGCTCCTTCGAAACTGGATTTGCGACGAGATCTGGTGACACGTTTGTGTTGGGGGCTAGTCTACCAGATACACGAACTCACAGAAACGGAAAAGATTGAAGCCTTGCAAAGACATGCGTTTGAACGAGGTTTCACGTTGGAGCCGCATATTTGTCAATATCTATTACGGCACAGCAAACGGGATTTACGTTCATTGGTGATGACAGTAAATGAATTGGACAAATATTCTCTGATTCATCAGCGTAAAGTAACTATCCATTTGTTAAGAAAACTATTCCAAAAGAATTGAAATATCAGGGTGTATTATGAAATTAGCTTTGTTTGATCTGGACAATACTTTAATCGCAGGAGACAGTGATTTTGAGTGGGCACAGTTTCTAATCGAAAAAAAAGCACTTGATCGTGAATTACATGAGGCACGTAATCTGGAATTCTATGAGCAATATAAGGCGGGTACGCTTGATATCCATGAATTCCTCGATTTTCAGCTTAAACCGCTATCGCGGCACCCAAGAATTCAGTTGGAGTCCTGGCGTAGCGAATTCTTAACAAAAAGAATAGTACCTCTAATAGCGCCGGGGACACGGAGGCTGATTGAAAGTCATATGCTTGATGGCGACTTGTGCATAATTATAACGGCAACAAACAGTTTTGTAACTGCGCCGATAGCCCGGGTTCTGGGTATTGATAATTTGATTGCGACAGAGCCAGAGCTCAGAAACGGTGAATTTACCGGAAAAGTTGTTGGTACGCCGTGTTTTAGAGAAGGAAAAATAGAGCGGCTAGAAACATGGCTGGATGAACATAACCTAACATGGTTATCTTTCTTGCAAAGCTGGTTTTATAGTGACTCTTTGAATGATCTTCCTTTACTCAGCAAAGTCACGCACCCAGTAGCTGTTGACCCTGATGCAGTACTAAAAAAACATGCTGAAAGAAACAATTGGACAGTGATGAGTTTGCGGAATAAAACGTAGATTAATCAATATATAATTGCTTGTTTAATAATTACCTCTATTATTATGCGGAATATCCCAGTGTTTTCGCTTGGAAGAGTGGCGGACCAGCGGAGGCGCAATTTAGAAGTTTTGTAATTTTACTGGCGCTGACCGGTTTGCTGAACAGATAACCCTGTACTGTCTCACAGCCAAGATTCTTAAGAATCTTGAGCTGTTCTAGCGTCTCAACACCTTCGGCAATTATTCCATATCCCAGCTTATGACCCATTTCTATCATTGAGCTGATCAGTGTCAATGCTTTCTTGTCAACGAGCATGTCATCAACGAAATACTTGTCAATTTTTAGAAAATCAACTTTCAGATGTTTGAGAGAGGCAAAAGATGAATAGCCGGTTCCAAAATCATCGATAGTCAATAACACGCCCAGGTCTTTCAAGTCTTGAAAAATCGCGAGATTCCGTGGATCGGTCTGTACGACACCTTCGGTGACTTCTAATTCCAGTTCGCATGGAGCAATACCTGCTTCAGTAATAATATGTTTGATCAGTGATACAAGCTCTTTATCGAGAAAAAGAGTCGGCGAGATATTTACCGCGATGCGCGGTGTCTGAATGCCCTCATTTTTCCAGGCAACTAATTGATGGCATGCTGTCTTTATGGCCCATTCGGTCAGCGATTTAATCATACCGATTTTTTCTGCTGTGGGGATAAAATCAATAGGTGAGATTTGACCCAATTGCGGATGAAACCATCGCGACAGAATCTCGACACCAAGGATTTCTCCAGTGTCTATTTTAATCTGAGGTTGATAAACCAGCGACAACTGTTGTTTTTCTATTGCTTCCCGCAGATTCTGTTCGACCTGAAAACGATACTCAGCGTGATGAGTGAGGTCAGCGTTGTAAAAAGCGTACTGATTTATTCCAGATTTTTTTGCTGTGTAAAGCGAAGTTTCTCCTGCCTTCAATAATGCTGGCCAGTCTTTGCCGTCATCAGGGTAATAAGCGATTCCGATATTGCAGGCGGGGATAAGTTTCCGCGAGTATATTTCGATCGGTTGGGCTATCGCGTCAAGGCAGCATTTTGCAATATTGGATGCATAATTTTCCTCTGTTTCAGTAAGGATAATACAGAATTCATCGCCGCCGAGTCGCGCGATATAATCAAATTCACGACAGGCGCTGACTAAACGTTTCGAAATTGTTTTAAGCAGCAAGTCTCCCGCATCGTGGCCAAGGCTGTCGTTAAAGCCTTTGAAATCGTTCAGATCGATATAGAGCAATGCCAGGCGACGGCTATGCTGCTTGGATGTTTTGATCATTTCTTCGCTATGCTGAAAAAAGCGGGCGCGATTGGCAAGCCCGGTTAACGGATCAATATAAGCCAACCGATATAACCGTTTCTGGATTTGATCTCTCTCCATGACAATTCCTGCAAGTCTGGCTGCGGAAATAAGGTCATTGAGCTCCGCATCAGTTGGAAGCGCAGGGTGATTGAAATACATGCCAAATGCACCCAGAACCTGGCCGCTGGAGTCCAGAATCGGTTCCGACCAACAACAGCGCATTCCGTGAGGGAGTGCCAGATGCTTGATTTTTTCCCACTTTGGATCTGTCGCAATATTCTCAACAAGCACCCGTTTTCCTGTATAAGTCGATGTTCCGCACGAACCAACACTCGGTCCGTTTTCCAAGCCATGCACTGCGTCACAATATTCCTTGGGTAAGCTCGGTGCTCCGCAATGCATAAGCCTATTATTACTTAATTCGAGCATTGAACATCTCAAGCCGGGATGACGGGCTTCATACATTAATGCAATCGCATCGTAGATATCCGACGCAGCGTGTCCAATTGCGATCATTTCAAGAATCTTGTTATTTTGACTGTCAAACGCTTCGGCTTTTTTTCGTTCTGTTATATCGACATGCGTTCCAACCAGACGAACCGGTTTGCCATCAGATTCGCGTTTTACCAGAAATGCCCGGGATAAAACAAAAACTTCGCGACCATCCTTATGGTGCATACGCATTTCAACTTCGAATGCGTGTGTTCGTCCTTCCAGATAATCCTGTACTTTTTTCAAGACACTGTCTTTATCATCTGCGTGCACCAGACGTGCCCATGAATCCAGTTTATTATCCAGTTCGTTTTCTTCATAGCCCAGCATGTTTTTCCAGCGTGGTGAATAATAAACTTCATCAGTTTCAAGGTTCCAATCCCAAAGTCCATCATTTGCACCACGCATCGCCAAAGAAAACCGTTCTTCACTGATAGAAAGTTCTTTTGCATGTTTATCTGTCGCCAGCTTGACGGTGATAAGTTCAGAACGCAGCTGCTGTATTTCATCAAGTAGCTGGGATTTGGTCTTTTTGGCGTGACTCATGGTTACCTCAATAACAGATCAATTTGTCGAGTTAACAGCAGAAGTGGAATTCTAAACAAATTGATCACGATCGGATGTGTATAGCATCTTGTGATTTAGCCCGCATTATTTATATGTGTATTCTTGATTCAGAAGATTATATTATTCAGAATCGCGCCTGAATTTATAAATCATATATTCAATTTAATTTAAGCATAACCCTGTGTACTATAATATTTTTTCTCATTTAAAGAATTCTTGATATTTAACAATATATACGCATTTATCGCAATGATATTTTTTTGCAAGCGATTATTGTCTGATTGGTTATGTTCGACACGATGTTTTTTCCTTTGCCTGCGATGCTTGTGCTTCGTGTATTAAAATGGCACAAGTAACTTTTTTATCACGACACGAAAATTTTTGCAGAAGCATGTTTGACTCACCGTCCGGATGAACCGGCATTGCTCGAATTGTTTCATGTATTCCTATCGTTAATCATCTCGGATAATGGTCAACTGAGGTTTTTAGGTTTAATCCGGGCGGCACATAAAAACACCTGGTATCGGGCAAGTATTATTGCAGGTCGACACTAACCGGTATGGCACTGCTGATCTGGCTATGCAGGGAAAGGTCATTCCGGCTTTGAAATCGAAAGAACAGGTATATGCCGTAAAAATGCAGCTGATTCCTGGTGCTGATCTTCGATTCGAGACAGTTGAAAAAAATGAGTTTGCAATGAGCACGAAGAAAGCAATAAACTTTCGTACTACTGCCTGCCATGAGCAGACGATAACTGCCTGGTACAATTGATCGATGAAATTTACCGCTCAAAACTGAGCGACGGAGGAAGTTCAGAAATGCCCTGTCGTAAACAAAGGGTTGTGTAGATTAAGATGCGCAATTTCTTTGCCGGTATAAATACGTGATGAACAATAAATCAAGCAATCCTGAGCTGCATGTTGCCTTGCCTGGAGGGCAACCTGTGCTGCGCATGGTGCCTATGTCTTCGGATACCAATTATACCGGTGACATTTTTGGCGGGTGGATTATGGCGCAGGTGGATATGGCGGGCAGCATTCCGGCGATTCGTCGAGCGCATGGACGGGTTGTAACAGTCGCGGTTAATTCTTTTGTATTCAAGCAGCCTGTGCTGGTGGGCGATCTGGTGAGTTTTTATGCGGATATTATCCGGGTGGGCCGCACGTCGATTACTGTCGATGTGGCGGTTTACGCACAACGCGGTGCGCGAGAAGGCCGTGAAGAGATTTGCATTAAAGTAACCGAAGCTGAGCTGACCTATGTGGCTATCGATGACAATCGGCGTCCAAGGCAGGTGCCGGAAGTCTGAGTGCCGTACCAAGAATGAATCATTTTAAACCATGAACATTGATCCAGAAATTGCAGCTTTGCATGACGACATGCGCCGCTGGCGCAGACAAATACACCAATATCCGGAAACCGCCTTTGAAGAAACAGAGACTGCCCGGCTGGTCGCCGATCGGTTGCGACAAGCCGGAATCGAAGTACATCAGGGGCTGGCCAAAACCGGCGTGGTTGGCGTGTTGCGCCGCGGAAACAGTACCAATAGTCTGGCTTTGCGCGCCGATATGGATGCGCTGTTTATTCAGGAACAGAACCAGTTTGACTATACATCGCGTCATCACGGCAAAATGCACGCCTGCGGACATGACGGACATACCGCGATGCTACTGGGCGCGGCCTGCTTTCTCGCCACTCGTGGCCGTTTTGACGGGACGGTTTATTTTATTTTCCAGCCGGCGGAAGAAGGCCGAGCCGGTGCGCATCAAATGATCAGCGAGGGGTTGTTTGAACAATTTCCGGCGCAGCGGGTTTTCGGCATGCATAATTTTCCCGATTTTCCTGTCGGTCACTTCGCCGTTAGAACCGGCCCCATGATGGCGTCTTTCGATTGCTTCGAGATTACCCTCAATGGTCAGGCCGCTCATGCTGCCATGCCGCATCTGGGCAGTGATGTGCTGGTCGCGGTGGCGCATCTGGTTACGCAATTACAGACCATCGTCAGCCGCCGGATTGACCCCGTTGATCCTGCGGTACTCAGCGTCACGCAGATCCATGGCGGCAGTACCTGGAATGCATTGCCCGCATCTGCGGTATTGCGCGGCACATTCCGCTGTTTCAAGGATTCCGTTCGTGCGCAGCTGGAACACAACATCAGCCACCTTGTGCGGTCAGTTGCCCACAGTTTCGATATCCAGACAGACATTCGTTTTAATCCCGAGAACTCCGGCTATCCGGTAACGGTCAACAGTCCTGACGAAACCGCCAGCGCCATCCGGGCTGCCATTGCTGTTGCTGGCATTGACTGCGTTGACACGAATCCTATGCCCAGCATGGGCGCTGAAGATTTTGCGTTTATGTTGCAACAAAAACCCGGCTGTTATCTATGGATAGGCAATGGCAGCTCGGATGGCGGCTGCCTGCTGCATAATCCGCATTACGATTTCAATGATCAAATCTTACCGCTTGGTGCCGCCTATTGGGCCCGGCTGGTTGAGAACGAGTTGCCGGAATAGGCCGGGCCATGGACGAATTTTTAGAAATAGAAATCGAATCGTTGAATCTCGATGGCCGAGGCGTGGGGCGGCGTGAAGACGGGAAAGTTTTCATCGCGGGCGCATTGCCGGAAGAGCAGGTGCGTTATTCGCGCGTAAAATCAAGACAGCATCGCGAAGTGGGCCAGCTTGAAACGCTGTTGCATTCGAGCCCGGACAGGGTGACGCCACGGTGTGCGCACTTCGGTTTTTTCAAAGGCGCATGCGGTGGCTGCGGGTTGCAGCACCTTGCTGCCGCCGCGCAATTAACCGTCAAACAGCAGTTACTGGAAACGATGCTGCGGCAGATCGCCGGGGTTCAGCCTCAAACATTGCTGCCACCCATCAATGGACCAATCTGGGGATACCGTCACCGTGCACGGCTATCGGTACGCTATGTACGGCGCAGAGACGAAGTGCTGGTCGGCTTTCATGAGCGCGTTCGCGGCTTTGTCGCCGACATGCAGTCGTGCGCGATACTGGCTGAACCTGTGTCCGATCTATTAATGCCGCTGCGGACGCTGATCGCAGGTTTGTCGATTCGCGAGCGATTGCCGCAGATCGAGGTGGCGGTGGGTGAACAGGCCATTGTGCTGGTGATGCGCGTGCTTGATCCGCCCAGTCAGGACGATCGTGAAGCGTTGCTGTGTTTTGGCCGCACGCATAATGTGTCGGTGTGGCTGCAACCCGGCGGACCCGAAACGGTCGCGCCGCTTGATGGCAATGCCGATGTACTGTCGCTGTCATTGCCCGAATTCGGCGTCACTTTGCCGTTTGCACCGACGGACTTCACCCAGGTCAATCATCAACTGAATACCGTGCTGGTCAGCCGCGCTGTTGAACTGCTGGCGCCCGAGCCGGATGATGTCGTGGTTGATTTTTTCTGCGGACTGGGCAATTTCACGCTGCCGCTGGCAACCCGCGCACGGCTGGCCATTGGCCTGGAAGGTTCCGCCGGACTGGTTGCGCGCGCTGAACAGGCTGCGCTGCATAACGATTTGGTGCAACACACGGTTTTTGCCGCACGGGATTTGTTCGACTGGAACACGGAAGACTGGACATGGCTGGTGGATACATATGGCGCAAAATCAAATGCAGCAAATCACCCGGATAAAACAAACCGGATAGATCGCGTGCTGATCGATCCGCCGCGCGCCGGTGCTCTGGCTGTTGTGCAGGCGCTCGCCGACACCCGATTGCCGCCCAAGCGCCTGGTGTATGTTTCGTGCAACCCCGAAACGCTGGCGCGCGATACTGCGATACTGCTACACAAAGGCGGCTGGCAATTGCAGGCTGCAGGTATCGTCAATATGTTTCCGCATACCGCACATGTGGAATCGATAGCGATGTTTGAACCGCTGCTTTGTTAATACGTTGCCGCCCTGGTGTTGTCGGGTTTATTATGATTTTCTTCTGAGGTAAAGTCCTGGGAGTCTGTCGGACTTAGGCAAATATGAGTCGTTATCGATTGGCGCAGTAGATTAGTCTACGTCCGGAAAACGCCTAGCCCGAATATTGCATGAGAGAAAGAGGCAATTCCTGTTAAATCTTTTATAATTCAG
>CAZXBP010000107.1:0-10007 GCA_964639015.1 uncultured Nitrosomonas sp.
TGGAATCCATGCTGGCATATTGCGAAACGATAACCTGCCGTCGCATGCATTTGTTGCACTACCTGGGAGAAACAACCGCTCCGCAGTTTTGCGGTAATTGCGACGTCTGCCTAAATCCGCCGAACACCTGGGACGCCACTATCGAAGTGCAACAGGCATTATCCTGTGTTTATCGTACTGGGCAACAATTCGGCGCTGGATACCTGATCGATGTTTTGCGTGGCAACTGTACAGTGCGTGTCAAGCACTGGAATCATGATCAAATCAGTACATTCGGCATCGGCAGCGACCTGCCGGATAAAACATGGCGCGCCATATTCAGGCAGATGATCGCACGAGGTCTGCTGACAACCGATAATGAAGGTCACGGTGCGTTATGGCTGACCGAGGCCAGCCGAGCGGTATTAAAAGGACAGCAAAAGATTTTTCTGCGACAGCCAGATGTGGACAAAAAGATTTTCCGAAAAACGGAGCCCGCGGTTGAATCTTTATTCAGTCCAGCTGAACAGTACTTGTGGGAACAGTTGCGCGCGTGGCGTTCAAAAACCGCCATCGAACATGGCGTACCTGCCTACGTGATTTTTCACGACGCAACATTAAAAGAATTAGTGCACGCATGCCCCCGGACAATGGAAGAATTAAGCCGGATAACCGGCATAGGCACCCATAAACTGGATAAATACGGCGACCAGCTGATCGGCATTTTACGCCACACTGATTGATAGCCACAAACACCTCACCGCTTTGAACCCGGTAAAACTGGATCAAGATTCTTCCGGAATCCTACATCAAAGACTGATTGTGCAATTTGTAGTAAATAACACCATATAGCTGGCGATAGACGAAAAAACAACAATATTGTTGCGCAAAAACAACATTTGGATGCCGATATTGCTATAAAAAGAGTTGTTTTTCTTGCAGGAATGCTTCGTGTTGGGCACAATCTGATCAAACCTTCCGAAGTGGATGGTCAAGAAAGCAGTGGGGTGCATTCCACCGGAGCATAGATGGGTTAACAGGCGACCCCCAGTCGTTTTAACATTACAGGAGAACTTCACTATGAAGAAGAAACTTATTTCGTTAGCAGTAGCCGGTGCGCTTGCAACACCGATGGTTGTATCAGCACAAGGAACCAGCGTCACCATGTTTGGTAGCGCGCAGGCAGAATATGCGACAGTTGATTATAGTGGATTTACCAGTCAGGCACTGATTGGTGATGATACCGGCCGTTCAAGATGGGGCGTGCATGTGGTTGAGCAGCTCGGCGGCGGATTAAAAGCCAAAGCGCATCTCGAATTTGGCTTTAATACCGGGAGCAGTGACTTAGGTTTTGCGCGTGAGCGTTGGGTTGCTTTGGCCAATGATCAATGGGGTGAAGTTAAATTCGGCCGCGTTCAATCACCGTTCAAAGATTTTGCCGGCGGTCAGACAATTGATCCGTTTGCCTATACCACATTGCAAGCTGCAGGTAGCGGCGGCACCATGACCGCATCAGCTAACGGCATGGGTTCCGGCGCACAAAGCTTTGTCAACAGTGCGGTTCGTTACGATTCACCCAAAGTAGAAGGCTTTTCTTTTGCCGCGTTGCTGATGCCGGGCGATTCAAACAGACTCGATCCGGTTTTTGGTGGTAGTGTTAATCCTAATAACGCTGGCGGAGAAGACGGCGAATGGGATTTCCAGGTAACCGGCAAGTATGAAGCAATCCTTGCCAACGAACATAACCTTGGCGTATTTGGCGGATATTCAAGAGACAATGTAAGTACCAATCAACGAAGCTTCCAAACCGCAGCTTTTGGCCCTGGTGCTGATGACGAGCAAGTCTGGCGTGGTGGCGCGTCTTGGAATTTCAGAGACTTCCGCATTGCAGGTCAGTATGAAAACATCAATGACGCAACAATCAATGGCGCGGCTTCATGTACCAGTGCAGCGCAGCTTGGTTCAAACGGCGATCCTCGCGCCCAATGTAACTCGGCAATGAATGTCAATGGCGACGGTCATCTGTGGTTCGTCAGTGGTGAATACGCTCTGGGCAGCACACGTCTGATCGCACAGGGTGGTATGTCTCAAGCAAACCGCACGACATTCGCGGACAAACGCGATGTCAGCAGCTTTACAGTCGGCGCGATTCACAACCTGAGCCAACGCACCAGCCTGTTCGGCGGTTATCAGCGCAATATGGTTGACGACAGAAACAACGTAATGAGAGACAGTAATGTTTATACCGTAGGTATGCGTCACAATTTCTAAGCATTACGTTAACGAACAAAAAAGGCACCTTCGGGTGCCTTTTTTGTTGCCTGTCTTTTTACTTCAGCATTGATTTTCTGATGACAAATCCGCGTAACGCCGCCAACCTGCTAAAATATATACCCAATGCGCTTCAAAGTTCGGTTTTTTATTATCCCTCATTCTGCCTTCTCTCAGCATGAGCAGATGGTGTTATCACATTTTGAATGTACGATCAATATATAATAAGCCTTCAGCGCTATCTGATTCAGCGTTTTATAAAAAATTATTCAAGGAGATTTACTCGCCATGAGCATGAAAAAATGGACGGACGAAGAACTGATTTCAACGCGGGCTAAACTGGAAGAATTGAGCGCGCGGCAAAGGAAATCAGGCAATACAATGTGGCATCTCACGGCATTCCTCGGCGCATTCGCTGTTTCGACAGGTATCGCATTCATTTTTTTTGACGGCGTGGATTTCCTGAATGTTTTATTGATTGTTCTGGGATCGATTACCTGCCTTGCCTGGTATAAAAGCGAGAAGCAACGCAAGGACAATCAGAACTTTCTATTTGAAGTCAATAGTGAATTAAAAAGACGCGAAAAAAAATCAACTAAAAGCAAACCTAAAAACAGTAGCGGCGAGGAAAACACACAAGAGACAGACGCGATTGTTCCAACAGAATCCGGCAGTAATGGCAACGAAGCAGGTCATCAAAAATAAGATATTCCGGATCAATAAATTGTAGAAGCAGGTGTTGAAGAATTTTTTGTGATTATTGATGAATACTGCCCGACAATCCCGGAAAAACAGTCGGACTTGCAATCCGGCTGACCAACTGTTGAGTTCGGAAAACAGGCGGTTATTCGATGCGCTGTGCCAGTTTATCTGGATTCAAGGTGAGCCGTTACCGCTGATCTTTGATCTGAATGAAAAAATATACACCGAGCAGGCCATCAATCACGAAACACTCCGGCAACTGGAAGGCTGCGGATTAATCGATTTCGAACCGGGTGGATTTGTCAAGAGAAAGCTTGGCAAACATACCCGCCTGTTTTACTGTGGAGAACCGATCAAAATTGGCTTTCCTGGCGCGATGAATAATCAGCTTGATCTTGGCCATGTCATTCTGACAGAATACGGCAAAACGCTCGCGGCCAACACCAGGATCTCCAGAAATCAGGCGTTCTATGACTATGTCATTAATCGCTGGTTTCAGGCCGGTTACAGTGTAGCATCGATTCAGATTGATCAAAGAAATCCGCGTATAAGAAACACCGACCGGATTCCTACAAAACAAGAATTGCCCGATAGTCATTGACGTTGGTATAGGTCGGCCCGGTAATCACAAGATCGCCCAGCTTGCTGAAAAAGCTGAACGCATCGTTATTGATCAGAAATGCTTCCGCGCACATTCCGGCTTGTCTGGCGCGCATCAAAGAATCAGGCGTGATCAGTGCACCCGCATTATGCTCGGATCCGTCGATGCCGTCCGTATCACAAGCCAGTGCATAAATCCCGTCCACGTCATTTAATGCGATTAACAGCGCCAATAAAAACTCTGTATTACGACCCCCACGACCGTTACCCTGCAGGGTAACCGTTGTTTCTCCACCGGAGAGCAGCGCAATCGGCGCTTTCAATAAATCCGGATACAAACGGATTTCCCGAACCAAAGCAGCATAGGTTCTGGCAACTTCACGCGCTTCACCGGTAACCGTGTCACCCAGAATCAAGACACTCATCCCGCGTTGCTGAAAAAAGTGTTCTGCTGCGCGCAGGCTCTGGCGCGCGCTGGCAATAATCTGATTCCTGACATGCTTAAAGACCGGCGACCCCGGTTTGGGCGTCTCATCCAGCAGATGCTGACCGCCTGCGCTCAGAACTTTCTTAATACTTGACGGCACATCAACAGAATAGCGTTCCAGCACAGTCAGCGCATCCGAAAAACAGGTCGAATCGGGCGCGCATGGCCCCGACGCAATATGCGCGGGATCATCGCCGGTAACATCCGAAATAATCAGTGCATGTACCGGTGCCTTACACGCCGCAGCGAGCCGCCCGCCCTGTATTTTTGATATATGTTTCCGTACCGTATTGATTTCCTGGATACTGGCGCCACAGCGCAAAAGTTGCTGTGTCACCTGCTGAAGGTCGGTCAATGCAACACCCTCGGATGGTAGCGCCAGCAAACTGGAGCCGCCGCCACTGAACAGGCAAAGCAATAAATCATCCTCTGTCAACTGTATCACGCGCTGCAGAATTTGCTGTGCCACCTGCATGCCGTTTTCGTCGGGTATCGGGTGACCCGCTTCGATAATCCTGATGCGCCGTGTCGGCATTGCGTGACCGTAGCGTGTTACCACAATACCTTCTAATGCACGGTATTCCGGCCAGCTGTTTTCCACCGCTACCGCCATGGCTGCAGACGCCTTGCCTGCACCGACGACGAGAACACGCCCCTTGGGCAGTACAGGCAAAACGGACAGATCGGGCAAAAAATCCGGCACAATCTGCGCCGGGTCGGCCGCTTTCACGGCTGCCTGGAAACTGTCCAGCAACCAGGCTCGCGGATTCATTTTATTAATACGTTCTTTAAATATTTCCCCGTAAAACTTTCCGGATTCGCAGCAACAGTTTCTGGCGTGCCTTCCACCACAATGTGGCCACCGCCGTCTCCGCCTTCGGGGCCAAGGTCGATGACCCAGTCCGCGGTTTTTATAACATCGAGGTTATGCTCGATAACAACAACGGTATTGCCATGATCACGAAGCCTGTGCAGTACTTTCAGTAACAGATCGATGTCCTGAAAATGCAGTCCTGTAGTGGGCTCATCCAGAATGTACAGGGTTCTTCCCGTATCGCGTTTGGAAAGTTCAAGCGAGAGCTTGACGCGTTGCGCTTCTCCTCCAGACAAGGTTGTCGCTGATTGTCCCAACGTAATATAGCCCAACCCGACATCGAGCAGCGTTTGCAGTTTGCGTGCAACCACCGGTACCGGACTGAAGAATTCAGCAGCATTCTCCACGGTCATTTGCAGAATTTCGGTGATATTTTTGCCTTTGTACTGGATTTCGAGCGTTTCGCGGTTGTAACGCTTGCCATGACAGACATCGCAGGTCACGTAAATATCGGGAAGAAAATGCATCTCGACCTTGATGACGCCATCACCCTGACAGGCCTCGCAGCGTCCGCCTTTCACATTGAATGAAAAACGCCCGGGTGCGTATCCCCGCTCGCGCGCCTGCGGCACACCGGCGAACAATTCCCGGATCGGTGTAAAAAGACCGGTATACGTGGCTGGATTGGAACGCGGCGTGCGTCCGATCGGGCTTTGATCCATGTTGATGACTTTATCAAAAAACGCCAGACCTTCAATATGCTCAAACGGGGCCGGCTCTGCGTTGCTGGCATAAAGATGCTGCGCGGCTGCGCGATGAAGCGTCTCGTTGATCAATGTTGACTTGCCTGAACCGGAAACACCTGTAATGCAGACAAATAACCCGACAGGCAAATCCAATTGGATTTTTTTCAGATTATTACCCGAAGCGCCGGTTATGCGCAGCATTCTGTCTGGGTTTGGCGCAGTGCGCTGTTCGGGTATCCGGATTGATAGTCTTCCTGAAAGGTAGGCACCGGTCAGGGAATCAGGGTCCGCCCGAATTTCTTCCGGTTTGCCGTGCGCCACCACCATTCCACCATGTTCGCCCGCACCTGGCCCCATGTCGACGACATAATCCGCGATTTGTATCGCCTCTTCGTCATGTTCCACGACAATAACGCTATTACCCAGATCACGCAGGTGTTTGAGGGTATTCAGCAAACGGTCGTTATCACGCTGATGCAGCCCAATGGACGGCTCATCAAGCACGTACATAACACCGGTCAACCCAGAGCCGATCTGGCTGGCCAGCCGTATACGCTGCGATTCGCCGCCGGACAGTGTGTCAGCAGAACGATCGAGCGACAGATAATCCAGTCCGACATTATTCAGAAACTGAAGCCGGCTGGAGATTTCCTTGACAATCCGTTCCGCGATCGACTGTCTGTGTCCGAGCAAAATCAGCTGATCAAAAAAAACTTTGGCTTGCTTGAGCGGCAATGCGCTGATTTCGTATATTGTTCTGTCGCCTACAAATACATGCCGCGCTGCTGTGCACAACCGGGTGCCCTGGCAGTCCGGACAAACTGTCACATTCTGATACTTCCCGAGTTCTTCGCGCACGGTCTGAGATTCGGTTTCGCGGTAGCGGCGTGTCAGATTAGGGATGATGCCTTCAAAAACATGTTTTTGCTGACTCTTTTTTCCGCTGTCGTTGAGATAGGTAAACATAATCTTTTCCTGCCCCGATCCATGCAGAATAATCTGTTGAATTTCTGCGCCGAGTACTTCGAATGGCGTTTCGATATCGAAATCGTAATGTTTTGCAAGACTGCTCAGTATCTGGAAATAGAATTGATTCCTTTTGTCCCAGTTCTTTACCGCGCCCGAAGCCAGCGATAAATGCGGAAAAGCTACGACACGCGCCGGATCAAAAAAAGTGATTTGTCCCAGTCCGTCGCACCGCTGGCAGGCACCGAGTGGATTATTGAACGAAAACAAACGCGGCTCCAGTTCGGAAAGCGAATAACTGCATACCGGGCAACTGAATTTTGCTGAAAAGAGATGCTCCTGCCCACCATCCATTTCAACCGCCAGCGCACGACCATCCGCGTGTCGCAAGGCGACCTCGAAGGATTCCGCCATGCGCTGCTTGGCGTCGGACGAGACTTTCAGCCGGTCAATGACAACTTCGACGGTATGCTTTTTATTCTTTTCCAGTTTTGGCAAAGCATCAATGTCATAAACTTCTCCGTCGATGCGAAGACGGACAAATCCTTGCGCGCGCAGCTCATCAAATAAATCCGCCTGCTCTCCTTTGCGCTCAACAATCAGCGGCGACAGAATCATCAATCGCGCCCCCTCCGGCAGCGCCAGCACATGGTCAACCATTTGTGAAACGCTTTGCGCCGCCAGCGTAATGTGATGCTCGGGACATTGCGGATCACCCACCCGGGCAAAAAGCAGGCGCAGGTAATCATGAATCTCTGTCACCGTGCCAACAGTTGAACGAGGATTGTGTGAAGTCGCCTTCTGTTCAATCGCTATTGCCGGTGACAGGCCTTCAATGGAATCGACATCCGGTTTTTCCATTAACTGCAGAAATTGTCTGGCATATGCGGAAAGTGACTCCACATAACGTCGCTGCCCTTCGGCATAAAGCGTATCAAAAGCGAGCGACGACTTTCCTGATCCGGAAAGCCCGGTTATGACAACCAACTTGTTACGCGGAAGTTCAAGATTAATATTCTTCAGGTTATGGGTGCGTGCACCGCGGATTCTTATCAATTCCATTGGCTATCTATGTGCGAGTCAACCTGATAATATACCCAATTTTCCTGAAAATACATAACCTGATTCATGTCTGTCTCAATTTCATCTGAAAAAATGAGCCAAACAGAGAAACGCGCAACGATCGGCCTCGCCGGTGTTTATGGGCTGCGCATGTTTGGACTGTTCATTATCCTGCCGGTCTTTGCCTTCTATGCCGAGCATCTTCCCGGAGGCAACAATTACACATTGATCGGCATCGCGCTCGGCGCCTATGGATTAACGCAGGCGCTTCTGCAAATCCCGATGGGCTGGCTGTCTGACAGAATCGGACGCAAACCGGTTATTTATGCAGGATTAATACTGTTCGCAGTGGGTAGTTTTATCGCCGCTTTCGCAGCAGATATCTACTGGGTGATTATCGGACGCATTATCCAGGGCGCTGGCGCCATTTCAGCCGCAGTCATGGCTTTAGCCGCCGATTTGACGCGCGAGGAACACCGCACCAAGGCGATGGCTGTGATCGGGATGACAATCGGATTGGTATTTGCGTTATCGCTGGCTGTTGCGCCAGCGTTGAATCAATGGATCGGCGTACCCGGTATTTTTGCAATGACAGGCGTACTGGCATTATCTGCAATTCTGATTGTCAAGCAATTTGTCCCTGATCCCCGGATCAGCCTGTTTCACAGTGATACTGAAGCTTCCCCCGAAAACTTTGCCAGCGTACTGCGTAACAGGCAATTATTACGTCTGGACTATGGCATTTTTGCACTGCACGCCACGCTCATGGCATTATGGCTGATTGTACCGCTGACATTGCGTGAAGCAGGCGTTGCCGCTGACGATCACTGGCAGATTTATCTGCCAGTATTGTTTTTTTCCATGCTGCTGATTATTCCGGCTATTATTTATGGTGAAAAGAAAGCCAAGTTGAAACAGATTTTTGTGGCGGCGATCGCATTGTTATTGTGCGGACAGATTGCCCTCGCACTGACTACCGGATCGATTATCGGTATAACGCTGGCATTGTTGATTTTTTTCACGGCATTTAATCTGCTGGAAGCCAGCCTGCCTTCGTTGATTTCCAAAACCGCGCCGGTCGGCGCTAAAGGCACTGCGATCGGCGTATACAGCAGCACTCAGTTTCTAGGCGCATTTGCCGGTGCGGCAATTGGCGGATATTTAATAGAAAATCACGGCAATTCCGCGCTTTTTGTTTTCTGCTGCGTATTACTGCTGATATGGCTGGCTCTGGCCTGCACCATGAAAGCACCCGCGGCTGTGCGTTCAAAAGCGTATCATGTTCGCAAGATGGATTTCCAGCAATCACGGGACTTATCTCTTCAGCTTGCCGCCCTGCCGGGAGTGCATGAAGCACTGGTACTTGCGGACGAGAGCGTAGCTTACCTAAAAGTGGATATGAAAGGGTTTGACGAAGAAAGCGTAAACAGACTGCTCGATGAAAAGGAGGAACAAACAGATGGCATCAGTCAATAAAGTAATATTGATCGGTAATCTAGGAAAAGACCCGGAAACACGCTACATGTCGAATGGTGACGCCGTAACCAACATCGCCTTAGCAACGACCGAAGTCTGGAAGGACAAAAACGGAGAGAAGCAGGAAAAGACCGAATGGCATCGCGTTACTTTTTACCGGAAACTGGCGGAGATAGCAGGTGAATATCTCAAAAAAGGACGCTCCGTTTATGTTGAAGGCAGACTGGAAACCCGCAAATGGACCGATAAAAATGGCGTTGATCGCTATACCACCGAAGTTATTGCCACCGATATGAAAATGCTGGGCAGTCGTTCTGGCAGCGATAGCTTCGATACAGCCGATAAAGACGGACATGAATCCGCTCCCGCGCAATCATCGCAGGGTAGAAGCAATACCGGGTTTGATGATATGGAAGATGATATTCCGTTTTGATGGTCATTATTTCAGGATAACGTGGGATGATTGTTATCCTGAGTTTCCTGCATTAAACAAGAGGATTTACTCTGGATAGAGTATAGATTCTTTAGTTTCCGAATTATATAAACCGACCTGGTTTTTGGATAATGAAAATTCTATATTATTTATTTTTCCGCCTATCTCTTCGGCCCGCTTACGAAAATCCAGGGCCAGCATATTCTTTGGAACAATAAATGTTTGTCGATGCCCGGACTGATAGTTCACTGTTATTTTCATAATACTGATACTTGTTGTTGGATGATGAGACTTTTCAATCGACCTGAAGACACGAAACTTTAATTCGTAGTCGGGAACATGCTTTGTTGCTTTTTACAGTAATAAAAAAACTCTTCTTCGTTTTAACCAAAAAACCTCGGTCGAATGGGATTTAAAGTGCGTTGATTTTTATTTCCGGCAAGGCGCAATGAGGCGTAATAACGCGTTATT
>CAZXBP010000108.1:0-9963 GCA_964639015.1 uncultured Nitrosomonas sp.
AGCCGGAAGGCAGGCAGGCGACTAAATATGGCAAGTTGCTGCCGCATCTGCAAGCACTTTACAAGTTGTTCAAAGTATTACTCAAAGCGAGAAACAAGCGCGGCGCAATCGATTTTGAAACGACCGAAACGCAGATGTTTTTCAATGCGCAGGGAAAAATTGAAAAAATAGAACCTGTGCAGCGTAATGATGCGCATCGTTTAATCGAGGAATGCATGCTGGCTGCGAATGTCTGTGCCGCCGAGTTCATGCAGATGCACCAGCATCCCGTGTTGTTTCGTATTCATGAGCAGCCCGCAACTGACAGAATCGAAGCGTTGCGTGATTTTCTCAAGGAAGTCGGCGTACAGTTGGCCGGCAGAAAAAAACCTAAGGCGAGTGATTACGCTAAAACTATTCAGAAAATAAAGGACAGACCGGATGTGCGCTTACTGCAGACCGTTATGCTGCGTTCGTTGCCGCCGGCTGTGTACAGTCCCGACAATTGCGGTCATTTCGGGCTGGCTTATGATGCTTATACGCATTTTACTTCACCGATCCGGCGTTATCCCGATTTACTAACGCATCGCGCCATCAAGGCGGTGTTGAGGGGCGAACGCTACCAGCCTGGCAATTGGCATGAACTGGGGCGCCACTGTTCACAGACTGAAAGACGTGCCGACGAGGCTACGCGTGATGTGGAAGCATGGCTCAAATGCTTTTTCATGAAGGACAGAATCGGCGAAAGTTTTGATGCAATCATCAGCACTGTGACGGGTTTTGGTCTGTTCGTTGCGCTGAATGATTTCTATGTGGAAGGGCTTATTCACGTATCGGAATTACCCAGCGATTATTTTCATTATGATGCAGTTCGGCAGCGTTTGCTCGGCGAGCGCAGCGGCAAACAGTACCGTATCGGTGACCCGTTGCGTGTTAAATTGGTGCGTGTTGATCTGGAAACCCGTAAAATTGACTTTGTGCTGGCGGAAAGCAAGCAGGCCATGCAGTCCGATAAAAGAACAGGTAAAAAAAACAAACAAAAGGAAAAAACTCAGGCTGAAGCCAAGACCGAAACCAAGGCAAGGAGCAGAGTCAGGGCGAAAAAAAGCAAACCTGCGCAATTATCCTGAGAAGCGTTGTGACGGGTTATTCAGTTGGATTTAATAGCGCACCGATGAATGGATGCCGCTAAAAATCCCCATTTTTTACAACAAACTTTATCGCTCTAGAAAATGTTTCCTGCCCGCCTCCCTGTTTTACTCATTTTTGTTTACAGCTTTGAATTTTTGAAGGTGCTCTGATATGTCCGCTACACGTCTGATTTTCGGTTTTCATGCGGTGACGGGGCGCATACGCCAGAATCCCGATAGCATTAAGGAAATTTTTTTTGATGAAGCGCGGGACGATCAGCGCATCCGTAGTCTGCTCAGTATTGCCGAAGCGCGGAAAGTGGCTTTGATTGCCTGTGATGCTGACCGGCTGAATAGAATGGCCGGCAGCCGACGCCATCAGGGCGTGGCGGCTGTGATTGATAGCGCTTCCACGTATGTGAGCGTAGACGATGTGCTCGATACCTTAAACGAACCGGCGCTGTTGCTTGTACTCGACGGTATTCAGGACCCACACAATCTCGGCGCCTGCCTGCGGGTGGCGGATGCTTTCGGCGTTCATGCCGTGATTGCGCCAAAAGATCGGGCGGTCGGGTTGACGGCAGCCGTTCATAAAGTAGCCAGTGGCGCAGCGGATGCCGTGCCCTATATTGTCGTCACTAATCTGGCGCGCACTTTAAGAGCGCTGAAAGAACGGAATATCTGGATTTTTGGTACAGCCGACGATGCCGGGCACGATCTCAGCGACTTCCGTGTCGAGGGGCCGGTAGCCTGGGTACTGGGATCAGAGGAAAAGGGCATGCGCCGACTTACCCGGGAAACCTGCGATCAGTTAGTCCGTATTCCCATGCAAGGCAGCGTGGAAAGTCTTAATGTTTCGGTCAGCGCGGGAATCTGCCTGTTTGAGACATACCGGCAGCGGCAGCAAAGCGGAAAATGATTGCAGTTATGACTTGAATCCAAGTAGTTTATAATAAAGGGCATCGGTAGAGATTGTTAAGACGCCGCGGGTCTTCATGCCCGATGTCATACGCAATAATCAGTTGGATTTGACCGGACAACGATGGACGTTGCCGGCAAACACCACATTTCGCATAGTCCTAAAATTAGAAAGGTATACAATCCGTTGTCATGACGAAATTATCAGAATTGCCCAGTTTCAGGATACATTTGTCACAGCTTCTGCAGCAGGCCGCACTGACGCTGCAAATCAAAAGTACGCTGTATATTGAAATATCCCGCACAAAGCAGGCCAGTCATGGTGACTACTCCTGCAATCTTGCCATGCAACTGGCCAAGGCGCTGCATAAGAGTCCGCGAGAGATTGCCGGAATGCTGATTGATGCGATGCCGGAATCGGCTTATGTGGAAAGAATCGAAGTTGCCGGTGCAGGATTCATCAATTTTTTTATCAGAAATGATGCCAAATGCATTTATTTGAATCATATCCTGCAAGCCGGCGATAGTTATGGTGTCAGCAGTTTCGGTAAAGGCGAAAAAATTCAGATCGAATTCGTCTCGGCAAATCCAACCGGTCCGCTGCATGTGGGGCATGGCCGTGGCGCCGCTTTCGGCGCAAGTCTGGCGAATGTCCTGTCAAAAGCCGGTTTTTCAGTGACGCGCGAATTTTACGTCAACGATGCCGGACGGCAGATGGATATTCTGACGCTGTCGACATGGTTGCGGTATCTGGCGTTAAATCAGGTTAACATTCCTTTTCCGGAAAATGCGTATCAGGGCGAGTATGTCAAGGATATGGCCAGACTGATTCATGAAGCGCATGCCGACCGTTATGTGCATCAGCCCGGCCTGCTTCTGGATGGATTGTCGGAAACAGCGGATGAATCCGCAGTTAATACAGACGAACAGCTTGACCGGATGATCGCCAATGCGAAAAAGATTCTGGGCCAGGATTATGCATATATACATAATTTTGTTCTGACCGAACAGCTTGGTGACTGCCGTAACGATCTGATGGAATTCGGTGTCGAATTCGATGTCTGGTTTTCCGAGCAATCACTGTTTGATAATGGATTGGTTACCAGAGTTGTCCGGCTGCTCGATGAAAAAAAGCATCTTTACCGGCAGGATGGCGCATTATGGTTCCGTTCGACGGAATTCAGCGATGAAAAAGACCGGGTCGTGCAAAGAGAAAACGGTCATTACACTTATTTTGCCTCAGATATTGCGTACCACCTCAATAAATTCGAGCGCGGCTTTGAGAAAGTGATTAATGTCTGGGGCGCGGATCATCATGGCTACATCCCCCGTATCAAGGGCGCTCTGCAGGCACTGGAGCAGGATCCGGACAACCTGAAAATCGCGCTTGTGCAGTTTGCGGTATTGTACCGTGACGGCATAAAAGCACCGATGTCAACCCGTTCGGGCGAGTTTGTGACATTGCGCGAATTGCGTAATGAAGTCGGTAACGATGCCGCACGTTTTTTTTATGTGATGCGCAAAAGCGATCAGCATCTTGATTTTGATCTGGACCTGGCTAAATCGCAAAGCAATGAAAATCCGGTGTATTATGTGCAATATGCGCATGCGCGGATCTGTAGCGTGCTGGCACAGTGGGGTGAAGATGTTGCGGTGCTGGTCGACGCCGACACCAGCCTGTTAACCACTCCGGCCGAGCTGGCCTTGCTTCAGTGCCTGATTGATTTCCCGGACACCATTGAGACGGCGGCACAGGAGCTGTCGCCACATGTGATTGCGTTTTACCTGCGTGAATTGGCCAGTGAATTTCACAGCTATTATAATTCAACGCATTTTCTGGTGCCGGAAGTTCCGATCATGGAAGCACGGCTTGCGCTGGTGACATCAATCAGGCATGTGCTGAAAAGTGGATTGGAATTGCTGGGTGTCAATGCACCGGAAAAAATGTAAATTTAGACGTTAAAACAGGATATTCATGAGCCGCGATTATAAGTCCCGCCAGTCTTCGGCATCAGCGGACAGCAAGGGCAGTATGATGCTGGGAATTTTTATTGGCTTCACGCTGGGTATTATAAGTGCCATTGGCATATGGTTTTATCTGGAAAATGCGCCGAGTCCTTTTATCAATGAGCAACAAAGCGTTGTAAATGATAAGGTGGCTGAAAAGGTTTCCGAGAAAGCCGACCCCAAAGCCGAGGACACAGACGATGAATCCAGAAATGAAGACGCGGCTGTTGCCACAGTAGAGCCAAAAACCCGGTTTGATTTTTATGACATTCTGTCCAGCGAGGGCACGGATGTCGTGGATTATGAAGTGCCGCAGCAGGCCGATAAACCACAGTCCATCGAAAAGCCGCAGGAGGTTGCAAAATTGCAGCCACAGCCGCCGCTTCAGCCGGAAATCCCGCGACAAGTCCTGCCGCAAATACAGCCGCAGTCCGAGCCGCAATTGATGATTTCGCCAGCGCCGCCAACCATGCCGCAAAGCAGGCCGAGCAATCCTGTGGCAGCGGAAAACTACTATCTCCAGGTCGGGTCGTTTCGGAGTCATGCCGAGGCTGATAATCTCAAGGCGAGGCTGGCGTTTCTGGGCATGATTGCATCCGTTCAGTCGGTTGATCTGGCTGAAAGAGGCGTCTGGTACCGTGTGCGTGTCGGCCCGTTTGTGCAGAAAACGCAGGTGGATAATGTGCATGTCACTTTGAGAGAAAATGGTATTGACGCGCAATTGATCAAGACGCGATAAATGTCAGCCGGTCACGGTTTAACGATTTATAGAGTGGGGATATTATGAAACAGTTGAAAGAAATCACCGTTGCTTTGTCAGTTCTGCTGATAGCCGGTTTGTGTGGCATGGTGAATATCGTCTATGCCGGTCCTGTCGAAGGTCAGGACTATAAAGTGCTCGCGAACCCTCAGCCGACCCGGAATAAAGCGCAGATTGAAGTTATCGAATTCTTCTGGTATGGCTGCCCACACTGCAATAATCTCCATCTGCCGTTAAAGAGCTGGCTGAAAAGCAAGCCGGATGATGTCGATTTTCGTTATGTGCCGGCGATATTCAGAGGCAATTGGGAGCCTGGCGCAAAAATATATTACACGCTGGAAACAATGGGTGGAATGGACGACTTGCACGATAAAATCTACGACGCGATCCACCGTGACAAAATCAATTTAAACGATGAAGCCACATTATTCGGATGGCTGGAAAAGCAGGGCGTGGATAGGGATAAGTTCGTGAAAATTTACCATTCCTTTACCATGCAGAATCAGATCGCCCGCTCAAAGCAAATGATGCAGCAGTATCAGTTAAGCGGGGTGCCCATACTGGTGGTGGAAGGCAAATACCTGGTCTCCGGGAAGTCGGGTGGTGCGCCGCAGGATACGGTGGCTACGCTCGAGAAAGTAATCGATATGGCGCGGAAAGCGCGGCAGTAATCCTGTCCGGCATGTGTGGTGCCGGATCTGTAATCACAGAATGACGCTATTAGATATATTCCAGTGGAAAGCATTATTTTTGGCGCAGGTTGTTTTTGGGGTGTGCAGTCGGTACTGAGTCGTATCAGTGGCGTCGTGAACACCACGTGCGGTTATTCGGGCGGTCATGTCGCAAATCCGACTTATGAAATGGTTTGTAACGGCGATACCGGTCATGCCGAAGTGGTGCTGGTCGAGTATGATACAGCCCGTCTGTCGATTGATGATTTGCTTGATGCATTCTGGCATTGCCACGATCCTACAACCAAAGACAGGCAAGGGCCGGACATCGGTACGCAGTACCGTTCCGTGATTTACTGTTCCACACCTGATCAAATGTCAGCCGCCGTTGCGTCGCGGGACAAACAGCACAATAGCGGGCGCTGGCGGTCTGCTATTGTGACCGAGATTTTGCCGGCTGAACGGTTTTATCCTGCTGAGGCTTATCATCAGCACTATTTTGAAAAGCGCGGCAGATCTTAGTCGGTATGTTCGGTAAAAAATATTGATAGTTGAAACTGAAATGGCTATGTGCACCGGTTGTTTATTTATCATTACTGCGCCTTCGGGAACAGGCAAAACCAGTCTGGTCAGCGCTCTGCTCGAGAACGATCCGGACTTGCGTTTATCAATTTCCTATACATCCCGGCCTCCGCGTGAGGGTGAGGAAGATGGCCGTGACTATCATTTTGTCAGCCGTGAGCAGTTTGAAAAGATGCAGATCAGCGGGGATTTTCTGGAAAGTGCGGAAGTGTACGGCAATTGGTACGGTACTTCACAGCGCTGGATCAGCGAGACAATGCAATCCGGTCAGGATATTGTTTTGGAGATTGATTGCCAGGGTGCTGCGCAGGTGTACAAATTTTTTCCGCAATCCATCGGGATTTTTGTTTTGCCGCCTTCCGCAAGCGCACTGGAAAAGAGATTGCTTGCGCGGAACAAAGATACGGCTGATGTCATCCGGCGTCGTTTAAAAGCTGTGCGTGAAGAAGTCAGTCATATAAATGAGTTTGACTATGTTATTATTAACCGCGTACTTGAAGACGCAACCCACGATCTGACATGCGTCGTCAGGGCCGAGCGCCTCAAACGGGAAAGGCAGCTGCAATTGCAGAAAAATCAGGTGCTGATTTCTCAGTTGACATCTTTATAATCCGCAGCAAAAATTTTTTAATAACTGAAAGATAAGTGATATGGCACGTATAACTGTTGATGATTGCTTGATGAGAATACCTAATCGCTTTGATATGACGCTCGCTGCTACAGTCCGCGCCAGGCAGCTGGCAATGGGCGCGACGCCGATGATTGAATCCGCGCGCGACAAACCCACTGTTATCGCGCTGCGCGAACTTGCTCTGGGCAAGATCGGTATCGATATTTTAAACCCCAAATCCCTGTAATTCCTCTTCAGCGTTTTTCCTTTTTCCATTTTGTCTTTTTAATCCGTCCTCCGCTCAATACGCATCAATGTCAGAAGCTGAACTGCTGTTTTCCGAAGTTGCGCAGTATCTTCGGCCGGAAGACGTTGCGCAACTGAAAGCTGCGTATTCTTTCGGCCAGGGCGCGCACTTGGGGCAGTTCAGAAAATCCGGAGAACCCTATATTTCTCATCCGCTGGCGGTCGCCCGGATTCTGAGCGGGCTGCATCTGGACGCGCCGACACTGACCGCTGCGCTGCTGCATGATGTGGTGGAAGATACGCATATTTCCAAAGAGGAGATCAGCGAACGATTTGGCGGTCCGGTGGCGGAACTGGTGGATGGCGTTTCCAAGCTGGAAAAAATCCAATTTCAGACCCAGGAAGATGCGCAGGCCGAGAATTTCCGCAAGATGCTGCTGGCGATGGCGCGGGATGTGCGTGTCATTCTGATCAAATTGGCTGACCGTCTGCATAACATGCAGACGCTTGAAGCCATGCCGGCGGAAAAGCAGCGTAGAATTTCGCGCGAAACACTGGAAATTTATGCGCCGATTGCGCTTCGCCTTGGATTGAATAATATCTACCAGGAATTGCAGGAACTCGGTTTCCGCTATTCCTATCCATTGCGCTATCGTGTTCTGATCAAGGCAACGAAAGCAGCGCGCGGGAACCGTCGCGAGGTTGTCGGAAAAATCCGGGATGCGATCACCAATAAACTGAAAGAGGCAGGACTTGATTTTCAAGTCAGCGGGCGCGAAAAGCATATTTACAGTATTTACAAGAAAATGGTCGAGAAGCAACTGTCATTTTCAGAAGTGCTTGATATTTATGGATTCCGTGTCATCGTAAACGATGTGCCCTCCTGCTACGTGGCGCTCGGCGCCTTGCACGCCCTGTACAAGCCGATACCCGGTAAATTCAAGGACTATATCGCCATTCCGAAGGAAAACGGTTACCAGTCGTTGCACAGCACATTGCTGGGGCCTTTCAATATACCGATAGAAATTCAGATCCGTACTCAGGAAATGCATCGTATTGCGGAAGATGGCGTTGCGTCGCACTGGATTTATAAGAGCAGTGATGCAAATCTGAATGACTTGCATATGAAAACCAGTCAGTGGCTGCAAAGCCTGCTGGAAATGTTGAGTGATACCAGCGACTCCCTTGAATTCCTGGAGCACCTGAAGGTTGATTTGTTCCCGGGGGATGTTTACGTGTTTACACCGCAAGGCAGAATCATGACGTTGCCAAGGGGGTCGACCGTAGTTGACTTCGCCTATGCGATTCATTCCGATATCGGCAATTGCTGTGTTGCGGCAAAAATTAACGGCGAAAATGCGCCGCTGCGCAGTGAACTCAAAAATGGCGATCGCGTAGAGATTATCACGGCGCCTTATGCCAAGCCCAACCCATCCTGGTTAAGCTATGTGACGACGGGGCGTGCACGCTCGCATATCCGGCATTTTCTCAGAACAATCCAGTATGAAGAATCGGTTGAACTGGGTGAGCGCATGTTGAATCAGGCGCTCGCCGCACTGAATGTCGAATCGTCGCTGATCAGTGAGACGCAATGGGAAAAACTGGTGCGTGATATCGGCGCCAAGTCGAGGAAAGCGTTGCTGGCCGATATGGCGCTGGGTAAACAGTTGCCGGCGGTGATTGCGAAACGGCTGGCTTCTCCGCGTGAATCGCAGGAAAACAGACATATCTCCAGCGAACCGATTACGATACTGGGTACCGAAGGTTTGACCGTACAGTTCGCCAAATGCTGTCATCCCATACCCGGAGACATTATTGTCGGCCTGATCAAAAAGGAACAAGGGCTTGTGATACACGTGAATAATTGCCCGATCATCGCGCAGAATAAAAAAAACGCGGAGAACTATCTGGATGTTGCGTGGGGCAAGGATATCACCAGGACTTTTGAAGTCAAACTAAGAATTGTCGCGGCAAACCGCCACGGTGTACTCGCGAGAATAGCTGCCGCCATTGCCAAGACGGAATCAAATATCGATGATGTTGATATGGAGAGTGAAAAAGACTATACCACCATGAGTTTTGTTTTGCAGGTCAGGAACCGCTATCATCTGGCTCAGGTGATACGCAATTTGAGGCGGATAAAGGAAATCGCCAGGATTACGCGTATATAATTGATTTATCCGGCTGAATTCAGGTATTCATCGATCGCCTAACCGGGTCTTGCCGGTAAAACAGTGCAAGCTGTTCGTAAATTGCAGGCAAATGTTGCTGGAGCGTCAGTGGCGCATCAAAAAAAACCTCGCTCAGTACCGCAAAAAATTCCGCCGGATTTTCCGCTGCATATGGATCAATGGCTGTTTCCTGTCCTGATGCGATTTGTAGGCAGAAAGCTGCGTAATGTTGACTGAATACATCGCGCCAGGTCAGTGCACTCATATCGGCATGCAGCGGCGGGCATCCGTTAGCGCCTTCGTGCAGCATGTCCAGAGTATGCGCAAACTCATGGATGATGACGTTACGTACGCGGCAGGACGGTGAGTCGGCGGAATGCACGACGTCACGCCAGGAAAGAATCACCGGCCCGTTATGCCAGGCTTCTCCGGATACGATTTGATGAGCGTGATGCACGACGCCGATGTCGTCCGCATAATCGTAATCCAGAATAAATTCATCGGGGTAAACGATAATTTCAATCCAGTTATCGTAATATTCCAGATCAAGATTCAGAATCAGAATACAGGCCTGAATTGCAATCGTAACGCGCATTTCGTCGGTAATTTCCAGATCATGCGCACCATTGATGACCTTGGTATGCAAAAACAGTAAAACCAGCTCATGCAATCGCCGAACATCTTCAAGACTTAAACCTCTCAGGCATGGCAAATGAATCAGTTTCTGCCAGATAACATCCGGAACCGCTTCGTGCCGAAGAATATGATTGCGCCGCCACTGATTAAAATGCCAGGACATTAGGGCACCTCTAAAAATTCAGAGTTTTAAACCTAAAAAACCTCAGTTGAATGGGGTTTAAAGTGCGTTGATTTTTATTTTTGGCAAGGC
>CAZXBP010000109.1:0-9901 GCA_964639015.1 uncultured Nitrosomonas sp.
GCGTTATTACGCCTCAGTGCGCCTTGCCGGAAATAAAAATCAACGCACTCTAAATCCCATTCAACTGAGGTTTTTAGGATAATCAGAGTCAAATAAAGAGCGAAGTGATGGTCGTGCGACTTTGTGAAAAGTTTTGGTTGATGATGCGAAGGGTTATGGGTAAGCGGGATTTGTGCTTACGATGTGGTTCCGTCCGGATTTTTTTACGTTAAACCTGAAAACCTCAGTTGACCGTTACCGGGCTGAGTGACGATATGAACAAATGAAACAATTCGATCTATATCAGTTCATAAAGAATGTGGCAGACAAATGCGGAAGTGTTGTGTGGCAATGTCGGGATAACATTGCCACTGGTTCGGGACGGTGATTAAAGCGCTTTTACCATGTGCTCGACAACCTTTTTGGCATCGCCGAAAATCATCATGGTTTTATCCATATAGAACAGATCATTGTCCAGACCGGCATAGCCTACGCCCATGCTTCGTTTGACTACCATCACCGTACGGGCTTTATGCGCATCCAGGATGGGCATGCCATAGATGGGGCTTCCGGGAACATTGGCCGCAGGATTGACAACGTCATTTGCACCCAACACCAGTACGACATCGGTATTCGAAAAATCGCTGTTGATTTCATCCATTTCGAGCACCTGTTCATACGGAATTTCCGCTTCGGCCAGCAGGACGTTCATGTGACCCGGCATGCGGCCTGCGACCGGATGAATGGCGAAGCGCACATTAACGCCTTTTTCATGCAGCAATTCCGCAAGTTCCTTGACAGCATGCTGGGCTCTGGCAACAGCCAGGCCATAACCGGGGATAATGATAACGCTGTCCGCGTTTCCCATCAGGAATGCAGCATCTTCAGCGCTGCCGCTGCGATAGGTTTTTTGCGTGCCGTCATCAGTAGCCGCCGCAGCACCGCCATCGCTCCCAAAACCACCGAGAATGACAGACAGAAAGGGTCTGTTCATGGCCTTGCACATGATATAGGAAAGAATTGCGCCGGAGCTGCCCACCAATGAGCCGGCGATAATCAGCATCGGGTTGCCCAGGGAAAAACCGATGCCGGCCGCAGCCCAGCCGGAATAGGAATTCAACATCGATATTACAACGGGCATATCTGCGCCACCGATCGGAATAATAATCAGGAAACCGAGCAGAAAAGCGATTGCGGTCATAGCGATAAACGCTGTCCAGTTGGTGGTGTCACTGAAGAAGAACCACAGACCGCAGCCGATCATGGCGATCGCCAGAGCCAGATTGAGCATATGCTGCCCGGTAAACACTATAGGCGTGCCACTCATGCGGCCTGATAATTTCAAAAAGGCGATGACCGAACCCGACCAGGTCATGGCGCCGATGAAGGTGCCCAGAAATAATTCCAGTTTACTGCCTGCGGGCAGTACTGCCGGCAGGCCGAACGAGACAGGATTGTTGATTGCTGCAATGGCAATGAATACAGCCGCAAGACCCACCAACGAATGCATGAATGCCACTAATTCCGGCATTGCCGTCATTTGCACACGTTTGGCGATGAGCGTTCCAATTACGGCGCCGATTGCGATACAGCCAACAATCAGTGTCCAGTTCTGGGTCAGCGTCATTGTGGTGGTCACGGCAATTGCCATGCCCAGCATGCCAAACAGGTTTCCGCGACGCGCCGACTCCGGCGAACTTAAGCCTTTCAGCGCCAGTATGAAGAATACTGAAGCGACTAAATACGCGAGTGCTACCATATTTGCTGACATTTACGCACTTCCTTTTTTATCTTTTTTCTTGAACATTTCCAGCATGCGCTGGCTTACCAGAAATCCGCCAAATACATTAATCGCGGCAAGCGTAACGGCAACAGCGCCCAGCCATACGCCCCAGTCCATCTCGGCAGGGCCGGCCGCCAGCATTGCGCCAACAATGATAATACTTGAAATGGCGTTGGTTACGGACATCAAGGGGGTATGCAATGCGGGGGTTACATTCCACACGACATGGTAGCCGACAAAAATGGCCAGTACAAAAATAGTTAGATTGATAATAAGTGGATCGATATCACCTATCATATTCGCTCCTTTAAAATTCGTTAACTGTATGCTGCAGATAGAAGTTCGCAGTCACATCTGAAAAATCGGTATTCGTCAGGCCGGACTGATTATGCTGCCGTCGCTGCATACCAGAGTGCCGGCAATAATCTCATCCCCGCGATCTATGTTTAATTTGCCTTCGGCATCCACGATCAGGTTAAAAAAATTCTGTAAATTGCGTGCATATAAAGTACTGGAATCGGCTGCGACAAGGCCCGGGATGTTGGCGATACCGACGAGATGAACGCCGTGCTTGACGACCGTTTTGTCCAATTCCGACAATGGACAGTTGCCGCCTGCTTCGACGGCCATGTCCACAATCACAGATCCGGGTTTCATGGCCTGCACGGTTTCTTCCCTGATTAATACAGGCGCCGGCCGGCCGGGAATCAGCGCAGTGGTTATGATGATATCCGCGGCGACGGCTCTGTTATGAATCAATTCACTTTGGCGGCGTTTGTAGTCTTCGGACATTTCGGTGGCGTAGCCGCCCGCGGTTTCAGCGCTGGCCTTTTCTTCATCGGTAAGCGGTACTTCGACAAACTTTGCGCCAAGACTTTCGACCTGCTCTTTCGCCGCCGGCCTTACGTCAAAGGCTTCAACAACTGCGCCCAGTCTTTTGGCGGTTGCAATTGCCTGCAATCCGGCTACGCCTGCTCCAAGAATAAGAACACGGGCGGCTTTTACCGTGCCGGCCGCAGTCATCAGCATAGGAAAAAAGCGTTGATAAATATCAGCCGCCATGATGACCGCCTTGTATCCCGCAATATTGGCCTGAGAGGATAATACATCCATATTTTGGGCGCGTGAGATTCTGGGCAGTTTTTCCATCGAAAAAGCGGTTACGCCATGTTGCGCAAGTATTTCTATGCCTTCAGCTTTATGAGGCGCCAGCAGACCTATCAGAATGGCGTCCTTGCGCATCATGGCTAATTCGTCAGGCTCCGGCCCGCGTACCTTGAGAACAATTTCAGACTGGCTGTACAGTGTTGCTGCATCGGGGATTATACGCGCGCCGGCCGCTTCAAATTCCGAATCGGGTATGCTTGCACCCGCACCTGCTCCGGATTGAACAGATACGCTATGGATGCCCTTTGCAGTATATTTTTTAACAGTCTCCGGCGTGGCTGCTACTCGTGATTCTCCCCCGCGTATTTCCGCAGGTATGCCTATATGCATTGATAATCTCCCTTATTTTGCCAACAGGCTTGCAAACAAAAACTTTAATTATAAAAACAATGGATACTGTGAGTAAATAACGAATTATAAATCAATTTACGCTTCAGGTAACAGCTTCCTGGCAAAGGGGATTGCCCGGCGAGCATCATAGATCAACCAGAGTGCCTTGCCCATTAGCGCGCGCATGCTGGAAAGCCAGTGCTGCAATAGCCAGGTCGCCTAGCGCCAGGCCGCGGAAAATAAACGCAGTGCGCTCGGTTGCCGCCGAACGCCCCGGGATTTCTTCATTAACCAGCTCGGTTAAATCACCCGAAACAAGATTTGGACGCACAAGCGGTTTCTGCATCTGCGCTTCCTGTTCGTGGTCGTCAATAATAATGCGATCAAAAACCGGCATGCTTTCCGGAAACCAGGGCGCTGCCAGATCGGTCATCGTGACAAAAGCGCCCGGCTTAAGCCATTGCGCATCCAGGAAGGGTTTTAAAGCCGGTGAAAGCGACACGGATGTAATAACCAGATCCGCGTTATGCACAGCTTCTTGAGCGGTCTGGCTGGCGATTGCGGTCAGTCCCAGATTTTCGGCGCTGCGGCAAAGTGCGTCACGATTCTCGGCGCCTCGCCCAAACGCGCGAATTTCCTTGAGTGGAAACAAATCGGCAAAGCTGTTCAAATGACTGTGTGCCTGTACGCCACACCCGATAAATGCAGCAACGGTGGCATCTGCATTGGCCATGCGTTTGGCGGCAACAGCGCTTAAACCGGCGGTGCGAACGGCTGTCACCCATCCGCCGTCCAGAACAGCCAAAGGTATGCCCGTATCGCTATCCAGTAAAGTGACTAATGCATAGATGCTTTTCAGTCCGCGGGCTGTGTTTGCGGGGTTCAGCATCAGCGATTTAACCGCCAGAATTTGAGGATTATCCGCTGCGGCGAGGGTCGCCATCATGTACCTGCCGTCAGGTGGCGTTATGACTGCTTTGGGTGCGTTCCAGACCTGTGCAGAGCGACGGCTGCGTAATAAATGCTCGATACTGGCAATTACTGATGCCGAGGATAATTGCAGCTGTTTGAGCAGACTGTGCGACAAGAAGCGGATTTTTACAGATTCCTGGGCATTCATGATCTTGTTTGTGTGCGACAGTTTAAAAGACGCTGTGAAAACCGGTCAAAAAAATTGCTGCATTACGCATAATGCAAGGGAAATGAAGTAAAACCGTGCTATGTGGTTCCTTGTTCATATCCGCTTAATGCAAAGCGCTGTTTTCAATATACATCAATTGCCGTTTGTGTATTGAAAAATTATTTACAAAAGCGCATATTATTTCCAGATTACTGGCTTGGGCGACAAGTCCGGGAATCTGTTTTTCCTGATGAAATAATCAAGGAGGCGACATCATGGATTTACACAAACTCAATCCCTGGAATTGGTTTAAACATGAAGAAAGCGGAAATAAAACGCTACCGGTGAAGCGGGAAAATCAGGTTCTGGAACGGTCTTCGGATGGCCTGCAGCTGGGTCAGCTGCATCGTGAAATAGACCGGCTATTCGAAAATGCTTTTCGCAGTTTTGGGCTTCCCATTCATTCCCGTCCGGAATTCATGAGTCCGTTCCTTTCGGATGAATTTGCTTCCGCCTTCAGAGCGGATGTAAACATTGCGAGTAACGACAATCAGTATACGATTACCCTTGAAGCGCCGGGACTTGCGCAGGACGATCTTTCAGTTGAATTGCGGGACAGGGTTCTGATCATAAAGGGCATCAAAGAACAGGAACAGGAAGAAAAAGATCAGCATTATTACCGCAAGGAACGGCGGTTTGGATCTTTTCAACGCGTGCTTGCCGTGCCGGATGATGCCGATGTGGATAATATACATGCCGCTATGGACAAAGGCGTGTTAAGTATTAACATTCCACGCAAGGCGGTTGATCAGTCCAATGTGAAAAAAATCAGTATCAATAAGCGCTGATCACAATACTGTTGGAATGCTGTTCCAGTCTGCGCCAGTATAAGTTGTCTGCCTGGAGGAACAGCATCGCATCCGCATCCGCATCCGTTAGGCAGCGAGATGTATGCCGCCGATTATCGGTAGTTTGAAAATCCATGGATTCGGAGAAACGCCAAAAGTGAGTCCAAGCAGATTGAATTCAAAGCCTTCAATGCGGCTGATTACAAAACCGAATAACCCGAAAACCGAGAACTGGAAACCGCTGCCACTCGGTGGCCTGGCAATCAGGCGATAACCCAAATAGTCTTTTCCAATTGCCGTCGATGGCAGGTTCAGTTCAAGCTCGGGGACGGCACGTGAAACCCAGGCGGTGAATGAATTGGAGTTTGGGCCGGGCCAAAGCGTATAACTTCTCGGATAGGGATATGCCTGCGCAGCCTGGTCAATGCGCGCAATCAGTTCGTCTACGCCTTCTCCGCGTTTGTCCGCCAGAATAACGGGTATGCTGCCGTACCAGTATCTATCCGGAATCTGGTCATATATCGCCAGTACCGGCAGCCTGCTGCGCTGTCGCCAGCCAAGCACCTCATAAATGGTATAGTTTTGCGCATCGGCAGGTTTTACGGCAATCCAGGTGTGAATGCCGAAATAACCGCGCCAGCCAAATGCGCGGGCGCCATATACCTGCACTACGGCCTCGGGCGTTAGCGCAGGGTCAGGCGCAATACCGGCAGAAATCCGGCTTGCCGTACGCCACTTCCCCTGAACATCTCCGGGAGAAACGGTGAGCAGCACAAAACAGGAGATAATGCCAAGAAACAGTGCGCGGTGAAAATACGAAATATGCATTTTTTCAAAAACAGCCTAATTCTGAACTGCAAATGAATAAATTGTAGCGGGAATTAATGGCATTCTGACGGTAAAATTGCTACTCATATTCGGATAAAGCGATCATGGCATGCCGATGAACAAATTCCGGTTGATAGGGGTGGGTGGTTTTTGCGTACTGGGCCTGTATCTTTTTGACGTAGTTTATTGTTTCCGCATAGGGCGGTATGCCCTTATGCCGCTCCACCGCCCCTTCTCCGGCATTGTATGCCGCGACGGCCAGCGTGACGTCGCCCTTGAAAAAAGCAAGCAGCCAGCGCAGATAAGCCATGCCGCCCTTGATGTTTTCTACCGCATCAAATGTATTTTTGACATTGAAGCGTTCGGCTGTCTCCGGTATTAACTGCATTAATCCCTGCGCATTCTTGTGGGAAACCGCCTGTGCGTCAAACGCGGACTCAACCGTAATAATTGCCATGATCAGCGCTGGATCGAGACTGTATTGAGGCGCAAGTGTCTGCACGATATCAAAATAAGGTTTGCCGGAATAGTCGGTGTCGTAGCTTTCATTCTCGGCAACTGATTGCATGCATTCCGGGAGCACTGGTTCTGTTGATGGATCGAGAAATCGCATCATTTTATAGGCATGCTCGTGCCCCTGTTCTGCCGCCATACTGAATAGCTGTGCGGCAATGCCGTCATTGCGCGGCACGCCTCTGGCGTTGGCATGCATCCAGCCCAAAGCATACAGTGCTTCGTTGTAACCCAGGTTGATCGCCTGGCAATACAGCGTAACAGCTTTGCTGTAATCCCGTGGTACTCCTTCGCCATGTTCATACTGCTTTGCCAGTGCTACGAGCATTCGTGCGTTATCTATGGGATCCTGTAATTCCTGCGCCGGATCTGCGGAAAGGGTTCCCGCTATTGTCGGGCTGCTGATCAAGAGACAGCAGGTCAGAGTCAATGATTGGATTGATCTTTTTAAATACATGTTGAGCCTATTCATTTATTTACGCAACCGACTTTATAATGTTGCTGAAAAGAACTACTTTAATCTATAAAGTAAGCAAAATTCATGCCAGAATAAAAATAAACAATTATTCAGCGGGTTGTGACTCAGGTCGAGAAAAATTATATTACAGTGTAAAGTATATCGACAGCTGGAATGCTGAAGTATCAGCAAAGGAATCAGTTTACAGTTGTTTGTGCTGTGTTGTCGTTATATCGTCAGATCGTTAATCGTATCACTTCGAAAAATAGTGTAAATCGCAGCAGTCCTGGCGAATCGGTGATGGACAGGCAGCCATAATGTGAGGTGGATTGATGAATTATTTGTACTTTGATGCTCAAGTACGGCATCAATACTGATTTGATGAACCGGATAATGACTGCTCAATGGGATTTGCTATCTTGACGCCGCAGAGGTTTCGTCAAATAATCAGTCAAAATACTGACTACTCATGCGCATTCACTGTGGCGGCTGGCGCTGTATTCTTACCGCACTGTAAAATTCGGTATCGATGTTTTTTCCTGCGAGGAGATCGGATGGTGAATCATAAAAGAACCAAGTTTTGATATGCGATAGGTATGGTCCGGGTGTTTTTTCTGCGAATTTATTGGAGTAACCCAATGTTGCGCTGGTCAGTTATTTTTTTCACATGTTCAATGCTTGTTCCTTTAGGACTGGGGTGCTCTGCTCCTGTTTTAGCGGCAACGGAGATTTTTCCCGAGGGTTACAGGAAAAAAATAGACATAGCGGTAATGCGCAATGCCGTCGACAGGCCGGCGCTATTGGCAACCATGGCCTGGATAAGGCAGCTGGCCGAAAGCACCAAAGATCCGGCCGTGATAGCGGAGCTGGCGCGCCTGGAATGCGCCAATGCAGATGTCGAGCGCGAGAAAAACAAGCGCATGGCGTTTTATAACAATTGTCTCGACACGGCGGACAAGGCACTTGCGAGCAATGCCGATGAGGTTGCGGCGCTTTACTGGAAGGCTGTCGCGATGGGGAAATTGAGCGAGGAAATGGGTATTCTGAATTCACTCCGAATGACTCGTCCTATGGAAAAACTGTTTCTGCGCGTCATTGCGCTGGATGAACATTACGATGACGCGGGCGGCCATAAGGCGCTTGGCCGCATGTATTTTAGACTACCCGGTTTTCCGATCAGTTTTGGCAACAAGGAAAAAGCATTGTTTCATCTCAAACGCGCTTTAGAACTCTATCCGCATGACATCATTGCACGGGCTTTTTACGCCGAAGCGCTTTACGATATGGGGAAAAAACAAGAGGCGATTCAACTGGCCGAAGCTGTTGTAGCAACGCCAATCGATACCGAACACCGGTTCAGATACGGCAGATTTATCGAAATCGCACGCAATATAGTCAATAAAAGCAGATAATTATATTTTGGAAAAGCTGCTTTTATCGTCGTTACGCAATTCGAAATCATTACGACAATGAGTACGGCTGCTCTTCACCCTGTAAGGAGGTTGGTTCTGGTGCACTACTTGCTAATAACCTCGCATCTATGTTAAAGGCGACTCAACCACGGCAAAAACAGCCAAGTTAGTCCTAAACATTAACAATAAGAATTCTGCCGTATCAGCACACAAAGAGCTGTTGAAGGTTGCGGAAGCGCTAAGCCTCAAAGTGATAGGTTCAAAATTGTCAGAAACAATTTCAACTGCAATCAAAAGTGGCACAAAAGTATCAGAAAAGGCAGGAGAAACTAACATCCAAGTAGTACGTATAGATTGGTCAACTGGAAAAGGCTATGAAATTAGAGTGTTTTTTAATTAATTATGACTGGTGACTTGATGGTCAACGCGTTTGCCTTGTGAATCAATCGACCACTTGACAGCACCAGTTACGGATGATACTAGTAGGTTTGTGCAAAAAAACGAGGGTGTAAGTATGCAAACTAAATTTTCAGAAGATGTCGTACCGTTATCCGATCTCAAGGTCAATCCGGGAAAAGTAGTAAACCGGGTGAACGACACCCATAGGCCGATCTTGCTGACCAGCAGAGGAAGGGGCGTTGCCGTCGTCCAAGGGCTCGATGATTACGAGAAAGCCGCTGAGGAACTACTTTTCACCAAAGCTGTGGTGCAGGGACTGGCGGACATCCGCGACGGCAACACCGTTACTTTGGTCGAGGCGGAAAAAATTCTTGGCGCGGAATAAGCTGAAAATAATTATCGCCCGCTCTGCCTTGAATGATCTCCAGGAAATTAAAACTTATTATCAGCAGCAGGGTGTGCCGGAAATTGGGCGGCAGTTTGTAAATACCCTTCTGAAGAAGGTACGAAGGCTGCGTGATTATCCGGACTCTGGTAGAAAAGTTCCAGAATTTGGCCAGGAACACATCCGGGAAATTATTCATCCGCCGTTTCGTATGATTTATCTGCGGGATGCATCAGCGATTAATCTGGTTCGGGTCTGGAGAAGCGAGCGGTTACTATTGTTTCCCGGTGAAAAGAGCGTATGTGGTGAATCCTCGTCTTCTGGTTCCAAGCGATGATATCTGCCATTGTGTATCAATCGCAGTTTACATTCCAGGCGGCAGAGATGGAACATGTTGATGCGGTGGTGAAAGAAATAACAGCTTTTCTTATTATGGGGGTGAATTATGGGCGATGAAATTCCATCCAGCCGGTTCAGCGCCGAAGAAGTTGAAAAATTCAATTCGCGGCTACAGCAGGAAACCCGATTAATCGGCGACTGGTTTTCGGAGAAACGTTTTGCGCCAGAGCAAAGGATGTTCGGCTATGAACTTGAAGCCTGGCTGATCGACGAGCATTGTCAACCCGCGCCAGTCAACGAGCAGTTTCTGAAAGCACTGAATCATCCTCTGGTTGTCCATG
>CAZXBP010000110.1:0-9796 GCA_964639015.1 uncultured Nitrosomonas sp.
ACGATGCAAAAAAACAATTATGCCGCATTCAGCCTGTGCGATTATACGCATCGCATCATGAATACTCCAGGAGTGCGTATTGTCTTCTATATCAAGCAGATCAATCACGGACAAAGGTTCGTGAACACGCACCAGCGTCTCGGTTGCGGGTGTGATTTTTCCTTTAGTGAGTGCCAGATGTATAGTGTGCGCGACTTCATCCCGATAAGCAACGAGTTGAAATTCCCCGTGGATTGTACGAATCGTACGCTCGGTTACGCGTGTCACCAGACTTTCATTGAGACTGCGATAATGAATCAGATCAGCAATTGTGCCGATTTTAAGCCGATGTTTTTCGGCAAAAAACATTAAATCAGGCAGTCTGGCCATACTGCCGTCTTCCTTGAGAATTTCGCAAATCACAGAAGCCGCTGTCAAACCCGCTATACGGGCCAGGTCGCAACCCGCCTCGGTGTGACCTGCTCGAACCAGAACGCCCCCTTTCTGAGCCATCAGCGGAAAAATATGCCCCGGCTGAACGATATCATCGGCCCTGGCATCTGCTTTTACCGCTGCCTGTACTGTTCGTGCACGATCGGACGCAGATATTCCAGTTGTCACGCCCTGTGCAGCTTCAATGGATACCGTGAAATTTGTACCCAGCGGAGAACGATTGGATGTAACCATTAAAGGCAAATTCAATTGACGGCAGCGTTCTTCGGTTAATGTCAGGCAAATAAGGCCCCTGCCATACGTAGCCATGAAATTGATAGTTTCCGGGGAAACAAAATCCGCCGCCAGCACCAGATCGCCTTCATTTTCGCGATCCTCTTCGTCAACCAGGATAACCATTTTTCCAGCTTTTATATCAGCAATAATGTCTTGTATCGAACTGATCCCCATTATTTTATGCCTCCCTCCGGCTTATGCAGCAGGTTCTCAACATAACGCGCCAGCATATCGGTTTCCAGATTGACCTGCATACCCGGCTTTAAGGCGTTGAGGTTTGTCATTGATAACGTATGTGGAATAAGATTGATAGAAACTTCATCATGGTCAATTTTATTGACTGTCAAACTGACACCATTAACGGTGATCGAGCCTTTATGCGTTATGTAGCGCAGCAAATGTTTCGGCGAACGAAGCGTTAACAGATAATTTGCGCCAATCGGTAAAAACCGGACTACTTCCGCGGTCGCATCGACGTGTCCGCTGACCAGATGCCCGCCCAGCCGATCTGACAGGCGCAAGGCTTTTTCCAGATTTACTGCCTGATCAAGCCTGTCCAGGCCTTGCGTACATTTAAGCGTCTCAGAAGAAACATCTACTTCAAATAACCGACCATGAAGCGCAGTCACTGTCAGACAGACGCCATTGACGGCGATACTGTCGCCAATTGAAACATCCGCCATATCCAGCGTATCAGATGAAATCGTTATATTGAAACTGTGTTTTGAGTCATCATCGAATGGCTTTACCTGCACAATTTTTCCTACTGCCTGAATTATTCCTGTAAACATAACTGATTATCACCAACTGTTTGGTTACTAATACCTTGAACCTAAAAACCTCAGTTGAATGGGGTTTAAAGTGCGTTGATTTTTTTTCTGGCAAGACACAATGAGGCGTAATAACGCGCATTATTACAACGAATTGCAACGCAGCCAGAATTAAAAAGCGGCGTGCTGTAAACACCATCGTTTGACTCACCATCCGGATGAACCGGCATTACTCGAATTGTTTCATGTATTCATATCGTTAGTTTAGGATAACGATCATAGGTTGAATCATTACTTTAAGAGCTTTCGGCAGTAGCATTTTTCAAGATTTCATAATAAGCACGCACCGATTCAGTCAACGTAACCGCTTCTGCGCCTCTTGCAGAACCATACTTGATAGCACTGGAAAAATGCGTCTTGCTTAACAAAGGCAGTGTTTTTTTCAGGTCTATCCATAAATCGGGATTCAGCATAAAGCGACCGGCCAATGCCCGTGCATCGATGATGCGCCCGTAACCCTGATTATATGCGGCCAAAGCTATCCAGGTTCTATCCGGTTCTGAAATACTTTCCGGCAATTTAGCCTTCAGCAATTGTAAATAACGTGCGCCGGCAAGTATACTTTGGCGCATATCCGTCGGATTTTTCACCTGCATACGCTGTATTGTTTCCTGTGTCAGCATCATCATACCACGCACCCCTGTTGGTGATCTGGCGTTAGGATTCCAATGCGACTCATGGTATGCCAGAGCGGCAATCAGCCGCCAGTCTATGCCTGTTAAACGCTCCGCCTGATCGAAATAGCGATGCAATTTTGGCAGCACTGTATTTATTTTCTGTTTAAAAAAATAGATATCGCCTGGACTCAGTTGGTGATAGTGTCCGTTATAACTGTCCAACAGACTGCCTAAAACCCCTTCCTGCATAATGCGCTTAAAAAATTCGTTAGCACTGTCCATCAGCCGTTTTTCAGTATATTTTGGAAATATCCATCGACTGACCGAAGCATCAAGCTCAAAAGCGCCTTTGACGCGCGGATGGAAATGACTGGCCTTTTTGATATGCAGTGAATCAGCTATGGTCAGGCTTATCTCTCCCAATTCCACCTTCACCAGTAAATCTTCACTGGATTGAGCAACTGCTGTCCAGGTTAATTCAGGCGCTTGCAGTTTTATTTTTTTCAACTGCTTTTCATGTGTCGAACCAATCGGTACTTCTATTTTTTTTCCTATCAATTGATAGATATCGCGTGGCTCATACTGTTTAATATTAAAGGCAATCTGGTGATGCGTATGCAAATAAACCGGACCCAGACTGAAATTCGACGAGTCATCTTCCGTAATGTCCAGACCTACCGCCAGATGAGCCTGATGCTTTTTTAGCGCAGCAAGCGCATCCTCAGTCTGAGAGAAAAACATAAAACGGATATCCAGGCCAAGCTCCCTGGCAAATTCATTGACCAGATCATAAGTAATTCCCGAGAAATTGCCATCCGCGTCAATATAAAAATTATCCGTATGCTCAACGGTTATGACGATCAATTCATGGGTAATGGAAAAGGGTGGCGCTGCTTTTTCATGTACGCCGCATCCAGACATAAGCGCGCTGAAAAAAACGAATATAACAATTCTGCACACTGCAAAATATATGCAATAGAATAGTTTGGTATTCAGTTTTGGCTCATCAAAGACATAATGAAATTCATTTGACATGAGTGTCGATGCTGGTCTCCGTTTGCAACGCAATCGGATCACTTCACTTTTAAACGGATAATTGGCGCGCCCAACACGATTCGAACGTGTGACCCCCGCCTTCGGAGGGCGGTACTCTATCCATCTGAGCTATGGGCGCAAACTTAAAATTTTTAAATAGCGTTTTAATCGCGGCAAAGCATAACTTTTTTTATCAAAAACGTCCAACAATGTGTTTTTTCACATCGGAAAAAATGAAGTGGTATATACTCCGGACATGATACACATCAAACAGAAACACGCGATATGAACTGATTTTCGTTTTTCTTGGTTGCCATCATACTACAGCAGGAGGAAACAAAATGTTCTGGAATATTTTACAACCCATCATTGGCCCTATCGTTGAAAAGCTGGTGGACAGAATTCCAAATCCAAACGAACGTGCCAAAGCAAAAGAACAGTTCGAAATGGAGCTTATGCAGGCTGTTACCAGCGCATCCACGCAACAGAACAAAATCAACGAAATAGAAGCTGCGCATCAAAGTGTTTTTGTTGCCGGATGGCGCCCTTTTATCGGCTGGATATGCGGCATAGGATTGTTCTGGGCATTTGTACTTCAGCCTATGGCTGCCTGGATTTTTTCAGTTTTTATACCGGATTTTCCACCGCCACCGCAGATACATACCGATAATTTGTATCAACTTGTCCTTGCGATGCTAGGCATGGGCGGTTTACGAACATTCGAAAAAATGCGTGGCGTATCACGGGAAACAAGCCCTATCGGCAGCAAACAGGATTGAATATTGTATGCCAGAATTCACCGGTTATGGATATATCAGATAGCTATTATCCACAACCAGTGTATATACACCTACACATCTATATTCGTAGCTCTCAGTGCGTTATTTTCTATGAATGCCCTTCTGGGTTCAACGACATCCCCCATTAATGTGGTGAAAATTTCATCTGTCTGAATGCTGTCTTCAATCTGCATACGAAGCAACCTTCTATTGGCAGGATCCATGGTTGTTTCCCACAGTTGGTCCGGATTCATTTCACCCAGTCCTTTGTACCGATTAATACTCAATCCTTTTTTAGCATCTTCCAGTAACCATTCAAGCGCCTGTTTAAAGCTATTAACAAAACGCTGTTTTTCTCCCCGCTTGATACTGGCGCCTGTTTTAAATAAGCCGTCAAAAACCTGGTAGGTTTTTATGATCTGTGCATAATCTCCGCTATGAAGGAAATCCTGATCCAGATAGCTGGTATTTAGATTTCCATGGGATATACGATCAATTCTCAAACGATAGCGCTCGTTGTCTTCATCATAATCAGCGCTTATTTTTGCGCTGTGAACAAAGGCTGCCAAACTGTTTGCACTGAAAGTGGCTTTATCCTGATTGCTTAAATCAATTTCAGGATGATGCAATAAAGCGTACATGACGGCATTATCAGTCACCCGGCTCATGCGTTCTATCACGGATTCGGCCAGAATATATTCTGCCGCGATTTTTTCCAGTGTTTCGCCAGTTAACGGCGGCTTGTTTTCTTCGGTATAAAGCTCTGCATCAGCCAGCGCCAGATCCAGTATATATTGTTTCAGTTCATGATCATCTTTGACGTAGCGTTCCCTTTTACCGTGCTTGATTTTATACAGCGGCGGCTGTGCAATATAAATATGCCCGCGCTCAATCAATTCAGGCATCTGGCGATAGAAAAAAGTCAATAACAATGTCCGAATATGAGAACCATCGACATCCGCATCCGTCATGATGATAATTCGATGATAACGCAGCTTGTCGGGATTATATTCATCCTTTCCGATACCTGTTCCCAGCGCAGTAATCAGAGCGACAATTTCCTGCGAAGAGATCAGCTTGTCAAAACGGGATTTTTCAACGTTCAGAATCTTTCCTTTGAGAGGCATAATCGCTTGAAATTTTCGATCGCGGCCCTGTTTTGCCGATCCGCCTGCAGAATCACCCTCGACAAGATAAAGTTCACAAAGTTTTGGATCTTTTTCCTGACAATCAGCCAGCTTTCCGGGCAATCCCATGGTGTCAAGTACACCTTTACGGCGTGTCAGTTCACGTGCTTTCCGCGCCGCCTCACGTGCTCTTGCGGCTTCCAGTACCTTATTGCAGATCGTTTTGGCGTCGTTCGGATTTTCCAGCAGAAATTCAGCCAGTTTTTGCGACACAATTTCCTCAACGACCGGTCTGACTTCCGAAGAGACCAGTTTCTCCTTGGTCTGTGATGAAAATTTCGGTTCGAACAGTTTGACTGAGAGCACGCAGGAAAGCCCTTCACGCATATCGTCACCGACAGTTTCTACCTTGGCTTTTTTGGCCACCTCATTTTTTTCAATATAATTGTTAAGTGTGCGCGTCATGGCAGCGCGCAGTCCTGTCAAATGGGCGCCGCCGTCTTTTTGCGGAATATTATTGGTAAAACATAAAACCTGCTCACTGTAACTGTCGTTCCATTGCATGGCGACTTCGACTGTAATATTGTCTTTCATGCCGGATGAATGGAATATGTTGGGATGCAAAACAGATTTTGTTCGATTGATATATTCGACGAAATTTCTGATACCGCCGGTAAAAGCGAATTTTTCTTCCTTTCCTTGACGCTGATCAATCAGATGAATCCCGATACCATTATTGAGAAAGGACAGTTCACGCAGACGCTTGGCAAAAATATCATAGTGATATTCAATCTTGCCAAAAATATCCTTGCTCGCCAGAAAGTGCACTTCAGTGCCATGTCGTTCGGAATTACCCACAACTTTCAAAGGACCAACAGGAACACCCATGCGAAATTCCATTTCATGCATTTTGCCTTCCCGGCGTATCGTCAGGTGCAGCCATTCCGACAATGCATTGACAACAGATACACCAACGCCATGCAGGCCACCGGAAACCTTATAGGAGTTGTCATCAAATTTTCCGCCGGCATGCAGTTCAGTCATCACAATTTCAGCCGCCGAGCGTTTTTGCTCATCATCTTCCTTGATACCTGTCGGAATTCCTCTACCGTTGTCATGTACACTGACTGAATTGTCGGGGTGCAAAATCACTGTTATTTCATTACAGTAACCTGCTAAAGCCTCATCAATGGAGTTATCGACCACCTCAAAAACCATATGATGAAGTCCGGTGCCATCGCTGGTATCACCAATATACATTCCTGGACGTTTGCGTACAGCATCCAGACCTTTCAGTATCTTTATGCTATCGGAGCCATAACTGGCGCTTTCGCCGGGCGGTGGATTATTATTTTCGTTATTCATGGGCTAAAACTTTCTAATGAGATATCTTTAGTCAGATATTAATCGGCATGATGACATAACAAAAATCATCTCTGCCGGGGATTGTTACCAAAACACTATCTGATGCGCTTGCCAGTGAGAAAAGAAAGGTTTCAGTAGCTACGTGGTTGAGCAGGTCCAAAAGATGCGGTATTTTTAAACAGATATCGATCGAGTCGTTATCATAATCTATCGGCATTTCTTCCACTGCTTCTTCCTGTTCAGTGTTTCTGCTGATGATACTCAGATTTCCCTTATCGATTACCAGTCGTACACCTCGAAATAATTCATTCGGATTGGAGAGAATTGCAACACGTTGTAAAGCCTGTAAAAATTTCAGGCGGTTTAATTCCAGCCGGTTTTCATTCTGTGACGGTATGGCACGACTGTAATTGATATAATTTCCATCGATAATTCTGGAAACAAAAATAATGTCGGAAAATGTAAATGTAACTCTTTTTGGAAAGAATTCGATTTTAACATTATCTTCTTCATCATCTTTTAGAAGCTTTAACAATTCCTGTACTGTCTTGCGCGGTAAAATTGCTTCGTGAGCAATATCTTCATCGCTATGACTAGGTTCGGTTGCCAATGCCAGTCTGTGCGTATCGGTACCTACCGTTTTTAATTCTCCCGCATTTACAGCGAGTAAAACACCATTCAGATAGTACCGCAAATCTTGATCAGCAATTGCGTATTGCACATTGTTCAGCAGTCGTTTTAACACGTTCTGCGGCACTGTGATATCGGTCAGACATGCAGTATCCTCAATCATCCGTGGAAAATCATCCGCCGGCAGGATGTGTAAGCTGAAACGATTTCTGGGTGATTTCACCAGGAGCCTGTCCTCCTCCCTGAAGAGCGAGACTTCGGTATCGTTGTCGAGTGCGCGTAAAATATCCTGAAATTTTTTAGCTGAAACCGTCACAGAAAAATTTTGATGATCTTTATCGCTCAAGCTTATCTTCGCGGTGATTTGCATTTCTTTATCTGAAGTCAGGAAGGTCAACTGATTGTCCTGGTTTTCAATAACGACATTTGCGAGTATAGGCATGGTTTGTTTTTTTTCGACAATACCTGTGACCATTTGCAATGGCTTTAGCAAGTTATCCCGATCTGTTTTTATTAATAACATTGATTTAAAAAAATAATAAAACTAATAATCATTTGGTAGTTTCGGTATAAGTTATTTTTATGAATAATAAACAATAGATTAACGAAAAATTTTTTACGGTAAAAACAGCAGATAATCAATGAATGAATTGTGGATAAAATCGAATAAAATACATTTTAGAATGTTATGCACAGTTTATTAACATGTTATTTATGACAATTTGAAGCATGTTTTAGCCACGTAGTATGTGAATAAGTGCATTGTAATCGCGATTGATCGCAGGGTCAGAAGCGCGCAGTTCATTGATTTTTTTATGGCCGTGCAATACGGTTGTATGATCTCTGCCGCCAAATGCTTCTCCGATATCCGGTAAGCTGAGAGTGGTCAGTTCCTTGGCAATGGTCATAGCCATTTGCCGGGGTCTGGCGATGATGCGTGATCTTTTCTTTGAGTACATTTCGGAAACCTTTATTTTATAGTAATCCGCGACTGTTTTCTGGATGTTTTCTATGGAAATCTGGCGGTTCTGCACCGCAAGTAGATCTTTTAGCGCTTCCTTGGCGTTTTCCAGAGTGATTTCCTGACCAACAAAACGTGAATAAGCCATCACACGTTTAAGTGCGCCTTCCAGTTCCCGAACATTTGAGCGTATATGTTTTGCGATGAAGAAAGCGACATTTTCTCCCAGCGTCAAATTTTCCTGTTCAGCTTTTTTGATCAGAATAGCGACTCTCATTTCAAGCTCGGGCGGTTCAATCGCGACTGTCAAACCCCAACCAAAACGGGAAACCAGTCTTTCCTCAAGTCCGGAAATTTCTTTAGGGTAAGAGTCACAGGTAATGATAACTTGTTTATGTTCTTCTACTAATGCATTGAAAGCATAAAAGAATTCTTCCTGAGTGCGGTTTTTTCCGCCAAAAAACTGTACGTCATCAACAAGCAAAAGATCGAGTGTATGATAATAAAGTTTGAACTGATCGAATGATTTGTGCTGATAAGCATTTACAACATCGGAAACATACTTTTCGGCATGTACATAACGTATTTTTGCATTTTCACTGTTTTCAAAAACATAATTCCCGATAGCCTGTATAAGATGTGTTTTCCCCAGCCCTACGCCGCCATAAATAAAAAGCGGGTTATACGCAGTGCCTGGAGATTCGGCAACCTGTATGGCGCCTGCTCGCGCCAGTTGATTTGCTTTGCCGGTAACGAAATTATCAAACGTAAAGCTGGGATTGAGGTGACTGGCTTGTCTTTTTCCCGGCTTGGGGTTTGCCGATGGTTTGCGTAAAACCGGTTTGTTTTCGTTGTCTGGCTGTGAATCGATTTTTAGTGCCTGGGTTTGATCCGCTTCTGATATCAGCGTATCCGCTATTTTGATCCGGAACCGGATTACTTTGGTGAAATAAGCCTCAGCCATGGCTTTGATGTGTACAGCGAAGTTTTCCTGTACCCATTGCAAGACAAACCGATTAGGTGCAATAAGCATAATTTCTGTTTCATTATCAGAATGATTGCCTTGCAGCCGCAATGGCTTGATCCAGGTATTGAATTGCTGTGCGTTTAATTCGTTTCTAAAATGGTCAAGACAGGATTGCCAAAAGGTATCAAATGCCAGCATGATTCATTCGTTAGCCGATTTATAAAATTTTAGTGACACTAAAAAAATAGGATGATCGATGTTCAGTCAGCTTTTGCGTAATTCAAGGTTATCAATAAGCCTCGTCTGGCCGACCCGGGCCGCAGCTACGACAACAAGCAACTTATCTTCCAACCGTGCCGGTTGGAATGAATCCTGATTTAAAACAGCGATATAATCGACCGACCAGCCTCTGGATTCAAGTTTGTCCAGGGCATTTCTTTCTAATAACGTAAAATTGCTTTGACCGGTCCGTATGGCTGATTTGACTGCGTTTAAAGTTCGATACAAATGATTCGCCTCAATACGTTGGTTGTCATTCAGATATCGATTTCGTGAACTCAGTGCCAAACCATCCGGCGCGCGGATGATTTCCTCATCCATAATTTCAACCGGTAGATTTAATTGCTGGACCATCCGGCGAATGATATGCAGCTGTTGATAGTCCTTTTTTCCGAAAATTGCAATATCGGGTTGAATAATATTAAAAAGTTTTAATACGATTGTTGCAACACCGCGAAAAAAGCCGGGACGAAATCTGCCTTCAAATTGATCAGCGAC
>CAZXBP010000111.1:0-9769 GCA_964639015.1 uncultured Nitrosomonas sp.
CTTTAAACCCCATTCAACTGAGGTTTTCAGGTTTAACGGGCTCTTAACAGGTTGTTGATGTTTCTGACTATTCTCATCCACCGTCAAAGGAGTTTTACCTGACATGAAAAAATTTATTTCCGAATTTATCGGCACCTACTTTCTGGTGTTGACCATTGGCCTGACCGTCATACCCGGCGGGTCAGACATTTTGGCGCCGCTTGCGATAGGCTCCGTTCTGATGGTGATGGTTTATGCGGGCGGGCATATTTCCGGGGCGCATTACAATCCGGCGGTTACGCTGGCTGTCCTGATGCGGGGCCGGTGCGCGATGTCGGAAGTGCCTGTGTACCTGGTCGCGCAGATTCTGGGCGCGATCGCGGCGGCGTTTACGGCGATATTTTTTGTCGGTTCGGCTGCAAGCCCTGCTTCGCTGGATGTCGGTAAATCGCTGCTGGCCGAGTTTCTGTTTACCTTTGCGCTGTGCTACGTGGTACTGAATGTGGCGACAGCCAAGTCAACCAGCGGCAACTCCTATTATGGTCTGGCGATTGGTTTTGTCGTTATGGTCGGGGCGTTTGCAGTCGGCGGCATTTCCGGCGGCGCGTTTAACCCGGCAGTCGCCCTGAGCGTACCGTTCATGGGATTGCTCAACTGGAGCGACATCTGGATTCATCTCGTCGCCGATTTAGCGGGTGGGGCGTTCGCAGCGATTGTATTCAATATGCTCAACCCCGACGACAAGTAGGCGTTGCACAATCACTGAGTTCTTGATCGCGGCGCCAATGCTTTTGGAGTGCTGCGTACCGGAACGTTTATCCAAGGAATGATTCAGGGATAACCGTTCCGGTTTTTTTGCGCAGTTTTTCGGTCGCTTTTTTGCTGCTGAGGCGATGATGATACGTTGGGATTCGCAGGCTCACCGCCAACCTACGACTTGCCTGTGCCTTCGAATAAAGGTGCTGAACATCATCATTGCACGACCGTTCCCCGATACCGGTTGCGGCAGGCGTTACTACGCTGTAACCCTGTAGGATGGACAAACGCAGTGCCGTCCACCGGGCTTGGTGGTATTGGCGGCGAAGTGCTGCGCGATGAACAGACTGTTAATTCCGCCTTTTATCTTTTAAACATTGCGATAGCGTGTCCTGTCTTCAACACCGGCTGCTGCGAAACCTGCGCGCCGGATACGGCAGGCGTCGCACACGCCGCACGCACGACCCGCTTCGTCGGCCTGATAGCAGGATACGGTGAGACTGTAATCGACGCCGAGCGCCAGACCGGTGCGTATGATGTCTTTCTTGGGCAGGTTGATCAACGGCGCGTGGATGGTGATCCGGTGGCCTTCGATGGCGGCTTTGGTGGCGAGGTTCGCCAGGGTTTCAAACGCGTGGATGAATTCGGGGCGGCAGTCGGGGTAGCCGGAATAGTCGACGGCGTTGACGCCGGTGTATATGTCGCGGCAATGCAATGTCTCGGCCCAGGCCAGCGCGAGTGACAGCATGATGGTGTTGCGCGCGGGAACGTAGGTGACCGGGATGCCGGTATTTTCGCCTGCCGTCGGTATGGCGATGGATGCATCGGTCAATGCGGACCCGCCAAACGTGGTCAGGTCGACGGTGAGGATTTTGTGGTCGATGGCGCCCAGCGCATCGGCGACTTTTCGTGCGGCGTCAAGTTCGGCGGTATGCCGCTGGCCGTAATCGACGCTGAGCGCGTAGCAGTCAAATTGCCGGTCTCTGGCGATCGCCAGCGTGGTGGCGGAGTCAAGTCCGCCGGAGAGTAGCACGACAGCTTTGTTTCTGGTCGAGTCGGTCATGGCGTCATGGGTGGTCAGCGCCCCGGGCCGTCTTCCCAGAGCAGTTTGTGCAGTTGAATCTGCATGCGCACGGGGAGCCGGTCGCGCAGTATCCAGTTGGCCAGCGTGGCCGGGTCGAGTTGGCCGTGCACGGGCGACAGCAGTACCTGACAGCGTTTGTCGAGGCTGTGCTCGGCGATGGTTTGGTATGCCCATTGATAGTCCGCGGCATCGCACAGCACGAATTTGATTTCGTCGCGTGGCGTCAGCCAGTCGAGATTGGTCCACAGGTTTTTGTCGACTTCGCCTGATCCCGGGGTTTTGATGTCCATGATTCGGCTGACGCGCGGATCAACACCGGAAATATCGCGCGCGCCGCTGGTTTCCAGCGAAACCGAATAGCCCGCATCGCACAGCGCGGTGAGCAATGCCAGACAGGTTTTCTGCGCCAGCGGCTCGCCGCCGGTAACGGTGACATACGGCGTGTGGTACGTCGCGGTCTGTTCAAGAATGGCGCCGATAGTCATGTTCCGGCCGCCAGTGAAGGCATAGGTAGTATCGCAATAACCGCAGCGCAGCGGGCAGCCGGTGAGGCGGATGAAAACGGTCGGCAATCCGGTGCGGCTGGTTTCTCCCTGCAGAGAGTAGAAAATTTCGCTGATGCGTAGAATCTGGGATGGGTCGATGGACATGCGGTATAACCTGGTGCATTGTGAAGTTCGTCATGAAACCCCGGGTACAAGCGGTACGACTGACGGACTATTGGCGCTGAAGATTCGAGTGAGACATTAATCCGGTTTTCGGTTGGCGTCAATTCAACCGGCTGAGGCGCTGCTTGGCTTTTTCAGCCGCGCTGCTGAACGGGTATCGGGCGATCAGTTCTTCCAGCGTTTGTCTGGCGGCTTTTCTGTCGGCCAGCTCGGTCTGGCTGCTGGCGATATTCAGCATGGCATCGGGTACTTTGGCGCTGTCCGGATAGCGGGTGATCAGATTACGCTGCGCGGCAATGGCCTGCTGGTAGTCGCGCAGCGCGTAGTGGGCATTGCCGATCCAGTATGCGGCGCTGGGGGCCAGGTTGGACTGCGGATGGTGTTCCAGAAATGCCTGGAACTGCGACCGGGCACCGGCATAATCGCCGTTGACGAACTGTCGGTGGGCCGCGTCGTAGAACTGTTTTTCCGTTGCGCCGGCGGGTTGCAGGCTCTGGCCGGGTATGGCGGCGATCACTGTTTCCGCAGCGGCGCTATCCTGTGGCGCAGATGACTGCGCCGCCGGGCTTTCCTCCGGCTGCGGATGGGTTGTGATCCGGGTTCCGTGCGGCGCGTCGATGATTTCGTCGGCAGGCGCGGCTGCGCCGCTGGGACTTTCGGCAGCACCGGCGGGATCGGTATACGTCGGCAGCGGCGCGCCCGGTTGTTCGATCTGCCGCAGGCGGTTATCGAGATCGATATAGAAATCCCTTTGCCGTTTCTGCAGTGAAGCGTTGTCATTGTTCAACACTTCAATCTGGCCGCGCAGCTTGCCGAGTTCGAGGCCAAGCGTTTCCACCTGGGTATACATTTCCACCAGCGCCTGTCCCTTTAAGGTCGCCTCCATCTGGACAATACGCGCTTCCAGTTCGGCAACCTGCTGACGCAAGGTATCAATCTGCCCCCGGGCCTTGTCATCGCCGAATAATCCGGCCTGGGCAGTAGTGCTGCCGATCAGCAGCAGTAAACAGAAAGCGCGTATCAGCATTTTTTATTCACCCCGGTAAACGATGTCCGCGCGGCGGTTCTGGCTCCAGGCCGATTCGCCGTTGCCGTAAGCGCGCGGTTTTTCTTCGCCGAAGCTGACCGCTTCGATCTGTGCGTTGCTGGCGCCGGACAGTGTCATGATGTTTTTCACGCTGTCGGCGCGGCGTTGACCGAGTGCAAGATTGTATTCGCGGCTGCCGCGGTCATCGGTGTTGCCCTGCAGAATGACCTGGGCGTTCGGATTGTCGCGCAGGAATTGCGCGTGCGCGACGACCATTTCACGGTATTCGCTTTTTACGGAAAAGCTGTCGTAATCGAAATAGACACTGCGCTGAGATAAAATGCTGCCGGGATCATTCATCGGGTAAAAGCCTGAACCGCCCGAGCCATAGGCGCTGCTGTCCGCGCCGCTACTACCGCTGCCGTTATAGCTGCCTGTTGAATAATCGTCCACTTCAGTGGGTTGCGTTGTCTGGCTGGCGCAAGCCGATAATAAACTGATGATCAATACACCTGCTATTTTTTTCATTTACCGCTCCTATTACTATTAATAAAAAAACAAAACCCACCCATCTGTTTGGGGAAATGCTGTTCCGTCCACTGTGCAATCATCATTCCGGATGCGCCGCTGAAATGTCAGCGTTTCCTTGGCAGCGGTCCCCATGCCGGTTCGCGGATATCGCCTGCCTGTACGGACAGATTCTGCCGCGTCGAACCATCGCGGGAAACCGCGGATAATATACCACGCCCTCCGATTTCCGTGGCGTACAGAATCATTCTGCCGTTCGGTGCAAAGCTCGGGGATTCGTCAAATTGCGAATTCGTCAGGATCTGCACCTGGCGTGTGGCGATGTCCTGCACGGCGACATTAAACCGTCCATTGTGCCGGTGAATAAATGTGAAGCTCCTGCCGTCATGGCTGTAGTCCGGGCTGACGTTGTAGCTGCCTTCGAATGTCAGTCGTTCTGCCGTGGTGGACTCGGATGCGGTCACCGGTATGCGGTAAATCTGCGGACTTCCACCGCGGTCGGAAGTGAAAATGATATGGCGTCCGTCCGGCGAAAAGCTGGGTTCGGTATCGATGCTGGAACTGCGGGTCAGGCGTTGCAGTCCGCTGCCGTCGGCATTGATCAGGTAGATCTGCGAGCCGCCATGCAGTGATAACACCACAGCCAGCTTCCTGCCGTCCGGCGACCATGCCGGGGCGCTGTTGCTGCCGGAGAAATTGGCGACGGCCTTGCGTTGTCGTGTCGCCAGGGTCTGTACATAAATCACCGGCTTTTTGTTTTCAAAGGAAACATAGGCGATCTGGCTACCATCCGGCGACCAGGCCGGAGAAATGATCGGTTCGGTGTATTGAATGATCGAGTGTTCGTTGTAACCGTCGGCGTCGGCAATCTGCAGCGCGTAATTATTACCCTGTTTCAGCACATAGGCGATGCGCGTGCTGAATACACCGACCTCGCCGGTCAGTGCCTCGTAAATGATGTCGGCGATGTGATGCGCGGCAGCGCGCAGCTGTGTCATGGGAACCACCGCGGCATGCGCTGCGAGCTGCGATTGGCGGGCGACATCCATCAGACGGAATTGCACTTCGACCTGTCCATTGGGCATCGGAATTGTGCGTCCGATCACCAGGGCACTCGCGCCGCGTTCTGACCAGTTGCTGTAGACCACGTCAGCCGGCGTATGCGGCCGTAAACCGCCCGGATCGACCATGCGGAACAATCCGCTGCGGTAAAGATCAGCGGAAACCACTTCGGTGATGCTTTGCTGGAGTCTGTTTTCGTCGGCAAACGGAACGATGGCGACCGGTATCCGGTCCGCGCCGCCGCCGAAAATTTCAATATTCAGCCGGGAATAGGCCGGCGCGCAGGCGACCGAGAGTAGAACCAGGCATAAAAAGCGGCTAAAGAAGCAGTGAAGACAGTGAGCGGTGCGTCGGTACGTATGCATAGCTGTAGAAACTCTAAAAATGCAGAAATTATAGCGGATTATAGCAATCATTCCAGATAGTGTACGATGACATTCAGGTTGCGGAATTCGCTGAACAATGCGGGATCGGGCGGCAGCGGTAATGGTTTGGACAGATGTATCGCGCGTTCCACCGCGCTGTCGAATGCCGGGTAACCGCTGCTTTTGCGCAGCCGGACATCAAGGATGTCACCGCCGGGCAATAGCGTGACGTTGAATTCAACCGCCGGGTTGCCCGGCAGATCGGGCGGCATGACGATACGGCTTTTTATTTTGGCCATGATCATCGCCTTGTATTTGCCGATTTCACTGGCAACCTGCGCCCGTGCGGCTGTCGCAGCCGCCTGCTGTGCTGCCTGCCGCGCCTTTTCTTCCTGTTCACGTTTGCGTTGCGCCTCCTGTTCACGGCGTTTCTGCTCTTCCTGTTCGCGCTTCTGCTGTTCCTCCTGCTCGCGTTTTTTCTGCTCTTCGCGTTCACGCTGTTTCTGTTCTTCTTCCCGGCGTTTTTTCAGGGCTTCTTCTTCGCGCTGTTTTTGTTCTTCCAGCGCACGCTTTTGTTGCGTCTCCTGTTCACGTTTCTTCTGTTCTTCTTCATGGCGCTTGCGCTGCGCTTCCTGTTCGCGACGTTTCTGTTCCTCGATTTCGCGCTTTTGCTGTTCTTCCCGTTCGCGCTGCACCCGTTCCGCTTCAGCTTTTGCTTTGGCTTCTTTTTCCTTGATTTCGATATCCGGACGTTTGGGTGGCGCAGGCTGCGGTTTGACCGGCTCCGGTTTAGGGGCGGTTTTGGGTTCTGCCCTGGGTTCAGGTTCCGGTTGGGGTTCCGGCGCCGGTTTTGGCGGTTGCTTGGGTGGCGGTGGCGGCGCAGGCGGCGGTGTGCTTTTAACGGGCGGCTGCGGCGGTTGTGCTGTGGGTTGCACAGGCAAGTCCTGCCACAGTTCGACCATCATGCCTTCAGGCGGTTTTTCCTTCCAGTTAAAGCCGAAGATCAACAGACCAATGAATACCAGGTGCACCAGTACAGCCAGCGCGGCTGCCGGTAGCGAACCCGGTTCTTTTTCCACTGTGTTTTGTGATTTGCCTGCTTTCATTACCGCTTAAGTTTTTATCCGGCCGGATTATTTCGGCTGCGCCAGCAGGCCGATCTTCTGTACCTGATGTTGTTGCAGGATGTCCATGACTTTGATGACTTCTTCATAGCGCACGCTTTTGTCGGCGGCGATCACCACCGGCTGGTCCGCGTTTTGCGTTTGCTTGCGCTTGACGGCGTCGACAAGCTGCTGGTGCGTGACGAACGATTCGGTGCTCGTCTGCGCACGGTCGCGCAAGGCCAGGCTGTTATCCGCCTTGATAATTACTTCAAGCGGCGCGGCGGGCGCTGTTGAGGACTTGCCGATCTGCGGCAGCTCGATTTGCGCCGGATTGATCATTGGTGCGGTGATCATGAAAATAATCAGCAGCACCAGCATGACATCGATATAGGGCACCACGTTCATTTCGTTTTTGAGTTGGCGTTTGATGCGGCGGGCCATTATTATCGGATTCCTTGTACGTGTGGATTAGTGCGAAGCTCTGCGTTGAAGGATGTTGGATAATTCTTCCATGAAACTTTCAAACCGGGTCGCCAGTTTCTCGGTATCGCTGACAAAACGGTTATAGGCAATAACCGCCGGAATAGCGGCAAACAGCCCCATTGCCGTTGCGATCAGCGCCTCGGCAATGCCGGGGGCGACATGCGCGATGGTGGCCTGGGAAATATTGGACAGACTGCGGAATGAATTCATAATGCCCCATACTGTACCCAGCAGACCGATATAGGGACTTACCGAGCCAACCGTAGCCAGAAAGGACAAATGTGTTTCCAGTCTGTCCATTTCGCGTTGATATGTCGCCTGCATCGCGCGGCGCGTGCTTTCCATGATCATGTCGACATCGGTGCCCGGCGGATGTTTGCTGAATTCGCCGAACCCGGAGATAAAAATGCGCTCCATACTGCCCGCGGTATAGCGTGAGGTGGTTGCGCGCTGATACAGTGTGTTTAAATCCACGCCGCGCCAGAAGTAATCTTCAAATTCATCGCTCTGCCGGATGGCGTCGCGCAGCACGAATAATTTCCGGAATATGTACCACCACGACAGCAGCGAGGCCAGAAGAAGCAGGAGCATGACCAGCTGAACAAATACGCTGGCGCTGCTGATCAGATAAAAAAGCGATAAATCCTCGGTTACGGTTGTGTTCATGTTGGCGTCTCTATTTTTTCTCGTAGATGGGGTGGAATTCTGATCGGTCTCAGGCTTTCCGTACTCACGCACACCACATGAACCGTGGCGTTGACCAGATGCGTCTGGCCGCGCAGTGTCTCCTGCGCAATCGATATACGGCTTCTGCCCATGTCAATGACATTGACGTTGATGTGAAGCAGGTCATCCAGTATGGCGGGTTTGAAATATTCGATTTCAATGGAACGCACCATAAACTGCAACTTATGGGCATTGAGTAATTCGTGCACGTCGAAGCCCAGGCTGCGCAGCCATTCGTAACGGGCGCGTTCCATGAAGTTCAGATGTGTCGAGTGATAGACAACGCCGCCGGCGTCAGTGTCCTGATAATATACCCGAATCGGTAGCGAAAAATGTTGCGCCTGCATTGCGTGATAAAACCTGAATCCTGTTGTTGAAGTTTGTGCAATTTTATACTATAAATCACGTGAAATTATAATTAAAATTGATTGAAGTTAAAGTTAAAATACGATCCGTAATTCGACTGTTCGCGCATCGGTGATGCAGATCATTTCCTGCCGGGGTCCTGTTCAGATAATGCTGTTGCTGCTGAGGAATAAGGGTGTATTTTTACCGTTTTGACGGCCTGGTTTTTGACTTGCAGAATTTCCATGTAATAACCGGCGATATTCAGTCCCGTGCCGCTTTCCGGGATATCCTTGAGGTATTCGAGAATCAGACCGTTCAATGTTTTCGGGCCATCGAGCGGAAACTGCAAGCCAAGCTTGCGATTCAGGTCGCGTAATAGTGTACTGCCTTCGACAAGATAACTGCCGTCTTCCTGGTGGGCATAAGTGCTCGCATGTGTCGGCGCGTGCGTTGTGAATTCGCCGATAATTTCTTCCAGAATGTCTTCCAGGGTAACCAGTCCCATCCAGTCGCCGTACTCGTCGACAACCATGCCGATTCGTTTACTGTTTTCCTGGAATAACTGAAGTTGAGTAAACAGCGGTGTTCCGGACGGTATAAAGTAGGGTTGCTGCATGATTTTTTCCAGCGCGGCGGCGGTAATTGGACCACTTCTAATATGATTCAACACTTTGCGTGTATGAATAACGCCGACGATGTTTTCCATGCGCTCGCGGTAGACGGGTAGGCGCGTGTGGTGACAGGTTAATAATTGCCGCTGGATTGTTTCGTCATCGGCAGTGAGATCTATCGCTTCGATCTGGCTGCGCGGAACGATAACGTCATCGACAGTGACGGTCTCAAGATCAAGCAGATTCAACAGCATGCTCTGGTGTTTTTTCTGAATGAAGTGACTGCCTTCCAGCACAATTGTCCGTAGTTCTTCGGTGCTGATCGTCTGTGTGGCCGCGGATTCTTTCTGGGGATTGAGTCGCAACAGCAGCAAAAGACCGGTGACAAACAGATTGACAAACCATACGACGGGATAGAGCAGTTTGAGCAGCGGGGTCAGAATATAACTGGCAAAAAGCGCAATTCGCTCAGGATAAGCTGCGGCGATCACTTTCGGGGTGATTTCGCTGAATATCAATATGGCGAAGGTGACGCAAATCGTGCCGAGCAGCAAAGCCAGTTCGCTTTGACCGAACAACATGGCGATGATCACCGCAACCAGCGTGGCCGATGCGGTATTCAACAGATTGTTGCCCAGCAGGATCACGCCCAGCAGCCGGTCGGTTTTGTCGAGTAAGCGCACCGTCAATCGCGCACCTCGGTGTCCCTGTTTTGCCAGATGCTTGAGGCGATAACGGTTGATCGCCATCATGCTGGTTTCAGACAGTGAGAAAAAACCTGAAAGAATTAATAATACGAATAATATGATCAGTAAGATATAAAGCGGTATGTCTTCCAAAAAAAACCCCTGGGTCTGGCTCGATTGAATAGCATTATATCTATTTACGTGTTCGTGCTGTCAGAACCTGCTCAAGTCATGGATGGTAAGAAAGCCCGGGTGCTGCTGCTTCACGCGGCAGACAAAGGTTCGTTGAACCTAGGAGTCTGTCGGACATAAGACTAATCTACTGCGCCAATGGGATAAC
>CAZXBP010000112.1:0-9730 GCA_964639015.1 uncultured Nitrosomonas sp.
CCAGATCGCATTGTTTCACCATTTTCTTGACAGCATCCTGCCGATTCTGCGTCGCGTAACAGATATCATCTTTTTTAGGACCGCTGATTTTCGGAAAGCGCATTTTCAAAGCATCAACAATACGCGCCGCATCATCAACAGACAAAGTTGTCTGCGTGACATACGCCAGATTGGTTTCGTCTTTGACATGCAGTTTCTGAACATCTTGTTCGGTCTCGACAAGATACATGCCCGTGTCGCCCCCCCCACCCTCAACCTGACCCATCGTGCCTTCAACCTCAGGATGACCTTGATGGCCGATCATGACAATTTCCTTGCCATCCTTGCGCATTTTTGCAACCTCGACATGCACTTTCGTCACCAGCGGGCAGGTAGCATCAAATACCTTGAGCTTACGTTCGGCCGCCTCGCGACGTACTGCATGTGAAACACCATGCGCGCTGAAAATCAAAATGCTGTTTTTGGGCACTTCATCAAGATTCTCAACGAAAACAGCCCCCTTTCTCTCCAGGTCCTCAACCACAAAACGATTGTGCACTACCTCGTGACGTACATAAATCGGTGCGCCATGCATCGAAAGCGCACGCTCGACAATTCCAATGGCACGATCAACTCCGGCACAAAAACCTCTCGGATTGGAAAGCAATACCTTAATCATTTACTCTTCTCCACAAATGCGTATCAGACAACAAAAATTTGCGATTATTTAACTTTGATAATGCCTGATCAGTTCAGCGCGTTTCAAATAGGCGTTTCGTGCGATCTGGATATCTTCCAGAAACAACGGCAATTCCTTCAGCAGCAGTGCCTGGGGCCCATCGACCAACGCTTTGCTGGGCGACGGGTGAAAGTCAACCAGCACCATATTGGCCCCTGCAATGATGCCCTGCGCCGTCACATGCATGATATCCAGAATACCATCCGACGAGGCCGCCCGCGTCCCGACGGAATGCGAAGGATCAATGCAGACCGGCATGCGCGTTAACCGTTTGACCACGGGAACATGAGCAAAATCGACAAAATTGCGATGCGGATCGCCCATATTGGTTTTCATGCCACGCAGACCGAACACAACCTTGCGATTGCCTTCGGATGCAAGATATTCGGCCGCGTTTAATGACTCATCCAGCGTGATACCAAATCCACGCTTGATAAGCACCGGAAAATCCTGCTGACGTCCGACAATTTTCAATAACTCAAAGTTTTGTGTATTCCGGGTGCCGATTTGCAGCATGATCCCTGTTGCATTCCCGGTTTGATGCAGCGCGGTACGGATTTCATCCAGATGGGCCTCATGCGTAATTTCCATCGCGATGACCTTAATACCGTACTTGCCCGCCAGATCAAAAACATAAGGCAGACAAGACTTGCCGTGCCCCTGGAACGAATAAGGACTGGTTCGTGGCTTGTATGCGCCCATTCGGGTGCAGACCTGTCCATTTTCCTGCAACACCCGCATCATGATTTCGACATGCTCCAGCGTATCGACTGCGCATAAGCCGGCAAACACATTTAATGCTTCCTGACCGAAAACCACATCGTTATAGGTAAAACTGGTCGAACGTTCGTCATTCTGATGACGTCCCAGAATACGGTACTCCTCAGAAACCCGTACAACACGATCGACGCAGGGAAGGTTTCTGATGTCATCTACCGACAACGCCTTGGTATTCCCGATTAGATACAATTCGGTTAAAGTCTGCTCTGTACCGACTTCGGTATGTACGCGCGTGGTAATACCGGGCAAGTTGGCGAGATGTGTCAGTAACTGCTTATATTCCGGACTGTCCGGTCGGGTATTGGGAACTAAAATCAGGATCATAAAAATTATTGATAAGCTTTGCCCTATTCCAGGAAAGCGTTAAGGCGCATTCAATCTCAACTAGCTGTTCACTCAGCACAAGAAAAATCGTTAACGCATTCTAACTGAAAAAAAGGTCTGTCGCCATGACCCTGTTATCTGGCATCATCACGGTTTTTTTCAAATGCCTGCAAGCAGGCGGCAACCAGGTCACTGACATAAACAACACCTTGCATCTGCAATGATTCGAGATCCTTGACCAGCGGAATGGCAGCGTCTTTATAATCCTTTAATCTCAAATACGCCATATGAACACTCATATCTCCGGTAAAAACCAATAGCGGTGTAACGAAGTTGCGTGAAACATGCTTCAACTGCATCGTCTCATCATTAAAAACACATAAAGATGCTGCATGAAGCTGCCCCAAAAGTCTCCCGTCCTGATCAACGACAAAGCAGGCTTCATGGCAACCTTGCTTCATTATATCGCGCGCCTCGGATAGCGTCATATCGTCAGTCAGCACGATAAATGCATTGGATTTTATCGCGTGCAACGGCATCTCTTGCAATATTTGTTCGGCTGGCGCCGTATCGGGCGCTATGTCCATGCTCCGCATGCGCAATTGATGGTAAAAATAGGAATGATTAAATAACTGCCGGGTTACCATGCCGCCGATGACAACAGACACCATTACGGCCGTCATCAATGTATAGCTTCCAGTCAATTCAAACACGATAAGAATTGTTGTGATCGGTGCCCCTATGACTCTGCTTATAACAGCACCCATACCCACCACACCGTAAACGGCCGGGGAGGATGCCATATCCGTTACTTCAAAAATACCCAGACCAAAGGCAGTTCCCATCATGGCGCCAAGAAAAAGAGCCGGCCCAAATACCCCCCCCGAAAAACCGGCCGCAAAACTGACAGATGTGGCCAGTAATTTGGCTAGAATCAACAGCATCAAAACATCAACAGAAAATTGCAAATGCAGCGCATCGCTGATCACCTGTTCACCCAACCCGAAAGTTTGCGGAAAAATGATTACAATAACGCCGAGCACGAGACCTCCCAGCAAGGCTCTGAATATTCCGGAAACTGGCAACTGCTCAAACAATAGTGTCAGGCGGTGCATCGAAGTCATATATAAAACAGCAAGCCCTCCTCCAATAATGCCCAATAACGCAAAGAGAAAATACTCCCAATAATTCGCAATTGGCATGTCGGGCAGCATGAAAAGTATCGCGTTGAATTCATGACTCCGAACAATAGCGCTGGCAACCACGGATGAAATGGCAATCGGCATAACCGATTTGCTTTCAAAGCGTCCCAGAATAACTTCATGCGCAAACACCAAACCTGCCAAAGGCGCAGAAAACGAAGCGGAAATCGCGCCCGCCACACCACAGGCAAGTAGTGTTTTGTTTTGATTGGATGCCATTTGCATGCATTGCGCCACCCAGGAGCCCAGTGAAGCGCCCAGATGGACAGCAGGACCATACCGTCCTACGGACGCGCCGCTTCCGATAGACGCAATACTAGCCATAGCACTGCCGATCCCGACCCGGATTGACAGAATGCCTCGCCCAATTCGTGCAGCGGCAATAACATCAGCCGGGCCATAATTGCGTTTCCCGGGCATGCCGTACTGTATAATCATACGCACAATAACAGCACCGATAACCGGAATGAAAAATAAATGCCAGACGGGTAAATTTTCCAAAAAGGCATACATCACACTGCCATTGGCACCGACCAATAACAAGTGCAGATAATCGACAGCCCATAAAAAAAACAGCGAAGCATAAGCGGATATTACGCCGACAAATACTGCCAGCAGCGCCAGAAACACTGTATCAAACAAATTGTTTTTTGAATATTCGATCATAGATTAATCATCGTAGCTGCGACAAAATGTCGCATCGTCATCGGACTTAATTTAGGCTAAGGTAATGCCTTCATTTCAAAAAAAATCACAGTTCCCAAATACTAAAACCATGCTTAACAGCATCAGCCAAGCACCGCTCAGTAAAAATCTGCAACGCCTGTTCATGCTCAGGAATATCGCGATTCTCGCACAGTGCCTGACATTCATGCTTGTTTACAAGATCATCGCACTGGATATCCCGTGGACTGAATTGATCGTTGTAGTTGCTTTGCTGGCCGTATTGAATCTCTTGACCTGGGTACGTCTGCATCGGAAATGGCCGGTATCGAATATCGAATTTTTTGCGCAATTACTCATCGACATTTTTGCGCTCAGCGCTTTGCTGTACTTCAGCGGCGGCTCCACCAATCCGTTCATTTCACTGTATCTGCTGCCGATTACCATAGCGGCGGCTACTTTACCCTGGCGGTATACCTGGGTACTATCGGCCATCACGATCGGCTGTTATACCATCCTGCTGTTTAATTACATTCCGCTGCCGCATGATCACAGCAAGCATCTGGTTGAATTCAGCCTGCACGTATCCGGCATGTGGCTGACATTTGTGCTGAGCACGATTATCATCGCCTGGTATGTCGTTAGAATGAGCACTTCAATTCGCGACCGCGATCGCGATCTTGCGCTGGCGCGCGAACAGGCGCTGCGCAATGAACAAATTATCGGGCTGGGTACGCTGGCTGCCGGTGCCGCGCATGAACTGGGTACACCGTTATCCACGATGGCGGTCATCGCAGGTGAATTACAGAAAGAATATCCGGAAAACACTGAATTTCAGAACAATATTCAAATTCTGCGCGACCAGATTGCGCATTGCAAACAGACACTGACGCAACTACTGGCCAAGACCGGGCAGACACGCGTCGAGGGTGTCAGTCAGGTACCCGTAGACAAATTCATGAATTCAATGCTGGAAAAATGGAAACTGATACGACCTTCGGTCAAATTCAACTATCACATTGATGGTCCACATCCCACGCCAAAAATCATGGATAGTCAATTGCTCTCTCAATCCATATTGAATCTGCTCAATAACGCCGCCGATGCATCCTCCGAGTGTATTGAAATTACCAGTCACTGGGACAAGAACAACCTGCATCTCGAAATTGTCGATGACGGCGAAGGACTGTCCACTGAAGCGGCACAGCGCGCCGGGGAAGCTTTTTTCACCAGCAAAGCCCCGGGACAGGGGTTCGGCATCGGCCTTTTTCTGGCCAATGCCAATATCGAGCGTCTGGGCGGCACTGTGCACTTGTTCAATCTCGAAAAGGGCGGCGCCTGCACTCAAGTAACCATACCATTGATAGGAGGATAGATGCGATGCTGGAATTCAGATACAACAATATACTCCCTGAATACGATATGATCGAAGACATCTCTGAACAACCTTCATTGCTTATCGTTGATGACGACAAGATCTTCTGTGGCGTTCTGGCCAAAGCAATGACAAAACGCGGCTTCAGCGTGGAAATCACGCATAATATAGAAGATGCGCTTACAAAGGCTGAAACGGCCACACCGGAATACGCTATCGTTGATCTCAAACTGGACAGCGAATCCGGACTGGTGCTGGTTGAAAAACTCAAAATACTGGATCCCGGTACACGCATCGTCATGCTGACCGGTTACGCCAGCGTTGCAACCGCAGTTGAAGCCATTAAACTCGGCGCCACGCATTATCTGGCCAAACCGGTAGATGCGGATGAAATTATGGCGGCCTTTGATCGCACAAGCGGCGAGACCGATACGCCGATCAGCGCCAGCCCTTTATCTGTCGGACGATTGGAGTGGGAATATATTCAACGTATTCTGACCGAGAATGACAACAATATATCGGTAACCGCCAGAATACTGAACATGCATCGTCGCACCCTGCAGCGCAAGCTGGCCAAAAAACCGCATCGTAGTTAATCGCGGAAAAAGGACCAGAAACAACCAGAAACAACATCATGGTATTTATACCCATCGCACCTCCAAATTCACTTTTTCAAATACACCTCATTCTCTCTTCTGCCAGCGTGGTTAGTGCAAATTCTGCAATTCAAAAGAAAAGCAAAATTTTTTCTGCTTTTCGTGTAGTCTATTGCGTTTTTCTGAATTTTTCGCATGAATGATTTCAAACCCGGTCAACGCTGGATTTGTGATTTTGATTTACAACTAGGCTTGGGTACAGTACGTTCAGTAGAGGAGCGCACTGTCAGCATTACCTTTGCTGCGACCAGTGAAACGCGTTCCTATGCGCGCCAGTCCGCACCGCTGACCCGGGTTGTTTTCACCATCGGCGACAGCATTTCCAGCCAGCAGGATGTTGTCATACAGATCACAGCAGTGCAGGATAACGACGGATTGCTGGTCTATACCGGCACTGATACGCACGGTAATGTCCTGAAACTGACAGAAGATCAGCTAGCGCATCATATTCAATTTAACCGACCCACTGACCGGTTATTCAATCAGCATATCGACGCGGACAAATGGTTTCAGATACGCTACCAAACCTGGGAATATGTTAACCGGCTGGGCAGAACACCGTTGTTTGGACTACTTGGCGCGCGCACCAGTCTCATTCCGCATCAACTTTTTATTGCGCATGAGGTGGGGCGGCGTTATGCGCCGCGCGTATTACTCGCCGATGAGGTGGGGCTGGGCAAAACCATCGAAGCCGGCTTGATTCTGCACCAGCAGTTACTGACCGGACGCGCCGAACGCATACTCATCGTCGTTCCTGAAACACTGATGCATCAATGGCTGGTGGAAATGCTGCGGCGCTTCAATCTGGCTTTCAGCATCTTTGACGCGGAGCGCTGCGCCGCAATCGAAGAAAGCAATCCGCGCGACAATCCGTTTCACAGCGAACAACTGGTTTTGTGCAGTCTGGATTTTTTGTGCAAAAATCCCAGATACTGTCAGTCCGCACTGGACGGTGAATGGGATCTGCTGATTGTCGATGAAGCGCATCATCTTGAATGGTCAGAAGATGCGCCGAGTCAGGCGTACCAGATTGTCGAGAAACTGGCGACACGTATCAGCGGTGTACTGTTGTTGACAGCAACCCCCGAGCAATTGGGAAAAACGAGTCATTTCGCGCGCCTGCGATTGCTGGATCCGGATCGGTTTGACGATTACCAGCACTTCCTGACGGAAGAACAAGCCTATGAACCTGTTGCCGATGCCGTTGAAGCGCTGCTCACCAGGCAAACATTGACAGAAAGTGTTCGGAAAACCATTTTATCGTACGCCGATAGCGCGCACATGCTGTCTTTATTCGACGAACTGGACAAAACGGAATCTGCAGATGACAAAAGAATGCTGGCAAGGCAGTCGCTTGCCACATCGCTGCTCGACCGGCACGGCACCGGACGCCTGTTGTTCCGTAACACACGTGCTGCTGTCAAAGGCTTTCCGGAAAGAAAGCTGATCATCGAACCGCTGCCGCTGCCTGCGCAATATGATGCCGTATTAAGCGCTTTTGAATCTGAACAGCTTGCACAACCACAATTACTGCTCTACCCGGAATTAATCTATCAGGCAGATGATGATAAAACGGTCGAACCGGAATGGACAACATTCGATCCACGCATCGACTGGCTGCATCAAACCCTGCTCCAGCTTAAACCGGAAAAGGTTCTGGTCATTACAGCCAGCGCACTCACCGCGTGTGACATTGCCTATGTGCTCAAAATGCGCACAGGAAAACATTTTCCGGTATTTCACGAGCAGATGCGATTGCTGGAGCGTGACCGTGCAGCTGCATACTTTGCCGATCGGGAGACAGGTAGTCAGGCATTGATTTGTTCCGAAATCGGCAGCGAAGGTCGCAATTTTCAATTTGCGCATCATCTGGTTTTATTCGACCTGCCGCTCAATCCAGACCTGCTGGAACAACGCATCGGCCGATTGGATCGCATTGGCCAGACTGAAACCATCCGAATTTACGCGCCACATCTGCAAAACAGCGCACAGGCTGTCATGCTGCACTGGTATCACAACGGACTTAACGCCCTGGAGAAAATCTGTCCCGCAGGTCAAATGGTTTATCAACGCGTCGAACAGGATCTTGCGGCTGCATTGCATCAGCGTGATCTCGATTCAACAGTTTTTTTTGAATTGATCGATCATACGCAAAAAACCCGCCAGCTGCTGAATGAAGCGCTTGATCGCGGACGCGACAGACTGCTGGAATATCATTCGTGCAGACCGCACATCGCCGAGCATCTGTATCGGACAGCATGCACGCATGATTCCGATCCCACGCTACAGCGTTATATGGATATTGCCTTCGACTGCTTTGGCGTACATGTCGAAGCGCACCGCGCCGATTGTTACCGCATTGAACCCGGCGAACACATGACATCAGCTTTTCCGGGTCTGGATGACGAAGGAACAGTGATCACTTACAATCGAAGTGCCGCGCTGGCAAATGAAGATATGCAGTTTATCACCTGGGAGCATCCCATGGTCATTCATGCCATGGATCGTGTCATCGGCAGTGAATCCGGCAACACGTCGGTCGCAAGTTTTTCCCACCGCACCGCACGGCCCGGCACGTTATATCTGGAGTGTATCTTTATCCTGGATATCGCATCAATAACTGCCGCCAACAGACGCAACCTGCCACCCGCGATGATACGCACCTTGATTGATGAACAAGGCCGCGCAGACTATCCCTCACTGAATCATCAGACCATCAATCAATGCCTGTCCGCAGTGTCGCCCGATATTGCCCGTCAGGTTGTTATGCTGAAGCAGGCGGTCATCAAGGAAATGATCGCGTCAAGCGAACAGCTTGCCAGAAAGCAGATGCCTGCCTTGATTGAACAGACCGGAGATCAGGCCAAAGAAATGCTGATCACTGAAATAGAAAGGCTCAAGGCATTGAGCGTGATCAATCCCAATGTGCGAACGGAAGAAATTCTTTTCTTTGAAAAACAGTTGCAGGATGTAACTCAGGCATTGGACGCGGCGCATTTCCGGCTGGACGCCATCCGGATTCTGGTAGCGACCTGAAAGCTTGCGATAAAACCGGATGACGGAAAATAAAGATGCAGTTAAGATTGCTCAATTTAGCATCACGAATCAGATAATGAATGTGAATGAACCTCGTATTATTGTGGCACTGGACTACAGTTCAGCCGAACAGGCGCTGAATCTGACATCCCGACTGAACCCGGATCTATGCCGACTCAAAGTCGGCAAAGAACTTTTTACCGCTGCCGGCCCCGGGCTGATTGATCAACTGGTGCACGACGGCTTTGACATCTTCCTGGATCTCAAGTATCACGATATTCCGAATACCGTCGCGAACGCCTGCAAGGCGGCAGCTGACATGGGGGTATGGATGATCAACGTACATGCGATGGGCGGCCGGAAAATGCTGTCGGCTGCGCGCGAAGCTATAGCTCCGGGTACTGTCAAACTGATCGCAGTAACGCTACTGACCAGCATGGATCAGAATGACCTGGATGATATTGGTCTGCAAGGCAGCCCGGAACAGATTGTTTTGCGGTTGGCTGCATTAACCCGAGATTGCGGACTGGATGGTGTTGTGTGTTCCGCGCTTGAAGCACGGCAATTGAGGCAGAAAATCGAACCCGAATTTCTGCTGGTTACCCCCGGTATCCGGCCACAGGAAAATTCCGGTGACGATCAAAAAAGAATTGCCACCCCGGCGGCGGCAATACAAAACGGATCGGATTATCTGGTCATCGGCAGACCAATTACACAGGCGCAAAACCCGTTGCACGTCTTAGAACAGCTCAATCAGGAAATCCGTCCGATACTGTAACTGATTGTATTGCAGAAAATAAGAAAGATCAGCCGTAAAACGACGGCAGCGACATGCCCATCCACAATAACACCAGGATAATCATCGTGATGCCGACACCTATGGTGCCAACGATCATACCGATCAAAATCGTAATACCATCCTTACTTAACAACCCCAGCGACATAATCAGAATTCCCCAACCGGGCGGGAAATTAG
>CAZXBP010000113.1:0-9559 GCA_964639015.1 uncultured Nitrosomonas sp.
AACTGAGGTTTTTAGGTTTAATCCTTTTCAGTTATACTTCTACTGCGTTTCAGCTAATCACTTCTGCCGGTTGCCCTGCTAACAATATTGCGGCATGCGACTGAGAAACGGCGTTGTTGTCGCCGCGACTGTCGTTCGACAGCAATTCGGCTATCAAAGCATCATTGAATCGAAAGCGACACAGCAGGCTGTTTGAAGAAGCCATTTTCAGGAGCTGACTGACAGTCAATTTTTCTATAATGTCAGACACATCCTGATTGATACCCAATCGATACATAGCTGACACCTTATCTTCACGTATCATTTGCTGCGCAAGCAACAGATACGCCAAATTAATTTCCCTGATTTCATCCAACAGCTGCTTTGTTTCCATTTTTTATCTCCATCTCCTTTAATACCCTGTCGTCACATCCGGCGCAATTCAATGAATTCTTCTGGAATTCACTTTGAACTGACTCGCTGCTGGATTTGCATAAATACGATATAACTGAAAGCCATTAGTGCAATCAAAGAAAATAAGTATTTTATACCGGCATTAAGTAGGAACTCACCTACACCCCTTTAAGTAATGCTCGACAATTCTAAGCATTATAGAACTAAATTGCGACAAATTATAGGTAAAAACAACCTGCTTGCTCATTTCATTCGTCTCTCTTACGCTTCTCGAAGTTTGTGCCGGACTCAAATCATTACACCGATTCACATGGAAGAATGAGAGCAGGTTTTCCGCACGTCAGTGAAAAGTCACAACAGATGCCTAATGCAGAAATATTACCGGAATATTTGCCTGCGCAATTAAAGCCTGTCTCTGATCGTCAGTCAAAAAATTCGACCCGCTTTCCAGCAGCAGAATTCGTCCATGAAACTGTTGAATCACATGTAAAACCTGATCTACTGTATTGTCATAAATTCTCACCAGGCTGACCTGAAGTTGTTGTGTATTAAAATTATCCTCAATCGTCTTGCTCAATTGCTGGTACTTCAGATCATCCGTGGCCGGCAGGATGATGATGAGCTGGTCGTGGTCTTCATGCGCGAGATCAATTGCCAGAGACACTGCGCGCAGACTGGCTTCGCTGCCGGTAAAGCCGGTTACAACGGGCCGATCGATCTGGCTGCCATAATGCAATACAACCAGATCGCACTGGACGGACGACATAACCGACCGGGTAATGCTGCCGACTTTCCGGCTTTTCCCTTGTGATAATGAATTTTTTCCAATTACAAGCAGATCGGTCTGACTGGATATTTCGCACAGGGTACGGGCCACATTGCCGCGCAATACATCAAATGCGATCTCGATCCGATTCTGCTGAGCGACTGATGCCACCAGTTTGCGCAACTGCGCTGTCTGTAATTGAATCGACCGTTCCATTCCGGCGACATCAATTGCACGTCCGGATGGCAAACCATACACAACCTCGCGTACAAACGGTAATTCGGCTGCACTGATCAGGTCACTATCCTGAATAAACAAAACATTGAGCCGAGAATGAAAATACGAGGCCAGCATAATACCGGCCCGCAGAATATTCTGGTTGGCAGCACTGGCATCAAGTGCGACCAGAATGCGATTAATCCGCGTTTTTTTCATTACCGTTCACTGATTCTTTATTATTTTTCGCCAGATTCTGGCGAATTTTTTCCAGCTCCTGCAGACGTGCTTCAACGCGTGTATTGACCAGTTCAGCCGTTTCGCCAGTAAGCACAGTCATGGCTTCATCATAATTGTTATAGGCATAAACCGCAAATTGTCCATTTGCACAAGCTTCGATCACATCAGCCCGCAACATTAGATGCCTGATATTACTGGCAGGAATCAGAACACCCTGTTTCCCGGATAATCCGTGAAACATACAGATATCGAAGAAACCTTCGATTTTTTCGTTAACGCCGCCGATAGCTTGAGCTTCACCGCGCTGATTAACCGAACCCGTCATTGCCATGCTTTGCCGGATTGGCAATCCTGACAATGCGGAAAGCAGACTGCAAAGCTCGGCCATTGATGCGCTGTCGCCCTCAATGCGGCCATAGGATTGCTCAAAAACCAGGCTGGCTGAAAGCGACAAGGGATAATCTTTCGCATATCGCTCTGCCAGAAAAGATGAAAGAATAAAAACACCTTTCGAATGAATCGCGCCCCCCAGTTTTGTCTCACGTTCGATATCAACCACTTTCCCGCTTCCAAGCCGTGCGGTTGCCGTGATGCGCGAAGGCACGGCGAAACTGACATCGCCAAGTTGCATGACCGCAAGACCGTTGATCTGTCCGACTTTTTCACCATCGGTATCGATCATCAATATACCGCGGTTTATCGCTTCCTGAAGCTGTTCGCGTATGCGGTCGCCACGGTAGATCTGCGCATCAATGGCGCGCTGCACATTATCTTTATTGACAACGGCATGATCGCCAATGCCGGCGTAATAATCAGCCTCGCGCAACAGATCGGCGATATCCATGGTGCAAATAGAAAGCTTTTCCGCATCCCCCGTCAGTCGTGCGCCGTGTTCGATAATCCGCGCAACGGCAGAACGGTCAAATGGACGCAGATTATCGCGACGCAGTAATCTCGCGATCATGCGGGCATACGTCTGCTGATTTTCGACTGTGCGGTGCAGCCGGTCATCAAAATCGGCTGCGATTTTAAACAGTTGCCTGAATTCAGGATCGTAGGCATGCAGCAGGTAATACAGCATGCGCTCACCGATCAGAACCACTTTGATATTCAGCGGAATGGGCTCAGGCTCGAGGGAGACCGTGCTGACCAGACTGTAGATCTGGCCCAGCGACTGAATTTTGATCTGCCGGGAAAACAGCGCACGCTTCAACCCTTCCCACGCATACGGCTGCGTCAGCAGCTTCATCGCGTCGATAACAAGAAATCCGCCGTTGGCCTGATGCATCGCGCCGGGCTTGATCAAACTGAAATCTGTCTGCAGCGCGCCCATGTGCACGGTATATTCAACAGCGCCGATCAGGTTCGCATAATTGGGCAGATCGAGAAAAACAACCGGTACACTGCCGTCATGCTGTGTATGATCCACGAGTATATTGACGTCATAGCGGCGGAAAGCCGGCAGTTTCATCAACGGCACGTGCATATGATCGACCGTATCTTCCTCGAGACGGAAATTCTGCAGATTGTGAATAACGTCCTGCTGCACCGCTTCCAGATAAGTCGGAATGACTTTATGGTGCTGATATTTGATTTTCAATTCATCAATCAGATGCCCCGAAGCAAACATGACAATCTGACGATTCAGTTCCTTGATCTTGTTACGGGCTTCCCGCTGCCACTGCGGCTGCATACGCAGAATGGCTGTCAGCTTTTCTTCGAGAACATTAATGGCATCCTCGATCTGCTGCTGTTCTTCTTTCGGCAGTGCATCAAATTCCTTCGGTTTGATCACTTCACCGTTTTTTACCGGTGCAAAAGCAAATCCGTGCGGTGTGCGCAGCAACCGCATATTGCTCGCATCCGCTTCATCGTTAAGTGCGCTGAAAGCAGACTCGATCGTTTTCTTGAGATCCTCATCAATTTCCTGCAAGCGCAAATGATATTCATCCGTTTCAAATGCACTCGGGATGGCGCTGCACAGGTCTTCCACCAGTTGATGCATGTCATTGCGGAAAATCGTGGCATGCTCATGCGTCAGGCTGATCGCGATCGGCTCGGACGGTTTATCAAAATTATTGACATAAACCCAGTCCGGCGGCATTTCCCGCATGCCTGACTGTTTTTCCAAGTATTCCAGCACTACGGTATGCTTACCCACTCCGGTCGGCCCAAGCACGAACAGATTGTATCCGTCATGCCGGATATTCACACCCAGCTGCAGCGCCTGTATTGCACGATCCTGGCCAATTACCGCCTTGAGGTCATCGAGCGTTTCAGTCGTGTCAAAATCAAATTGATCGAGGTTGCAGGCTGTATAAAGCTGATGAGGAGCTAATGGTTTCATCATTCGCAATTTCCAGTGTTACGCATGAACGGATAACACGCCGGGCTGAAGCAATCCACCTAAAATCAGTTGAATGGGATTTACAGTGCGTTGATTTTTGTTTTCGGCAAGGCACAATGCGGCCAGAATTAAAAAGCGGCGTGCTATAAACAGCCTGGTCTGACTCACCATCCGGATGAACCGGCATTGCTCGAATTGTTTCATGTGTTCCTATCGTTAATCAGCCCGGATAACGGTCAACTGAGGTTTTCAGGATTCATCATATGTGCACACGCACAGCATTGTAATACAGTTATTTCCGACAAACGCTGGCTTCAAACCTGTGCAGGGTAATTATTTACAATAGTAAGCTTCTCCGAGAAAAATAATCTGCTTGCTGACACCCGGCACTTCAATGCGGCTGGTATTGCTGCGCAACACATGAATCGTATTTGCTCCCATGCCGGCCGCTTCATTCTGCAAGTTGGTTCTGGCGATAATCAGGCGCTGAGGATAAGGCTTATCGTTATCGCTTTCCTGCGAAGCCCCTCTCACGCTGCCGAGCTTTTTACATCCGGTAAAATCCTGTTCTTCACCGATTAACAGCACAATCGGCCTGGCCGGCCGATTATCGTTCGTTTCAGCCAATACCGGATGACTGACCATAATTGCCACAGTTAATACAATGACTCTAAATATTAATCGATTTGCAGATACTGCAAACATGAGGTTCTCCTTTACTTCATAGCGTTTAAGGTTGCCTCCACAACGGAAGGCAATTGGATTAACAACGTGATTTTAGCATTGGATCAGTGCAATTGCCTGAAATGCGCAAGGGCATTTGCAGCACAACAGAGAGAGCTGATCGTCGGCCTGCTGTTTTGTCAGCTAGGAGTCTGTCGGACATAAGGCTAATCTACTGCGCCAATGGGATAACGGCTCATATTTTCTCAATTTTTCGTTACATAGTCTTGCTATGCGCCTCAAAATTGAGAAAATCTGCACTCGTTCTCCCACTCGGCTCGCTACGATTACTTAAGTCCGACAGACTCCTAGGCCCGGGAAACCCGATTATAGTGTGAAAAGCAACAAAATTCCGGATTTCATCTACATCTCACTTGACACATTATTATGTGAAAACTGATCAACGAAATAAATTAAGTACAATCAGAATACCGGCAAAAAAGATTGTATAAAGCGAAAATCTTCTGGCATCCTTCGCATGATCTGCTTTCGATGGAAACTTCATCTGCTCTGCATCATCACCATATTTTTTCCTGATATACGCATAGACCTGATCATGGTAGGCATGCATGTAGCGATGATAAACCATGTATAAAAAAGAAATTACCAAACCGGTCCAACCGAATAGCTCAATCATTCCCCACTCCTTACCGACGCACAAATGCATTTGACGGTGCAATACCGGGAGTCTGTCGGACATAAGACTATACTTCTACAGCGCCAATGGGATAACGGCTCATATTTCCTCAATTTTTCGTTACATCGTCTTGTTATGCGCCACAAAATTGAGAAAATCCGCGCTCGCTCTTCCACTCGACTCGCTACGATTGCTTAAGTCCGACAGATTCCTGGAAAATATACGTATCCTACGTCAAGATTCGGCATTGATCTTTTTTTCTTCTCGGAAAGATTTAAACCTAAAAACCTCAGATGGCCGTTATCCGAGATGACTAACGATATGAATACATGAAACAATTCGAGCAATCCCGGTTCATCCGGATGACAAGTCGAACTATGGCGTTTATAGCGCGCCGCTTGTTAATTTTTGCTGCGTTACAATTCGTTGTAATAACGCGTTATTACGCCGCATTGCGCCTTGCCGAAAATAAAAATCAACGCACTCTAAACCCCATTCAACTGAGGTTTTTAGGTTTAAATACATTACAACCCATTGAATATATTTCTTAAAAGTCTACAAAGCCTGATCGGAATATTGCCGGGATAAAACCTCGAAATTAATTATGAAATTTTTATTGACTAACCAGTTAGTTATTTTTATAATTTACTCACTGGTTAGTTAATATTTACTTTATGAATCAACTCAAAATGAGATCGACTGCAAGGTCACAAATAACAAGACAGAAAATCATTGATGCCGCATTTGAATTATTTTATTCACAAGGTTATCAATCGACCACTATGGATCAGGTTATTGAAGCATCAGGCGTTTCCAAACCGACTGTTTACATTTATTTTCCGTCCAAGGAGATTTTGTGCGTGGAATATTTGAAAGAAAGACATCAACGTGAGTCGACTTCGTTGAATGACGCCGTTGATCGGGCGGACACCCCCTACCAGCGGTATATGTCGGTGGTTTTATGGCTGCGTGAACGCCTGATCGCTTCAAATTACCGGGGATGCGGTTTTTTCAACATGATTGCGGAAATACCCGACCCAGCCAATCCGATTATCCTTGAAGCCAAGCGTTTTATTGATGGTTTCCGTGAAAAGATCAAGACGCTGGTGACGGACTTGCAACAATCCGATGCAAAATACCAGACACTTGATCCACAACGTATCGCAGATGCTTATTATTTGATTCTGTGCGGCGCCATTATGGGCAGTCAGGAATACCGCGACACATGGCCGTCTGATCGTGCCGTCCAGGAGATCGAGCGCTTGATTCAGTAATTTTTTTTGTTTCATAAATGACTAACCAGTTAGTCATATTATTTAACCCGCCAATGTTAAAGAAAGGAGAATGCTTATGAAAACCGAAACCAATAATGCACATGAAACTGTTGTCAACGGTGTCAACGTTACCCGCATGGGTGAAACAATAGAAACAGTCAAGAATGATCCAAAAATAGCGAAATTTCAGTTTCGCGCGCAAAATAAATGGATTCTCGGCGCACACAATCAGACGACTATTCATGGATTCTATGGCGCGGGAGCGGAAGATACCAATCGTACTGAGCCGTTTATACTCGACGCCGATGAAGCGCCAGTCTTATTGGGCGAAGACAAAGGCCCCAATCCAGTGGAATATGCACTGACCGCACTGATCGCATGCATGACAACCACCATGGTATATCACGCGGCAGCACAGGGAATCCGGATTGAAGCCATTGAATCAACCCTGGAAGGCGATCTCGATTTGCAGGGATTCCTGGGGCTGCGTGAAGACATCCGCAAAGGCTATGAAAATATCACGGTGCGTTTCAAAGTCAACTCGAATGCCAGCCCCGAGGCGCTCGCAGCATTGGCCAAGAATTCTCCGGTATACGATGTAGTCACCAACCCTGTACCGGTTACCGTCTCAGTGGTCACTGAGTGATTCCGGAAATCACTGCGCCGACAAAGTCCGGCGCAGTGATGCACGTCTTTCCGGGTAGATCGCCAGTAAAAAAGCACAGCCTTTATTTGTCGCACATTAGAATGGGTTTTCCTGTTTTTCGATTAAAGTGCCGCCAACCCGGCCATTTACATCGACCCATAGATGCGGCAATCCAAGCGCAAGCAGCCAGTCCGGACCAAGATCTTCCATCAGCATGCCGATGGTCGATGCACTGCCGGCCACCACGCAGTAATCACTCACCACACTGACCGCGGCCATGGTGCTTACCGGCCACCCTGTTTTCGGATTGAGCACATGACCGTATCGAACATTGTTGACAATGATGCAGCGTTCGTAATCGCCGCTACTGGCAAGCGCGCCCGAATAAAGCAATAATGTTTCGAGTATTCCATCCGATTGGCGCGGGTGACGCACCGCCACCCGCCAGGGACTGCCGTCAGGATGCGGTCCGATCGCTTTAATATCGCCGCCCAGATTGACAATGCCGTGCTGGATTCCGGCTTCCCGACACAGCGCAGCGGCGCGGTCTACCGCATATTCCTTGACGATGCCACCAAAATCAATTTCCATATCCGGCATATCAAATGATAAGACGGGACGTGCCCATTTGACATGATGCCAGCCGATTTTTTTCCGGGCGCATTCAATCGTCTGATTATCCGGCAGCTTGCCGGATTTAAAATCCCACGCCCTGCGCAGCACGCCGGAAGTAATGTCAAACAGACCATCGCTCTGTTGGTAACAGGTATCGGCATAATCCAGCAGGCCGGCTGTTTCTTCATCAACAGAAATAGCGTCACCGGCTGCGGCGAAGCGGTTGATCTCGGATAAAAAACTGTCTTCACGATAACGTGAATAACGCGACTCCAGACGCCGCACATCGCGCATCACCGTTTCCGCCGCTGCCGCGCCTTTTTTCGCATTGCGTGCATACAGCTGAATTGTGCACGGCGAACCCATTGCCCTGAAATCGAAGTGATAATACCGTAGGCGCGCCACTGCGGTTAAAAAGTATAGCTCCAAGATGCAGCCAGCGCGCCCTTGGGACTTAATTGAAATCCAGTGACATCGGTATGCACCGGTTGCAGCCATTCAAATCCCAGATGATTCCCGGCAAACCGGCCGCCCGGAATATTGATATTTACACCCACGCCAATATTCCAGAATTGACCGCCATAGTTTCGGGGAAAATCCATCGGGCCGATACGTGCATTAAAGGTATTGAAATCGCCATGAATGCGATCCTGCACCGTATAAACACCGCGCACCGAAGCACTCAGCCAGCGCGACAGGTCAATTCCGCCCCAGGTGGTCGCCTGGAAAATATCTCCTAAACGATAGCCCGAATCATTCTGTTTTTCCATGCGCTTAGTACCGCTCACCTGCGCGCCCCAGGACCAGCGGTCATGTTCACCGGTATACGTCAGGCTCGGCACGAAATCCCAGGTGCCGCTGCCCAGCTGCATGCCAAAATGAATCGCGCCACCGTCTATCTGGAAAATACGGCGTAATTGTATATCCGTCTTGCCGGAAGGTGCGCTCAATCCAAGGCTCGCATGCAGTCGATGTCCCGGCTTATTATAAAGTTTGAGCATTGCTGCCATCAGCGTGTCGCCGATAACGCCGGTCGAGTGTCCGGCAATGCCGGTATGCTCGTGCACGCCTGACACCCGCGGCGGCCTGCCGTCGAGTTCGCGAAGATTCATGTCCATGTCCATGAAGGTGGGCATGACCATCAGATTCAACCAGCGTGTCGGCGCATACATCAGGTCAAGCATGTGCATGCGCATATTCATATACGTTGGCGTAAACCGGCATAAAATTTCATCACTGCAACCCTGGTCGACAACGGCCTGATCGCTGACCGCGCGTGCGCCCTGATGCATTCTGCCATCCTGGCGGCTATACATAAAACGATAGCCCACCATAAACTGGCCCGGCTTGTCCAGCATGTGCGCGTACATCAGCCCTGCGGGCAGATTGTGATGATGATGGCCTGAACCGCCATCATCATCCGTATGACTGCGATGGTGCCTATGCGGTGTTATGCCAAGCGGATTTGTCAGCGACATCGATCCCAGATTGAGCTTCAACGCCGCATTGGCGACATAATAATCAAAATCGGCAAAACCGTTGCCGCCGCCTCCGCCCAGCTTAAATCCACTGGCGCGGGTGTAATATTCAAATCCGGCTTCCAGCGCAATACCCTTGGCGAATTGCCTGCTTAAGGTAAAACCCCCACTGAGCGCGCCAAATCCGGCAAGCCGGTGATCGCTGGAAAAGTTACCCGGCAATA
>CAZXBP010000114.1:0-9543 GCA_964639015.1 uncultured Nitrosomonas sp.
CTCGCTTTGAGCAATACTCTGAACAACTTGTTGAGCGCTTGCAGATGCGGCAGCAGTTTACGATATTTAGCCGCCTGCCTGCCTTCCGGTTCCGCCAGAATATCGGCCACTACCGTGTAGGTCAGTCGCGCATGAGACTTCATCAGCGCGGGATAAAAAACATAATCCTGTCTTTCGCCATGCGTATCAAAGCGGATTTCGCACACCATGCTCAGGCGGTTTTTGTTTGGATTCAATGAGCAGAGTTCGTTCGACAGCACCTCGGGCAACATGGGAATGACGCGCTGCGGAAAATAAACCGAATTGCCGCGTTTTAAAGCTTCTCTGTCGAATGCATCGTCCGGCGTGACATACTGGCTGACATCCGCAATCGCCACGTAGAGTGTATAGCCATCGCTATCCTGCGCGCAGTACACGGCATCATCAAAATCGCGCGCGGTTTCACCATCAATGGTTACCAGCGGCAATTCACGGATATCGCGGCGCTCTGCATGGCTGTTTTTGTGCACAACCGTTGGCATGCCGGCAGACAATCGCTCCACTTCCGCCGGAAAAACATGCGGCAGGTCATACTTGCGCAAGGCAATGTCAATTTCCATCCCGGGATCGGTATATTCGCCCAGAATCGACACAATATGACCAATCGGCTTCGCATGCTTGCTCGGCTGCTGAACGATCTGAACAATAACAACCTGCCCTGCTTCTGCATTCAGCGACTGATCATTCGGCACCAAAATCTCCTGACTGATGCGTTTGTTTTCCGCCACCACCAGCAAAATACCATGCTCGATATACAATCGTCCGACAACCTGCCGGTTGACATGCTCCAGCACCTCAACAATGACCGCTTCACGACGACCACGCCGGTCAACGCCCGATTCCCGCGCAAGCACGCGATCGCCATGCAGCACTTTGTGCATTTCTTTTGCGGGCAAAAACAGATCGCCGCCGTCATCATCGGGAATCAGAAAACCAAATCCGTCGGCATGACCCTGTATGGTTCCCTTAATCAGGTCGAGTTTTTCCATCACGCAGATATCGCCTTTGCGGTTACGGAAAATCTGCCCCTCGCGCATCATCGCGGCCAGCCGGCGCGTAAAAATTTCCCTTTCGCCTGAATCGATATCCAGCTGCTTCAGCAACTCAGTTTCCGGCATCGGCACGCCCTTGTCCTTGAGCACTTCAAGCACATATTCCCGGCTCGGCAGAGGATGGCTGTAGCGCGCCTTCTCGCGCTCAAGAAAAGGATCTTGGTTTCTAAGTTTGCTTTGCTTCTTAATTGACAAAATAGTGATTTCCTATAGAATGTGCCACTCTTTATTGATCTGAAAACTCAGATTTCAGGCATTGCCCAGATGGCGGAATTGGTAGACGCGCATGGTTCAGGTCCATGTGCCTTCGGGTGTGGAGGTTCGAGTCCTCTTCTGGGCACCAAATGACTTGGCGAACAATCGCGAATATTCCCATAAGAATTTGTTTGAAATGACAATTCTTACCTGATTGGTGTTTTGCGGCGCACAATGACTACGGTGAACCACAGGCCCGCGCAAAATCTTTTCACTCCGAAGCCGGAAGCAGTTTTGTGGATACGTGCAGATCTTTTTCAGTTGCAGACTTCGATAGACAAAAACAGATTATAAGGCGATGCGCCTTGCGCTTACCGCCGCAAGTCTAAGCCGTTCCGGACAAAAGTACAAGCGATAATCTTTTTTTCACCTGATTCAACACAAAAACACAAAAACCTCGACTTTAGCTTCTGCCAGGAGCCAGGATAACCTGTTAATGCGGATATCCGTTGACCGGTCTGATCATCTGGCGGCTCATCAGGCGGCATTTGACAGCTTTAATCCGACGATGCCTGCAATCACCAGCATCAGACTGACCAGTTTGAGCGGTGTCACTGCCTCTTGGAACAACATAATCCCTGCAATTGCCGTGCCTAACGCGCCTATGCCTACCCAGACGGCATAGGCGGCGCCCAGCGGAAGCGCACGCAGCGCCATGCTGAGCAGATAAAAGCTGGCGCCCATCGCGGCAAGCGTAACGAGTGATGGCGTAAGTTTTGTGAAGCCTTCGGTGTATTTGAGACCGACGGCCCAGACAACTTCAAAAAGACCGGCAAGGAATAAGATCAACCAACTCATGACGTAGCTCCTGACTGTGCAGGGTCGTCCCCACGATTGAAAAAACACGCCGGAGCCGTCCCTGGCGGTTATTGTACTTACTGCGACCAGCCCTGATGCCTATTGCAGTGTTAGCGGGCTGCTGCATGCGCAGCTATGCACTCAAGGCTATCACATCCATTTGCATCCTGCCCTAGCGGTGATACTCTCCCGCTCTTTCAGGCTGATAAATCACTTCCCTGATTTTTACCTTGATCAATCCCCCGCCGGGTTTCGGCCACTCTATTTCATCGCCCTGCGACAACCCCAGCAGCGCGCTCCCAACCGGCGCGAGAATGGAAATTTTCTTTCCGCTTGAATCAATATCCTTGGGATAGACGAGCGTCAGTTCAAATTCATCCCGTGACGATTCAACGCTGAATCTGACCGTTGAATTCATGGTGACCACCGTCGGCGGGATCTCTGCCGGCTCCACGACATTCGCGCGCGCAAGCTCTGACTCCAGCGCATCCCTTTCTACAAAACCGCCTGACGGCAGGGACGCCATAAGCGCGTACAGCCTTTCCGAATCGATGGATGAAATGGTAATTTCCGGTCTGCTATTCATATCTGCCCCAATATTTCTTTCTGTAAATAAAACTAAACTAAAGCTGTAATTATAACCCAATGCCCGGATCAAGATCGGCGCGCAGGAAGACGCACCGGCCCCGCAACGGGCTGTCAGCAGCACATTTGACAGCCCATACCGCATCCAGTACATTGAACCAAAAACTTCAGTTGACCGTTATTCGACGACGGCTAACGATCAACTGCGGTTTAGGTTGAAATCCGGCAGCACAGCCTGCAACCGCGCATACGGTTTTATGATATCGCGTCTCTCTCAAACCACTTCAAGAGGAGAAAGCATCATGTCCAAATCAGCCCAATCAGACCATCTGTTTACCGTTTTGTTCATAACTGCCAGTCTGCTGGCATGGATGACGCCTGTCATGGCCAATCCGATGGGACAGGCGGAGCTTCAATTTGACCGGCCCGGTGGCGACTACCACAATTTCAAGGCCAACAGCTTCAGTCAGTGCGCCACATCCTGCGCAACCATTGCCCAGTGCCGGGCCTACACCTTCGTCAACGAGACTAAAATCTGCTGGCTTAAAGATGCCGTGCCCAAGCGCGTCGCAAACAACTGCTGTGTTTCGGGCATAAAAATCATGGGCGCGCCGGAAATAAACGTTGACCGGCCAGGCGCGGATATCAGACCCGGCTTTGATGTCAGCATCTATTCTTCGGAATGCGAAGATGCCTGCAAAAAAGACCCGCAATGCCGCGCCTATACGCTGGTCAAACCCGGCATTCAGGGCGAAAGCGCCAAATGCTGGCTGAAAAACGCCAAGCCGGCGAAAGTGCAGAATGCATGCTGTATTTCAGCTGTCAAACTGACAACGCCGCCCGCCCGGAGAATTCAGCAGAATACGCCACTCCGCAGTTCAGATTAACGCTGTAGCCGGAGGTCGTGCTTTAACGGTGCGGCTTCGGCAATAATTGCCCTTTCACCGGGAGAAACAGAACCTTCCTGGATGGCGTAAACTTATCCAGGCTACTTGCTCATTTTGCGAAAAAACCAGTGCACCATTGTTGCTCACATGGCACACCATCATGGTCGCCGTCCATTTGAACATTAGGGCAATTTTTCAGAAAAAAGATAGCTTCGGCGCAGGACGTCATCTGAGAACATTGAGTGCGGCCATCGCAGCGATAAAGCAATGAAGTTTCCTGAACCACTGGTGATTGCAGCGTGGTTGCAGATAATGAAGCGGTACGACGCGAATACTCACTGTAGCCATACACACCCAATCCTACCAAAATGAGCAGCGAAATGATTCGCCCGAAAAAGCCAAGGCCTCCTTTGCGACGACAAGATGGCGATCTGCGGATAGAGGGAGCGCGCGCGGCGGTCGGACGCTGAGGACACAAAAGGTTTTTCGCTCGCTTCTTTCCGTTTTTATCGGTTTCAATTTCAAAAATGAGCTTTTCCCCGAGTATTGGACGAACTCCATCCTTCGGAAACGCACTGATATGAACAAAAATCTCCTGATCACCTTGGATTGGAGTAATAAACCCGAATCCTCGATCATCATTCCACTTTGAGAGAATACCTTCGATGCGCATTTGAAATTTACTCATAAGAGTTAAACACCCAAAAATCAAAAATCACACCAAAAATCAAATCGAATCCAATAATCTGCATGCTATCCCCTTCTGTTTTATGAGAATACGATGATTCAGGTTTTATAAACACCGGTTTCTCACCCTGCCCGCAACGAACGTAAATGAATCATCCTGACTGAAACACCACATCAATCCCCGCCATTCCTACCGGCAATCTCTATGGCCATGACATACAATCGGTTTCTCGGACCTCTGCCGCTGAGTCGTTCGCTGTAATGCACTTTGACCAGCGTCGCCGCTTTCAGGTTTTTCACGGCGAATTCGTACAGGTCGCGGTCGTTCATGACGAAATGGCTGAATTTGTTTCCGCTACCGCCGACCTGCACCGTCATGTAATACGTTCTGCTGATGCTCTTGTTGCGGACGGCGTTGGTTATTCTGCCGTATTCGACGCCGTGCGCCACTTCGAATTCAAACGTGCTGATACTGCCTTCAACCGCGGCTTCATCGGGCAGGTCATTTTCATCGACGGGATAAATCGCAGTCATTTCGGCGATCGCCTGGCAGGAAAGCATGGATGATCTGCGCGGCGTCTTGAATTCGACCACGACATTCCTGCCGATGTGCTCTTCAAGCATGTCAAATTCATCCTTGTCAAAACAGAACAGCCAGGGATTGTTGTCCAGACTGAGCGGGAAGCCGCCGTAACTGATGAACGAACCGCTGTTGACGCCGAGCAGCAGCTGACCGGCATACGCCTGGTTGAATGCGCTGTTCAACTTGTTCTGCAACCCGATTCTGCTCAGCTGGCCTGCTGCATAACCCTGCGTATCCACCACCGGCGCTATCGGGATGAGTTGCCCATCCTGCACAAGCTGGGCGGCGGCATTGCCCGGTAGTACAGCGCCGCAGGACATCAGAATGGTAAAAAGAAAAGCGGGGAAATTATTTTTTTTGTTGGCGGCTGTCATCATGGGCGCTCGTTATTCGGTATGCTGTATCCGGAAGAAAGGGCTGCGCGGGGAAAAGAATATTTCCCGCGCAACTGCATTATAGGCTTATCCGGAGCAGTCAAAAGGGCAAAATATCACGCCGGCCGGGCAGAAAATGACAGCCAATGACCCGGCAGGGCAACGTGTTGATGCGCCGCTGCCTGCCTGCCGGCCGCGTTCAACCTTCGTGATACTTTCCGCCGCTGTTGATGCAGGTTTCCTCTATGGTTGTCGCATCCCAGTCATGCTTTTTTTCCGTACCGTAATAATAGTGTTTATCAAACACCAGATCGTCCGGATCCTTGTACCGCACGCAATAGCCGATGCGGCCTTCCTCCGGACAACGCGCGCCAACGGTGCAATGCTTGGTGATCAACTGCCTGTCGGTGGCGGACAGCATATTCAACCGGTACTCCTCGCAAATGCCCTGGCGCTTGATACGCTCGCAAATAACAAACCCCTTCGGATCCTCTTTCAAAGCTCCATCCGGACTGCTGCGCGCAATGCCTGTCTGCACGACAAACAGGGAAATTAAACCAATGATCAGCAAATAAGCTTTTGTCATGAACTGTTTCATTCTTACCATCTTCCACTTCTGTTTGATTCAGGAATGTTTATCATAATCGATCGCCTGCGGTATCGCCGCCTTTAAATAATAAACCATCGACCATAACGTCAGAAACGCGGCTGCGTAAATCAGCCAGGTGCCGATTTCCTGCGCATTGAATCCTGCGACCAGATCGACCTGATACAGCAACAGGGGAATCGCAATCATCTGCGCCGTCGTCTTGATTTTACCCAAAAAGGAAACCGCGACGCTTTTTGATTTGCCGATTTTCGCCATCCATTCGCGCAACGCGGAAACGGCGATCTCGCGGCCGATAATGATCAACGCAATGGGCGCGCCAAGCCGGTCCAGATAAACGAGCACAATCAGCGCGGCGGCAACCATGAGCTTATCCGCGACAGGATCGAGAAATGCGCCGAAGGCTGAAGTCTGATTCAAGGCGCGCGCCAGATAACCATCGAGCCAATCGGTTATCGCCGCACCCGCAAATATAACAGTCGCCGTCAGATTTTTCTGCATCGGCGTCAACCAGCCGTCGGGCAGATAAAAAATGCCAACGAACAGCGGTATGGCCAGAATTCTGAGCCATGTCAGTATGTTAGGAAGGTTATAGAACATAGGATTCCATGCCGTTGCGGCATATTATTTCATCTATTAATAAAATCAGTTACCGGGCACCCGCACAACCTGAAAACGCTGCGGGTTACCTGCTGCGGATAACGGCTGTGCGGCCTTCCGGAGCATTTTGTTATTATTGTCCATACCGGAAAACCGCAGTCCATTATCAATTAAACGGCTGCATCATATCACTTGTACGTAAGTCCGCATCAAGCAAAAAAAGTATGGCCGAACATTCAGCAGGCGAAAAAACAGTCGCCGTCAGTGCAGTTCACGGTAGATTTTCTCCGCCAGCTTCCGGCTGATGCCTTCGGTCTGCGCGAGCTCATCGATGCTTGCACTCAGCACGCCTTTCAGTCCGCCGAACCGCCCCAGCAATCCCTGCCGGCGCTTGGCGCCGATACCGCTGATATCCTCCAATGTAGAGGCTGTGCGCGCCTTGTTGCGCCGGCTGCGATGTCCCTGGATCGCAAAGCGGTGCGCCTCGTCGCGAATCTGCTGAATCAGGTGCAGCGCCGCATGATCGTTAGGTAATTGCAGCGGCTTCTCCCGTCCGGGAAAAATCAATTGCTCAAGGCCGGGCTTGCGCGCCTCGCCTTTCGCGACACCCATCAGGCAGGCATCACTGATGCCGAGCTCATCGAGCGCTTCCCGAGCGGCATTGACCTGTCCCCGGCCGCCATCAATCATGATCAGGTCAGGCAGACGGCTTTCACCCTGCACGGCTTTCTGATACCGGCGACTCAGCGCGTCGCGTATAGCCGCGTAATCATCGCCGGGCGTAATGCCTTTAATGTTAAAACGACGGTATTCGGCGTTGCGCATGGCGAACTGATCGTACACCACGCAGGACGCGACCGTCGCTTCGCCCATGGTATGACTGATATCGAAACACTCGATACGCATCAGTCCGCTCATGCTCAGCACATTTTGCAAAGCGGCCAGCCGTTCCTCCTGACTGGCCTTGCGGCGCATCAACTGTTGCAGCGCAAGCCGCGCGTTTTCAGCAGCCATTTTCAGCCACATGCGCCGTTCGCCGATGGGATTCTGATTAATCGTCACTTTATGACCGGATTGCTCGGACAATAAATCCTCCAGCACTTCTCGGTGTATTTCCCGGTCGACAATAATCTGGCTGGGCACGCTGCGGTTCAGGTAATGCTGCGCCAGAAACGCCTCGATGACCGAGGACGGATTGTAGCCGTCGGCATTCTGCGGAAAAAAGCTTTTGTCGCCGAGATGACGACCGCCTCTGACCATCGCCAGCGTCACGCAGACCCTGCCGTCTTCATGTCCTGCGCACGCGACGATATCCGCATCCATCGCCTTGCCGCTGTCCATGAACTGCTTTTCCCTGATTTTGCGCAACGCCTGCATCTGATCGCGCAAAACCGCCGCATGCTCGTAATCCATGTTATCCGATGCCTGCTGCATCTTCTGCGCGATACCGTCAATGACTTCGGATTGCTTGCCTTGCAGAAACAGTACCGCGCTCTGCACATCCTCGCGGTAATCCGTCTGCGAAATCAGGTTGATACAGGGTCCGCTGCAACGCTTGATCTGATACAGCAGGCAGGGCCGCGTACGATTCGTGAAAACGCTGTCTTCGCAGGTGCGCAGACGAAATACTTTCTGCAGCAGTTGTATACTCTCGCGCACTACGCCGGCATTCGGAAACGGCCCGAAATACTGATGCGTTTTTTCCAGCAGACCGCGATAAAACCCGAGCCGCGGATAGTCATGCCCGCTCAGAATGATGTAAGGATAGGTTTTATCATCGCGGAACAGGATGTTGTAACGCGGCTTAAGGCTTTTGATGAGGTTGTTTTCCAGCAGCAGCGCTTCCGCTTCCGAACGCGTCACCGTGGTTTCAATTCCGGTGATATGCGATACCATCAACTGCGTGCGCGGCGCCAGTCCGGTTTTCTGGAAATACGACGATACGCGTTTTTTGAGGTCGATCGCCTTGCCGACATAAATGACCTCGCTCTTTTCGTTCAGCATCCGGTAAACACCGGGCTGCGAAGGCAGATTCCTGCAAAAACCTTTTGCGTCGAATACTGAAACCGGCTTGTTTTCGCCGTTCGTCTGTGTCAATCTTTTTCCTGCCTGCGTCGTAATTGCCGATGCGCTTTTTTACGTTTTCCTGCTGAGCAATTCACCGCCGATTGCCCAGTTTTCGTGCGGCACTTCCTCAAACGTAATATAGGTATACGATTTTGATTTATTGGCCACGCGCGCAAACGTATCGGTGATCTCTTCGGCAATCTGCGCTTTCTGGTCGGCATTCAAAGCACCCGCAACGCGGATATGGATATAAGGCATATCGATTATTCTCCCTGAACAGTGTGATTGGCTAAATCGGCGGCGATGTGTTCAAAAACCTGTTCGAACATCGCCGCCGTCAGTCGCCTGGTCTGTGTATTGTAGCGGCTGCAATGGTAGCTGTCATACAGTTTGAGCGTTCCGCAACGCCGGGCGGCGGTATCCTGCAATGTATACGCGGCATCGTGCGCAAACGGATAGTCCTTCAGTCGCAATCCGAGACTGCGCAGCACTGCCTGATGCGCAATAGCGCCCAGCGCCAGCAGCGCCCTGCCGCCCTGATGCGCAAATTCCAGAATCTCCGCTTGCAGATAATGATTGCACCGGCGTATCTCATCGGGATTCGGCTTGTTCTGCGGCGGCAGACACTTTACCGCATTGGTGATGCGGCAATTGATCAAACGCAGATCATCGTGCCGCGACACCGATTCGGCGTGGCTGGCAAAACCGAAGCGATGCAGCGTCCGATACAACAGAATGCCTGCGTAATCGCCGGTAAAGGGACGTCCGGTGCGGTTTGCACCGTGCATGCCGGGCGCCAGCCCGACAATCAGTAACTGCGCCGCGCAATCGCCGAACGCGCTTACCGGCCGCGCGTGATAATCCGGATAACGCGTCTTCACGGTATCCAGAAACGTCGCCAGCCGTTCGCACTGACGGCAATCCGTCGGTTGCGGAGGGAAATCCGCTTTTGTAGTAGAATCTAAAGGCATGGCGCAAAAAATAAACAGTTTAAACGATTGCAGCGTGA
>CAZXBP010000115.1:0-9526 GCA_964639015.1 uncultured Nitrosomonas sp.
GGTGTTTTTCGAGCAGGGTGCGCTGCGGGTTTTTCTCGGTCGGCGCGCGCTGGCTCAAATCCAGCCAGCGGGTTTTGACGCTGTCATCGTTCAGAATCGTATTGACGGCGGTTTTGACCAGTTCGTCCTGTTTCTTTCCTTTCGGCATGGCGCGGTACTCAAAACGCAGCACCAGTTCCTGTCCATCGGCATTGTTTTCTTCCGTGACCGGCAACAAGGGCGTATTGCCATACGCCCCTACATCGTCCGCATCCGCTTCCTCGTCTGCAAGAACCGGGACGTGCGGTTCAATCAGCACAAAACGGCGTTCCCTGTCGTTGTCCTTGCGGTTATCTTTCGCGGTATCCGCCGTCACCAGCCTAAAACGTACGGTGCGCACGGTGCGCCCATCGTCGAGTTTGAACGCATAGTTGGCGAAGCTTTCGCTGCTTTTGATGTAATACTGATCCTTGTTCGCCCAGTGCAGCACGACCTCTTCCCCGGCGTACGGAATCGCGTAGGTATCGCCCTTGTAGCGCCGCTGGCTGATAAAGTCGCCCTTGTCGTAGTAGCGCGAAAAGAACGTGAGCAGATGCGAAAACACGCTGTTTTCATGTTCCGCCGCACCATCGCCATACTGCGCCAGTTGCTGGCGGATTTCTTGCACTTTAGGCACAGTATCGGGATCAATGCCGTCGGCACGGTATTGCGCCACCTTATCTTCCAGCTCTTTTTTCAGTCCGTTCAACTGCGCTTCGCCGGTAGTAGCAAGGCTTTCGCGCACTTTTTCTTTCAGCCGGCGCTCGAGATAATGATTGATTTCCGTTGCGCGCGCATTGAATATGCGGTAAATGCCAAAATCCAGCTCAGGCCGGTCGATCTGGAAGATTTCTTTCAGCTTCCTGACGAGGTCGTCGTATTTGCTCATATTTTTTATTGTGAATAACGGGTAAAGGTATTGCCTTCGCGTGTCAACAAATGCATCAGTTTGGGATGAATGAACAGTTTCTCCCGTCCCATCTGTTTTTCTGTCAGCACGCCGATACCGGCCAGTTCTTTCAGATAATTCGAGGCCGTCTGACGTTTGGCGATGCCGGCTTCATCCAGGTTCTGAATCCGGCAATAGGGTAACTCAAAAATCAGATCAATCAATTCGTGACTGTATATTTTGGGAATCCTGCCGCGTACATAGTCACGCGTGTGATCCGATAATGCGCGAATGGCCGCGATTTTGGCGGTCGTCCAGGCCGCTGTTTCAGCCACGCCCTTGAGGAGATACACGATCCATTCTTCCCACGCCTGTTCCTGTGTGACTTTTAACAGCAGGCGATAGTAATCGGATTTGCTGGCGATGATATACCGGCTGAGATACAGAATCGGCAGCGTCAGCAAATTCTCCTGGATCAGAAACAGGCTGTTGAGCACTCTTCCCGTGCGGCCATTGCCATCGGTAAACGGATGAATGGCTTCAAACTGATAATGCGCTACCGCCATGCGCACCAGTGGGTCGAGTCCGGTTTGTTCATGCAGAAAGCGTTCCCAGTTGGCCAGCATCGACCGTAACAATTGTTCGCCTACCGGGGGCGTATATATCACGCTGCCCATTGCGTCATTCATGAGCAGGGTTCCCGGTGTTTTGCGCACGGTCATTTCAACACCCTTGATCTGACTGCAAACGGTTTCAGCTGTCGTCGTATTCAGCGGGCGTTCGCGCAGAGCTGCATATCCGCTGAGCAGTGAATAACTATAGCGCAAGGCTTCTTTGGTGGCGGGATCGGCATGTTCTTCTGCGCGTGCATGCTGAAACAGTTTATCCGTTGTGGTGACGATATTTTCTATTTCCGAACTGGCGCGGGCTTCGAGTAACGGCAGCGTATTGATGAGCATGCTCTGATTGGGAATCAACTCAGCCGCCTGTTTCAGCTCGGCCAGCGCCGACCGGGATTCAACACACTGTTTCAGGACTGTTTTTGTTTCCAGTTCAATTGCTGGCGGTAATGCCGGAAGATGGTTGTAAGGTTGTCCAGGTTGCCAGACCACTGCACTCATGTTTATATTATTTTATTTTATCGACAGATTATGAGCTTATGTCGATGACATCGACATGTCAACAACAAATGTCGACGATCGCCTGTTTTATCGCCATGTGTCATATGACTTCCCATGCAATGGTGAACAGGGAACTGGATTTTGTTTTTTGACTAAGGCGGCGTTCCAGCGTAGCAATCAGCGCATCGCGTTTTTCGATGATGCTATCTTCCACCTGAAAAATCTCCTGACGCTGACGGCGCTGCTGTTTTTCCAGTTTCTGGATGATTTTCTGGATTTCATGCTGTTCGTCAAGATTGTCTGCCAGTCGCGCCTGGCGCTTCTGGATTTTGATCTGTTCCTTGGTATCTTTCAACGCTTTTTCAGCAGCCAGAACCATGTCATCCGCCCATTTTTCGAGCTTTTCTCGCGCTTCGTTGAAAAACCGGTTATTGGTTTCAAGCGATTTGCTGATTGTCGCTTGAATATGGCGCTGCACGGCGGCCGTCAGCCGTTGTGTAATCTGTTGTGGTATTTCAACTGCAACTGAATTGCTGGTTGCCATGCAGCTGAACAGCTTTTCACAGGTTTCCTGCTCCACAGCCGTGCCTTGATCATCAATCGCAGAAAAGAGCAAATATTCTTCCCGGTCAAAACTGTCAATCGTCAGCAGTGTCAGCGTCAGATAACCGCACTTGCCTTTTAATGCCTCAACCTGGTGAAGCCGCATGGGATGCTGCGTGACATCGAAGACAACATTTGAAAAAGGTGTGTCCAGCATTTTTGCCTGGTCGATCACATATTCCCCCAGCGGGTGCGACAGGCGGTACAAAAAAGAACCGAATGCTGTATTGAATTGCGTGACCGGTTCCGATATTTGTGATTTTTCCGCTCGGGGTGACGCCTTGGAAATAAGATGATAACGGCCTGCTACAATGGCAATGGGCGGCTGGATCAGATCAAAGGTTAGTGTCTGATCATCGAACTGTGCCCGGTCATGCAGCATGAATTGCGTCAATGTCCAGAAGCGTTTGCTGAAACGGTCAAGTTGCGCTTTTGCATCACGCAATTGCATACGCAACCGCTCATGCACATCCTCATCAAAATTTTCCAGCAGCATCCCGCGGGTATCTTTCATGCGTTTCTGTATCCGCTCGTCCATTTCCTGCTGCAATTGTTTGAAGGCCGCTTCGATTTGATCCGGCGTGCGGCATTCCTGATATATCATCAAAATACGTTTTTCAAAATCCACACCGGATTCGATACTGCCCAGCACTTCATCCGATGCGCCAAAAACGCCACTGAACAGATTGAATTTTTCAGTCAGCAGTTCCAGCACGCGACGGTCGGCATGATTACGTTCATTAAGGAAGTTAATCACCACGACATCATAGTGTTGCCCGTAGCGATGACAGCGCCCTATGCGCTGCTCAACCCGCTGCGGATTCCACGGCAGGTCATAATTGATCACCAGCGAGCAAAATTGAATATTGACACCTTCAGCGGCCGCTTCGGTGGCAATCATGATGCTGGCACTATCCCGGAAATGTTCGATCAATGCCATACGGATATCGATATCCCTGGAACCGGTGGTTCGTCCAGTATCCTGATTATCCGCAAGCCAGGCTTCATAAATGGCGGTTGTTTGCGGGCTATTGTTCACACCGCTGAATTGAACAATTTGTCCAGCATAACCATTAGCCTCCAGAAAACGCGCCAAGTACATTTGCGTGCGGCGTGATTCGGTGAAAATAAGCGCTTTGCGTTGCGCACCCATCGCCGCCATTTGCTGAAAACCTACTTCCAGCGCGATCAGGAGGCTGCGTGTTTTGGTATCTGTGCCGATATTGCACGCCCATTCGATCAAATGCGCCAGCAGGCTGATTTCTTCCTCGAGCTGTTTATGATTGATCGCGGATTCAGTCTTGCTGCTATGTTCCTCAGCCGGTTCTGATTCGAGTATTTCATCCAGCAGATCCGCTTCGATTTCTTCTTCATCGATCAGTTGCTCAGCCAGCTCAGTTTCATCCTCAATGTTTCTATCCCGCAACATTTCCAGACGGGTTTTCATGGTTTCAAGCGTCCCGGCGATTGCCAGTGAAGATGAAGCCAGCAGCTTGCGCAGGATCAATTCAATGAGATGACGCTGGGGATGGGGAATCGCATAGCTTTCCGGTCGCTGCAAAAAAGCACTGACTGCTTCATAGAGTTGATGTTCATCATCGGTTGGACGAAAAGGCTGGGTGATTGTTCGCCGTTCGGTATAGCGGATATATTCCGTCACCTGATTGCGCAAGGTACGGCGGCAAAAACCCGACAAACGCTGACGCAAGCCATCCAGATCACCGCCGGTTGAGACATACTGACTGCGGAAAGCATTCACGTCGCCAAACAGATGTTCGTCAATCAAGGTGGAAAGACCGTAGAGTTCCAGTAATGAGTTTTGCAAAGGCGTGGCTGTCAACAGCAACTTGCGGCAATCCTGCGTTGCCCAGCGAATACCCTGCCCAATCCTGTTGCTTTCCCGATAGGCATTGCGCAGCTTGTGCGCCTCATCAATGACAACCAGATCCCAATTAATCGCTTTCAATTCATCACGCAGTGTATTGGCGTAGTGATACGAGAGAATGATGATGGCTTTCTGGCCAAGCGGTGCCTGATCTTTTTTGCGTAACTCACGGCCTGTTCTCGCGTCCAGCACGAACGCAGGCAGATTAAATTTTTCCTCCAGCTCCAGCGCCCATTGTTTGCGCAAAGACGCCGGACAGATGACCAGCAACCGCCGCCTGCGCTCCGCCCAGAACTGGCACAGTACAATACCTGCTTCTATGGTTTTGCCCAGACCCACCTCATCGGCCAGCAATACACCTTTTGACAAAGGCGATTTCAATGCGAACAAAGCAGCCTCTATCTGGTGAGGATTCAAGTCGACACTGGCATCAAATAATGACTGTGATAAACGCTCCGCATCATTTGCGCCATGCCGCCGTGTTAACTCATGGGCAAAATATTTCGCATGAAAATCTGTGATCATTCGTCTGGATTATCTGGATTACCATCAAATTAGAATACATACGCGGATACTGACAGAATGCTGTAATGTAAAGTCGATGACATTCCAAATCAAACATTTTTGATTGGAAGCGTCGGCTGATACAGCCTGACTCACACCAAAAAGTCTCCGAAAAAACCGGGCCGATTCAATCCGGAATATGCCGGCAATCGAAGTCAGGCTGAAATTCTATGGCAAGGAACAGCTGATTCGCCTGCGCACCGTGGCGGCAATGGTGCGAATTCTACGACGCGGACAAACAGCCTTAGTCAAAAGCCCGTTTGGGCTGCATGTCTAAAGTTGTGTTGCGTGAATTCTCGTTAGTCATCATTTTTATAAGCTTGCACTGCAACCCAGGCCTGACCCAACGCGATGGCACTATCATCCGGCAATACTTTTTGGGACTTGAAGAGACGCAGTGGATTATCACTCAATTTATCCATAATCCCTTGTGTTAATATTTCGTTATGAAAACAACCACCGCCAAGAGCAAGACGCACAATACCTGATCGATGTGATTCCTGCCGCACCCACTCTGCCAATCCGCTGCTCAGCGTCGCATGAAACAGTGCAGCCGCGCGTGCAGCATCCTTAACACCACCGGAATAATCCGCCAGCGCAGACAGCAAAGGTGAAAAATCCAGTTGATTATCAACAGTGATTCGATAACCATCTGGCAAAGCTTTTTTTTGCCCTCCCCTTTCAGCAAGCAGCTGCAGGCTGATTGCCGCTTGCGCTTCATGTGATTGAATAAGATGAACACCGAGTAAGCCGGCCGCCGCATCAAACAACCTTCCCATACTCGAAGTCTGCGGGCAATTGATGTTATGCTTCAACATATGAACAACTGCCTGCACGGCATATTGTTCCGAATAACGCTGGTCAATTTCATCCGTACGGCCCAGTTTTGCTAATGCTGCTGCTGCCATGCGCCAGGGTTCCCGTGCAGCCCGGTCACCTCCCGGAAGCGCAAGCGTAGACAAATGGCCCAGCCGTCGAAAGAATTGACCCTCAACATAGAGTAATTCACCGCCCCATGGGGTTTGGTCCGTCCCAAGCCCGACGCCATCGAGCGCAAGTCCCAGCACAGGCTCGGTAATTTGATGTTCGGCACAAATTGCTGCAATATGTGCGTGATGATGCTGCACGGCAATTGCAGGAATATGATGTTGAGCAGCGTAGCTACAACCAAACTCGGTGCTGTAGAAATCCGGATGCAAATCATGCGCGACGATTTCGGGTTTGATTGACAAGAAACTGCACATCCGTACCACGGCCTCGTCAAGTTTGTCTCGCGCCTCTGCGGTCGACAGATCTCCATTGACCGGCGAAAGATAAGCAGTATCCCCTTGCGTTATGCAAACTGTGTTTTTCAACCAGGCGCCACAGGCCAATACAGAAGGACCTGAAGCCGGCAATTTGATTTCGGTAAAAGAGCAAAAATCGCTGTCGATCAATCGCGGATATTTTCTAAAGAATTATAATGCCGCCTTTTCAGCAGTCACAATCTGAACAGCCTGTTGATGACCGGATTTTAACCAGTCTATCCATTGCTGCAACCCACTACCCTGGGTAGCAGATATTTGTATCACCTGTAACGCAGGATTAATTCGACGCGCATAGTCGATCGCGCACGACACGTCGAATGACAGATAAGGCAAAAGATCACATTTGTTCAACAACATTATATCTGCAGCATGAAACATATCCGGATATTTCAGCGGCTTGTCTTCACCTTCGGTAACGGACAGAATGACTACTTTATGCGCCTCACCCAGGTCAAAAGCTGCTGGACACACCAGATTCCCAACATTCTCAACAAATAACAGGCTGTTATCCTGTAATGCCAGTCTTTCCATGGCATGACCGACCATATGCGCATCAAGATGACACCCCTTCCCGGTATTGATCTGCAAGGCAGGAACGCCGGTTGCACGGATCCGTACAGCATCCTGATCGGTCTGCTGGTCGCCCTCAATCACTGCAATCGGAATTTCATTCTGCAAGGCTTTGATGGTCTCGATCAGTATCGTGGTTTTACCGGAACCAGGACTGGACACCAGATTCAACATAAAAATACCCTGTTTGGCCAGGTAATGGCGATTATGCTGCGCAAAGTGATTGTTCTTGGCCAAAATCGCCTGTTCGATTTTAACCCTCCGTGATTCGCTGACATCAGGTGCATGAGTATGGTGCATATGTCTGTCAACCGTATCATCGTGCTCATGATGATGCAGGATGTCACCATCCATGTGGATATGTTTTGTTCCGCAACCGCATGTTGTGCACATTGCCGCTCCTCCCTATACCACTTCCAGTTCGCTGATTCGCATTTCGTCCCCCGCGATGACTTGTATCGCATAACTGCCGCATGCCGGGCAGACATCATATCGCGTACTGATGTCCATCTCGCATTCACACTGCACACACCGCCCCTGGCCTTTAATGTCGATGAATTCAAGTTTTGCCTGCTGGGCAATAGTTCCGTCAACAACTGCCGAAAAACAAAACTGCAGCGCCTCCGTTTCCACGCATGACAACCGCCCCACTTCCATCCATACTGTTCTGACTTGTGTAAAACCCTGTGCAACGGCCGCTTCTTCGATAATTTGCAGTATATGCTCAGCGAGCGTCATTTCATGCATATCGCAATCGCGCTCAACCTGCACCACCAGCCAACATTACGCCGCCTGACAACGCGACAGCTACGCCTGCATAGCGCAGCCAATGATCGCGCCTGAAGTGATACACCAGAAAGGCCAGGCCGATACCCAAGAAATGCAACAGCGCGGTCGCGAGCATGAATCCGGCGGCATAGTCCTGAATCGCAGCGCCGTCCGGTATTTCATTGCCATGCGCATAGCCATGAAAAACCGCGAACATAGCAATCAGCAGCATACCGGCCAGAATAGGCAACTGCACTGAACGTGCGATCAGAAATCCGATAATCAGCAAAGATAGCGCAATGCCATGCTCTACAAAAATAAAGGGAAATGCAACAAAGCCCAGCAAGCCGCCAAAACCCATCGCCAGCACAAAGATGAATGGCATCAACCAGATTGCGCGTTTACCCATGTGGCTTGACAGTTGCATCGACCAGACACCTACCGCAATCATAGCCAGCAAATGATCCAGTCCGTTCAATGGATGTATAAAACCATGCTGCCAGCCGTCATGCGGATCGTCTCCCGTATGCGCCTGCGCAATCGTTGTAAAAAACACGACCGTAATAATCACCACCGCACTTTGCATAGTACTGAGAAAAACTCTCATAGTTACAGATACCTCTGCGTTATAAATTGGACAGCTGCATTCAAGTTGTATGCTGCATTTTTGCTGAGCACATCACCCAAATCAAAATTATAACCCCGAATGCGTAATAAATAGGCTGCAAGCGAATCACGATGATAAACCTGTTGATACACATACAGCAATCCGGCAGGTGTAAGTGTATGGCTGGTACAACTCTCATCTTTGCGCGCGGTAATGGGTAAAAATTCAAACGGCTCGGCACAAGCCATGTCCGCATCAACAACGATCACTTCATTATGCGCACGCAGATCCGTTACATGCTCAACCATTAGCTGCATATCGCTTAGACAGCTTAAATTTTCGCGTTTCCATCGTGAGATGTGTTCGACAAACAGCGACCCAATTGCATCGTCTCCTCGCCCTGGATTGCCATAACCCAAAATAAGCAGTTTCTTCATCGTTTGAGAATATAAAAACCGTTTGTTAATATGTCTGTCTTTATGTTTTCTTCGGAACACACAAAATGCAGCAGCTGTTGATTACACTTGGTGTCATTCTGTTAATTCTAGGCGTAACCTGGCCTCTGCTCTCCAAATTGCCGTTTGGCCGGCTACCAGGTGATATTTATATTGAGCGGGAAAATTTCACTTTCTATTTCCCCTTGACGACAGGTTTATTGATTTCAATAGTTTTGTCTGTCTTATTGTGGCTCTGGATGCGGAAATAACGCAACGATAAATATTTCATACCTTACCCGAACGGTGAACTGAAGTTTTCAGGTTCAATGCAACGCTTCGGTACAGGATACGCCACGACTTTTATCTGCACCAGTTCTCGGGGGAAGCAAGAATGCGCGACGCTAAAATAGAGCACACCAGGTGTCTGTCGGACTTAGGCAATCGTAGCGAGCCAGTGGGAGAACGAGCGCGGATTTTCTCAATTTTGAGGCGCATAGCAAGACGATGTAACGAAAAATTGAGGAAATATGAGCCGTTATCTCATTGGCGCAGTAGATTAGTCTTATGCCCGAAGACGCCTAGGAGGCTGTCCGAGAATAGCGATCGTAGCGAGGACGGGGCTGGTTGAGCGGGGTTTTTCGATCATTTGAAGCGAATAGTCGTTCTATTCAACGAAAAGGATCGAAAAATCCAGCCAGCCAGATCGTTCGCAGTAGATCAGTCTCTCAAGAAACACATCACAAGCAACTGATTTAAT
>CAZXBP010000116.1:0-9346 GCA_964639015.1 uncultured Nitrosomonas sp.
TTTATTCATACCGTTAGTCATCGCGGATAACGGTCAACTGAGGTTTTTAGGTTTATCATCGCTTCACTTTCCGGCGCTTCTCCACGGCATCGGCGAGCTGGTTCAACACCAGTTCGGTGGTTTCAAAACTGATACAGCCATCGGTGATGCTTTGGCCGTATACCAGTTCTTCACGCCTCTTGCCATCGATTTTCTGATTGCCTTCGACTAAATGGCTTTCAATCATGACGCCGCAGATGGCATGATTGCCGACCGCAATTTGAGCCGCCACGTCAGCGGCGACTTCGGTCTGGCGGCGGTAATCTTTATGGCTGTTCGCATGACTGAAGTCGATCATGAGATAGGGCGGCAACTTGGCTTTATTCAGCGCATCAATGGCCGAGGCGACGCTATCCGTATCATAGTTAGGCTTGCGCCCGCCGCGCAGAATGATGTGGCAGTCTTCATTACCTTTGGTTGCAAAAATTGCCGTACGTCCCTCCTTGGTGACCGAAAGAAAATGGTGTGGACGGGAAGCCGCCGCAATGGCATCAATGGCAATGTTCAGGTTGCCGTATGTGCCATTTTTGAAGCCAATCGGACAGGATACTCCGGAAGCCAGCTCCCGATGCGCCTGGCTTTCAGTCGTTCGCGCACCGATCGCTGCCCAGCTGATCAGGTCGGAGAGATATTGAGGACTGATCAGATCAAGGTACTCCGTTGCCGCGGGCATGCTCAGATTGTTCAGATCCAGCAGCAGCTTGCGCGCAATCCGTAGTCCTTTATTGATATGGAAACTGTTATCCAGATCAGGGTCGTTAATCAATCCTTTCCACCCGACTGTCGTACGTGGTTTCTCGAAGTACACGCGCATGATGATATGCAACTGATCCTTGAAAACCTCGCGCAGATGTTTCAAGCGAACGGCATATTCCAGTGCAGCTTCGGTATCATGGATGGAGCAGGGGCCAGTTACGACCAGCAGGCGATCATCATTGCCTTGTAAAATGCGATGAACGTCTTGTCGTGCGGCATAAACTGTTTCAGTTGCAACTTCCGTCAGCGGATAATCGTCATGCAGTTCAACCGGCGGACGGAGTTCATGCATGCCAATAATACGTAAATCATCGGTCTGAAATTTCATAATGGTTTTTTTAGCTTATTTTATCCCGCTCCCGATAATCGTCACGTCCTATCCGGAGGTAATGCAGTGGATAAATGCGTTTTCCTAGTATCAAAAGAGCCGAATTGTACCCGTTTTCTGCATTGCCGGCATGCACGATGCATTAATGATCATCAATGATTTCATTCGCTTCAATCAGCTGGAACTGGTTGTTTTCGGTGTGTTGCAGCTTAACTCTGTAATAAGTGCCAAAAGCCTTCACACGCTGAATCGTTAATAAGCCGGTTTCAGCCACAAAAGCCGCATTGTCGTCCAGATCGGCAGCAGCGGCAACCGCTGATTCGAAGTTTTCGGATGCTAACCCGCGATTGAGCACGATAGCAATCGGAGTCGCGGCGATGGAAACCGACGTATCACTCTGCGGTGCCGATTCAAATAATTTAAACTGGATGCGATACGCGCCCGTGCTGCCGTTCGGTGTGTTGGAAGCATCAAAAATAGCAAAACTGCCCAGATGTTCATGCAGGCCGCCGTTACTGTCAATTTCGCCGATTACGCCGGCAGTTTCACCGACGCCGCCGGCGCGGAATGAAATCGTGTTACTCAGCGCATCGGTGACTTCGATTCTTTCTCCGTTGGGTGTTGTTTCGCTCCATTGTGTGCCGTTCCAGTACAGCAACTGGCCGACAGGCTGGAAGCGCAGCCAATTGCCCGGTGTAAAGGCGCCTTGCTGAACATTAACATCGACACCGGGGTCATCGGTAGCAAACGGGCCACCACCGAGGTCTCCAAAATCAGTTTCAAACAGCGTGCTGTTGACAAAAATTTCCGCACCGATGCGCCACGGTTGTATATCTCCAGCGTGCAGTTCGTTATCATCATCGTCTTCTGCTGCGATCGCAGTTGAAATCAATACGCTTAATGCTGCGGTTATAAAAATAAGTATCCATTGTTTTAACATGTTATTTCCTCTCGAATAAATTGTTGTCGTAGTTTTATGCGCTGAAACGTTGATCCGTATGTTCCGGTCCTCGTCAGTTTGTTGTTATCAATCTGCCGGAATCGATAATGTATTGATTTCCTCCAGATGCGTGATCATAAATGTCGATTCTCCGGCGCTTTTCATGCTTACCCGGTAGGATTTTCCGTCAATAAAAATAGCAGGGATTTCAAGCATGCCCGTTGACGCGTCATACTGAGCCGGTGTTGCGTAGCGGGATGTATCGGGTTGCAGCATGCTCAGAGTGAACGTCCTGTCGTCCCGTTTTTCCAGCTGCGCACGGTAATGTCTGCCATCCGCGTGTATGTCGTTCAGACTCAAAATACCTGAAGCGCGATCGTATGTTGCCGCCACATTTAGCGCCGTAGCCGGCGCTTCAACCGGAATATTGCAAAGTCTCAACGTACATAACGCTTTTGCCAGCAGCGCATCGGCGCGCGTAATGAAGCCGTCTCCGTCGACGTCGAAGGCCGCATTGACTGCGCTGAGCGCTTCCGTGTTCTGAGCGGCCAGAAGAATCAATGCGACATCAATTCGGTCAACATCACCGTCCAGGTCCACATCACCGGGAATCGATACTGGAAGTTCGGATTGTCGCGGCAGCTCGCCGCTCGCCGGTTCTCCTGTCAGCGCGAGTAAAGCAGCACCGAATTCACTGGATTCAAGCCCTGCGTTCAGCAGCACCAGGAATGGATCTGACGGAAAAAAACGCGCAGTGGAAATCAATTGCATTTCAATTAAATAGGCGCCGCTTGGGCCGCCGGTTTCGCCATCAGGGCTTTCCAGAAAGAAGCTCAGGTGCGTATGTAAAATACCACTGGTGCTGGTGATATCGACAACCAGTTCAGGATTGCCTTGTATGCCGCTTCCCGTAAAAACCGTGCTGCCGTCGATACCGAAGCTGTTTTCGCTGAAACACAGCAGTTGCCCGGCGCACTGAGCGTAATCGCTGAGTACCTCGGCGCTTGCTTCGAGCCCGCCGAATAAACGGATTTGTACATGCTGCGGCGCATCGTGCCAGGCGGATACGGCAGTATCCCAGTATTTCAGCCTGCCTAATGCGCGATAACTAAGTAGTTCGTTGGGCAACAGTGCATTGCGAATAGACTGGAAACCCGGGTTCCGGGTGCTGAAATTACCGCCGGTCAGATCGCCAAAGTCGACCGGAAAAATGAGTTTGTTAGTGATCGCTTCAACCGGCAGCGTGCCGGTCGGCAGTCCCAGTGTATCCGTTAGACCGTTCAGATTGCAGCCGATTGCGCCGGACGTGCGGCAAAATCCAGCAAACAAGGCGTTGCCCTGACCCCAGACTTCGATATCCAGATGTTGCGCAAAAACCGACTGACTCGTCCACAGGGTGGTGATCAAAAGGGCGCAGAAATAGCCGGCTTTGTAGAAAGGTAATCGAAGTTTCAATTGGTCTGGTTGTGCTGCGAATCGCATGGCCATACTAAAATGTGGCGCGTACGCCAAAAATGAAGCTGCGGCCCGGTTCCGGCGCAAAATTGCGCAAAAACGAAACAGAATTGCGAATTTCCTCGTTGAGCAGATTGTAGCCTTTTGCAAATAACCATAAATCCCCCCATTGATTTGCTTTGAGTTGATAATCTGCCGATGCCGTCAATAAGTGATAACTGTTCGTCGGTGTTTCGTTCTGGCCGGGATGGCGCTGCGCTTCGGCACGGGTAAAACGCAATGCGGTGTTCCAGACCGGATTACCGAATCCCAGTTCGGCGCCATAGCGCAATGGCGGCATGCGGGGTACGTCGTCGCGATCGCCATTAACAAAGCGGCCGCGTACATAGTCAGAAAACAGCGACAGCGACAGGTTGCCGTAGGGTAATTGGTAAAGTGTAGCGTCGACTCGGGATTCATAGCCGATGAATTCTGCGCTGCGCTGGCCGTAGGCAAAAACCGACACACATTCCGCCGCGCTGACACAGCGCTGGCGTATGACTTCGTTGTCTACCTCATAAACCAGACCGGTGTTGCGCAGAAAAATAAAATCATCTGTGCGGTTATAGTAACCATTAATCCGCGCACTGAATCGTTCGGTTTTCCATTCAAAACCCAGGTCGGCCATGTTTACGGTTTCATTTTTTAACTGCACATTACCGATCTCGAAGCTGCGCGTGGACAGATGCGGACCGAATGCAAACAGCTCCTGGATATCCGGCGGACGTTCACCGTGGCTAAAAGTCAGTTTGGCTGTGACATCCTGACGCGGATTCCATTGCACGGCTGTGGAAGCGGATACAGCCTGATAATCAACCGAGCCCGGTAACGACACCGGTGGCAGGGCACTGCCGCGCAGCCTCAGTTCGGTTGCCGCGGGATTGGCGCGGGCATGTTCGAACCTGACGCCGCCTTGCAGCGTCCAATTGTTCCAGGTGTACGTTTGTGTGGTGTAAAAACCGAGTGACAGTTGTCTGGTTTTCGGCACAAACGTTTCAACGCCGAGTGCCGAGAACTTCCGATCGATCCACTGTACACCATAGGTGCTGTTGAGATTGCGCAATAGACTCTGTTGTATTTCCAGACGGCCTTCGCCGACGTCATTTTTAAAGCGGGTAAACGGTGATCCGCCTTCGAATTCGGTATGTCCGTAATCGATGAGTCCGTAGCGGAAACTGATGCTGTCAATGCCGCGTATCGGTTCGTACCATTCGGATTTAAAATCGTAGCGCGTTTGCCGCATATTGATACGGACATTGGGAAACAAAGCCTGTTGGCCGAAAATGTCTTCAAATCCCGTCAGATCGTCAAGCCTCGGCAGTATTGTTTCCAGACCATCCAAGTGGTTGGGATCAAGCTGATGACTGCCTCTGGGTATGCCATATCGATTGTCTGTATGGCTGACCGACATGCCCGCCATAGCCTGATCACCCAGCCACGAAATGCCGGTAAAACCGCCAGAGGCTTGACTATCGGTATTCGGTATTTTGCCGCTGGCGTTGGCTATTTCCGTCAGTCCCAGTTGCTGCGTCGCAAAGGTTTCGTCGATGGCCTTGTCGGGAATCCGGATATTATTGCGGTCGCGAAAAAAACCGCCCAGGTTGAACGCAATACTGCCTTTCCCCGTATTTAATGTAAAAGCCGAGTGCGTGCCGTTTGCATTGGTGTCGTAACGGCTTTCGGCGGTGCCGCTGATGGCTTTCTTTGCACGCCGCTCCGGTATGCGGCCGTCACTGACGTCGACAACGCCACCGATTGCATTCCCGCCGTAACGAATGATTTCAGGGCCGCGCAGCACTTTTATTTCGTGCGCAAACAGCGTGTCCATTGCAAGCGCATGGTCGGGGCTGAGGCTACTGCCATCATGCGTACCGATACCGTTTTGCAGAATACGCACGCGAGAGCCTGTCAATCCGCGGATGACCGGTATGCCGACACCGGGTCCGAAAGACGCATTGCTGATGCCCAGTTCCTCGTTTAGCGTCTGGCCCAGCGTGTCGCTTTGCCGCAATTGCAGTGAACGACCACTGAGTATGCTGGTGTTCGGCTCTGGTGTCTGTTCCGGTGTGACGCCAATAATGTTGATCGGCGCAAGCTGAATCACGGAATTATCTCCGTCAGCTTTGGAAGATGTCTTGCGATGTACCGGTTCAAGGATTGTATCTTCCGCCAGGACGTTAATATTGGTTGCCATGATCAGCATCAGAATCAGCGTGATCGCTATGTGCGGCATGAACAGAAGCATTTTGCGCGTATAGTCGATTCTCGAAAGAGCGTTGTGATTGTCGTATCTGTTGTCACTGTGTTCTGCATTGTTCAGGTATATAAATCGCGGTATGTAGTAAGTAAGTATGTGTTGATGCGTTGCTTGTTTAATTTCAGGGTAATGACACGGTTTTGTTAAAAAAGCGCCTCGAGTTTGTCAAAGCCGATTTCTGACTGCTTAAGGGGAAGGGGATTGTTTCAGTTCAGAAACATGCTTCAAATAATGGCTTTGCTTTCCGAGGCGCGATAAATCTATATATTTTCTATACTTTCTGCATTCTAAAATTAGGTATCAGTATCTTGCTTCGCTGGAGAAGGCAGACCAAGGTATGATAAAACCTGATTTTTTAGAGTGCGAGCGCTAAGCGGTAAGCACAAAACAATTCAAACTACAGAAAAATTCATCAACAGAAATAATCATCAGGAAACATTGTATTTACGAAATGATATGTTATATCATAGCTGAAATCAATACAATATGAAATACAAAGTTAAGCCTAAATTAATGTATACCGAGCAAAACAATCGTCTACCGGTAACTGTACTTTCCGGGTTTCTGGGTGCAGGTAAAACAACCGTTCTGCATCATCTTCTGAAGAACCGGCAAGGGCTGCGTGTCGCTGTCATTGTCAATGATATGAGTGAAATCAATATTGATGCAGCCATCCTCGAAAAGGAGGTTTCATTGAACCGCTCCGAGGAGAAGCTGATTGAGTTCAGCAATGGCTGCATCTGCTGCACATTACGCGAGGATCTGTTAATTGCGGTGCGAAAGCTTGCCAGTGAGAAAAGATTTGATTATCTGGTCATAGAATCAACAGGAATATCGGAACCGTTACCGATCGCGGAAACGTTTACATTTGCTGACGATAACGGCATCGGATTGTCTGAAATCGCGCGTCTCGATACGATGGTAACCGTGATCGACGCAGTCAATTTTCTGCGTGATTATGAACAGGCCCAAATGCTGCAGGAAACCGGCGAAAGTTTGGGGGAGGACGACGAACGCAGCGTCGCCGATCTGTTGATCGATCAGGTGGAATTCAGCGATGTGATTCTGATCAACAAAACCGATCTGGTAAATCCAGAAGAATTAAGGAAATTACACGCTGTTCTGTGCTGCTTGAATACACAGGCGGAAATCATTGCTATCGAAAATGGACAGGTAGAGCTTTCTAAAATCCTGAACACCGCAAAGTTCAGTTTTGAGGAGGCACAACGAGCGCCAGGCTGGTTAAAAGAAATGCGTGGTGAGCATATTCCCGAAACTGAAGAATATGGTATCGGCAGTTTTGTCTATACAGCCAGAAAGCCATTCCATCCACAGCGTTTTTATGATTTTTTGCATCAGCCCTGGGGAACGGAAGGAAAGTTGCTTCGCTCCAAAGGTTTTTTCTGGCTGGCAACACGACCGGGTTATGCAGGACAGTGGAGCCAGGCAGGTGGTATTGCGCGTTACGGCTATGCCGGACTGTTCTGGAAGGCAGTACCGAGAAGTGAATGGCCGCAAGATACGACCGATATTCAGTCGATCATGGAAAAATGGCAGGAACCCTATGGCGATCGGCGACAGGAGCTGGTTTTTATCGGACAGAACCTTGATCAGCACGCTTTGCATCAATGGCTGGATGAGTGCCTGTTGACCGATGCAGAGCTTGACGCAGGCGAAGCAAACTGGGCTGTGTTGCAGGATCCGTTTCCTGTCTGGCAGGTACAGTAGATGGAAGTCGCATCTGCAATCAACGGACATGTGGCACGTCATTCACGGTATGCGCCGCAAATAAGCCTGTCAGGGGATGCGCCGGATATATTGACGCGAATCTTTGATACGCAAATCAAGTTGTGTATTTATAAACGTGCAATGAACACAGATGTTCAGGAATATGTTGCTTTTCTGCAGCAGATTTATCAGGATCTCAGAATCACAGAGGCAATGTCGTTAAATCGGTCAGTCGGCCTGTTAAGTGAATCACTGCCACAGCATCGCTGCCGTCAATGCTTTATTGATGATGTGCTTATGGTGACGGAAATGTTCGTCGACTTGTTCGGGCTTGAGCAAGTTGGTTTCAGGCTGTGCATGTTGAACAAGGCAATGTGTCCGCGTTTTCACACCGATAAAGTGCCATGCCGCTTAATTACGACCTATTCCGGGAAAGGAACCGAGTGGCTCGATAGCCGGGCAGTCAGTCCGGAAATGCTTGAAGCATATAATGAAAAACCGGCATGTACTGATTTTGTCCGGCGATTAAGCCCGGGTGACATCGCCTTGTTTAAAGGCGATGCCTGGGGTGAAAACAGCGATCCCGGCGTTGTTCACCGCTCACCGGCATTGAATACAGATGAAACAAGATTATTATTAACGCTGGATTTTTCCTGCTGAATAGGCATGTATTAAACAGCCGTACGTTGTATTTGAATATTCGCCGGTAATGGTTTATTTAGTGAGTAGATGGTAGTGCGATGGCTTGTAAAGAAGGCGGATTATGAATTTAATGAGACATAAGTTCATGTTTCACTGTATTAAACCTAAAAACCTCAGTTGATCGTTATCCGCAATAACTAACGGAATGAATAGAACAACCTGAACAATACCCGTTCATTCAAATGGTGAGTCACACTATGGTATTTATAGCACGCTGCTTTTTAATTCCGGCTGTGTTGCAATTCGTTGTAATAACGCGTTATTACGCCTCATCGCGTCTTGTTGGAAATAAAAATTCACGCACTCTGAATCCCATTCAGACGAGGTTTTTAGGTTAAAGATAAAGAACCGAGTTTTGACATGCAAGAGTTATAAAGAGTTATATATACTACGAATACTATTTATCTGTATTCAAAAAACTTATCATTTTTTATTACCGTAAACGAAATAATGACGGCAGATATCGAAAAAATTATCGAAAAATCCCAGGCAACATGTGCGTCGACGGGTAACAAGCTGACCAACAAGCGCAAGAAAGTGTTAATGGTTCTGTTAAATTCCGCTTTGCCGCTTTCCGCATACGATATTGTAGAGCGGTACAAAGAACAGTTTCAGGAATCGTTGCCGGTAATGTCGGTTTACCGCATGCTGGATTTCTTGATCAAAGAGAAACTCGTGCATAAACTCGAAACAGCGAGTCAATACATTTCATGTTCACATATTGCGTGCAATCACCAGCATGAAATGCCGCAATTCCTGATTTGTGATCGCTGCGGCAGCGTCAAGGAAGTCGGTATCAAAAAAACGATTATCGAAGAACTGGAACACAGCATTCGGAATACGGGTTTTTTGCTGACGCATAAACAACTGGAATTACACGGCATCTGTAAACGCTGCAAAATCCAGTCTGTGTGATCAGTGCGACTTGTCAGGAAACCGGTTTTTGCCGGTTTTCTCGGAAAAAATTCAGTAATTTAAATCCTGTACATGGTAGTTTCAACAGCACTGTTTGCGGCGATTCACAATGCTTAATTAAACCTAAAAACTTCAGTTGACCGTTATCCGCGATGACTAACGGTATGAATAAATGGAACAACCTGAA
>CAZXBP010000117.1:0-9304 GCA_964639015.1 uncultured Nitrosomonas sp.
AATGGAGGTCGCTAATACGTAAATTTGGTTTGACAGAAGACAGAGTATCTACCCACTCACCTTGGAAATATAGAAGCGATTGGGTCGGGGTGATGGGATTGCGTCCATCACCCCGACCCAATCTCCGCCTGCTCCGGCTTTTTACGCGCGATGCGTGTAAAATATTCCGACATTTAACGTCTCATGGTTGGGAGTTACGCTGCTCGCCGAGAATAACCATTTCCCCTGTTTCGAGCAGCAGAATCCGGTCAATGCCTTCCCGGCAGGCCGGCATAACCGGTAGCAGCAAAATCGTTGTTCGGTTCCGCATCACTTCTGTAAGCGCTTTAAATACGTCGTCAGTCAATTCCTGAACATGCCGCGGCCAGAGATCATCGATGATCAGGATCGGTGGATTCCTCAGAGATGCCCGTGCGACAGCAACAAGCTGCCATTGCTTGCGCGTCAGGCTCGCACCACTGTCATCGATTCGTGTCTGCAACCCCTCCGGCATGTCACGCACAAAACCCGCGACCCCGGTTGCCTGGATTGCCTGCATTATGCGCGCTTCATGCGCGCACCCGGTATCGCCATAAGCAATATTGCCGGCAATGCGATCGCTGAGAATAACCGGAATACCGGAAATGACGGCAAACTGCGCAAACAAATCGCAGCGTCTGATTTCACCGTAAGTGTGACCATCCAGTTTTATTTCACCCGTTGCGGGCGGACTGAAACCCAGCAGTAAATCCATGAGCAGCAATCTTGCGGCGCTGTCATCAACAACCAGGGCGACCGTTTCCCCTGCGTTGATGATCAGATCGAGCGTATACGGTCGGCAGGAAGCCTTTTCACCACATCGCACACTCACCTGATTCAGGGTTAATTCTCCGCGTACTTCAGTCAAGCTGACAGCGCCATTGGCCGATACTGCCGGAAGATCAAGCAATGAAAAGAATTGTTCCAGTTGTCGCTGCATCAACCGAGGTGCATGGGATACACCGGCCAGACGACTGACGGGCATTATCAGCAACAGCATGATGGCGATAAAAGCACCGGCCTGGTCAATTGATAAAGTATTGTCAATAACCTGTTGCATCAGCAAATAAGTCATCGCTATGCCAATCAGGACAATCAATAACTGACCGAGCATTGCAACGAACGCCTTATAGTCGTTTTGTTGATTATCACTGTTCAGAATGGATTGCGCGGTGCTGTCGAGGTACCGGCATTCCTGCTGCTGTCCGCCGAATAATTGAATATAGCGAAAATTCTCAAGACATTGGCGCAGGCGACTACCCAGTCCGGTATTATCGGGCTCGGCATTTTGCATACCGGTATCAGGATAGCGCGTTTGTTGACCGGTTGTAAGCTGAAGCATCAGAAAGACAAAAGGAATCAGCAGGCAAATCAGTATCGCAATTTCCCTGTTCAAATAAAAAAGGCATGCAATCAGCCCTGCAACGGCAAGCGTATCCCGTATCAATACAGTCAGTGTTTGCATGCTTGTCTTCGATATCGACCGGACATGGAGTAATGCCGCCTGAGCGGCATCATTGTCGCTTGAGGGCTGATAATGCCGTACAGGCAGATAAAGCAATTTGCCAAACAATGCGTTGTTCAATTGCATACCGAGTTGAGTTTCTGCTTTTCTCATCCAGTACTGACCGACATAACCGGAAACACTGTAAATGATGACAAGCACAACAAAGACGAGCATTGCCGTTTGCGTGCGTGATTCATCCTGTTCGGTAAAAACGGCGTGCAGGATGCGCTGAATCTGTATCGGCAGGAAGGCTATTGTCGCCGCCATGATCATCATGGCCGGCAAGGCCCGGAAAAAAGAATGCCTGCAGGCTGCCATCATTCTTACAAGACGTCGGTAATAGTGTGCTTGAATCATGAACCTGCGATTTATTTAATGTCTCTCATTGTGAGACATTATTTTAAGTCAGAAGCAGCGATTCTTGCTGCAAGTTAATATAGTACAATGCGAATTTCACTTAATCAGTCAGCTGAGTCATTCCATGCTGCTTATTTTGACCAACATCCGGCACGCGCGTCTGAATTAACATCTGCCCGAATACCCTGCCGCACAATTCTGATTTAACGGAATAGAAGTGATGCAATCAATAAAACAGATCAAAGAAAATAATATTCAACAATACGCGCCGCACAGAAAAGGAATTGTGCTTGCCGGTGGTTCAGGGACAAGACTTTACCCGGTGACCAAGGCTGTTTCCAAGCAGCTATTACCGGTTTTCGACAAGCCCATGGTTTATTACCCCCTCAGCACATTGATGCTTGCCGGTATGCGCGATCTGCTGATTATATCAACACCGCAGGATATCGCCGATTATGAACTGCTGCTTGGTGACGGACATCAATGGGGATTGCATATCGCTTATGCGGTTCAACCCGAACCGGGCGGGCTGGCGCAGGCTTTTCTCATTGGCGAGACTTTCATTGGTAATGATTGTTCAGCGCTTGTATTGGGCGACAATATTTTCTACGGCCATGATTTTTGCCACTTGCTGTCCAACGCCATGCAGAAAAATTCCGGCGCCAGTGTTTTCGCCTACCATGTCCAGGATCCCGAACGTTACGGCGTAGTGGAATTTGATCCGCAGGGTCAGGTACTGAGTCTGGAAGAAAAACCGTTGAATCCGAAATCGAACTATGCAGTAACCGGATTATATTTTTATGACCGCAATGTTGTTGATTACGCCAAAAGCATTAAACCTTCGCATCGCAATGAACTGGAAATCACGGACGTAAACCGGATTTATATGGAGCATTCAACGCTGAATGTTGAAATCATGGGGCGCGGTTATGCCTGGCTGGATACCGGAACGCATGAGTCACTGCTCGAAGCGAGTCATTTTGTAGCGACGATAGAACACAGGCAGGGATTGAAAATTGCCTGTCCGGAAGAAATTGCTTTCCATCAGGGCTGGATTGACGCCGCGCAGCTGGAGGCGCTCGCAATGCCTCTGGCCAGGAACGGTTACGGCCAGTATCTGCTGCAAGTCCTCAAGCGCAAACATTAAAGAGCCTGTAAGCATGAATGCGACACAACTGGCAATACCCGATGTTTATCTCCTGCAACCCAAAGTTTTTGGCGACACGCGCGGTTTTTTCTATGAAAGCTTCAATCAGCGGCAATTTGATCAGATCATCGGCAGGCATGTAGCTTTCGTACAAAACAATCACTCCCGCTCGATGAAAAATGTATTGCGCGGCCTGCATTATCAAATAAGGCAACCGCAAGGCAAACTCGTGCGCGTCGTCGCGGGCGAAGTATACGATGTAGCCGTTGATCTGCGCCATTCTTCGCCGACTTTTGGTCAATCGGTGGGCGAGATACTAAGCGCCGAGAACAAAAAGCAGCTCTGGATACCGGAAGGATTTGCGCACGGTTTTGTCGTGGTTTCGGATTATGCCGAATTTCTGTACCAGACTACCGATTATTGGGCGCCTGAACATGAGCGCTGCATTATCTGGAACGATCCCACTCTCGCCATTGACTGGCCTGTTGACGGGGAACCGGCGCTTTCCGCCAAGGATGCACAGGGTAAATCATTCAAAATGGCGGAAATTTATAAGGACATACAGGCTTAGCTCACTATTTCCCTATTGCCTGGCGGATTGCTGATGGTTAAACAAAAATCAGTCTATGTATGCACCGAATGCGGCGGACAAACTTTAAAATGGCAGGGTCAGTGTCCGCACTGTCAGTCATGGAATACGCTTGTTGAAACCGTGACAGGAAAAGAACTATCGCGTTTCAGTCCGGTATCCGATACTGATCAGCTACAAAACCTGAGTGATATTGAAACGCAGGAAGAACCGCGCTATTCCACCGGCATTTCCGAATTGGACCGCGTGCTCGGCGGCGGCATGGTGCGCGGCGGGGTGGTGCTGATCGGCGGCGATCCGGGTATCGGAAAATCCACGTTGTTGCTGCAAGCACTGGCGCATATGTCCACTAACTGCAAAGTGCTGTATATCAGCGGTGAAGAATCCGCCCAGCAGGTGGCGCTTCGTGCCAGAAGGCTTGCGCTTAATGTTCAATCGGTACCACTCTTCGCAGAAATACAGCTGGAAAAAATACAGCAAACGTTGAATGAATATCAACCACGCGTGGCTGTAATTGACTCGATTCAAACGATTTATTCAGAATCACTTCAGTCCGCACCCGGTTCTGTCGCGCAAGTGCGCGAATGCGCCGCACAACTCACGCGGCAGGCCAAATCCAGCGGCACTGCAATTATACTCATCGGTCATGTTACGAAAGAAGGTGCCTTGGCGGGACCTCGCGTACTCGAGCATATGGTTGATACCGTTTTGTATTTCGAAGGCGACATGCATTCAAGCTTCCGCCTGATCCGCGCTTTCAAGAACCGTTTTGGCGCGGTGAATGAACTGGGTGTCTTTGCCATGAGCGAGAAGGGACTGCGCGAAGTCAAAAATCCATCGGCGTTATTTCTGTCGCATCATGGTGGTCAGGTAGCCGGCTCGTGTGTCATGGTAACGCAGGAAGGCACACGTCCGCTGCTGGTTGAAATACAGGCCCTTGTCGATGAGGCACGCGCACCGCATTCCAAACGTTTATGCGTTGGTCTGGAACAAAACCGGCTGGCCATGTTGCTGGCCGTGCTGCATCGTCATGCCGGCATTCCCTGTTTTGACCAGGATGTTTTCGTTAACGCTGTCGGTGGCGTCAAAATTACAGAACCCGGCGCGGATCTGGCCATATTGCTGGCCATTGTTTCGTCGTTGAAAAACAAAGCTTTGGCGGAAAAAATGGTGGTTATCGGCGAAGTTGGGCTCGCGGGCGAAGTCCGCCCTGTTCAGCGTGGACAGGAACGATTAAAGGAAGCCGCCAAACTCGGATTCACCCGCGCCATCATTCCACAGGCGAACAAACCCAAACACCCTATCTCCGGTATGGAAATCATCGCCGTCAATAATGTACATGATGCTGTCGGGCGGATGTATGACTGAAACCGATCATCAAAAGGAATTAAACAAACCGAATCGAAGAACACTGCAACGGTTATATTTTCTAGGCGCATTTTCTGCTCTTGTCATACTGATCGCAGCTGCCCTGCCGCCGATTGCACAACCCCATGATTACCATGGATTCGCTGATCAACGTCCGTTGCTTGGCATTCCCAATTTCATGAACGTAGCTTCCAACCTTGCCATTTTGTCCAGCGGAATCGCAGGTCTGATATACCTCCGACATGCACCAAACGGCGGACATGGAATTAATCGGCAACCGTTCAGAACTGCCGCGGAAGTGTGGCCGTACCGGATTTTTTTTCTCAGTATTGTCATGACAGCACTGGGATCAGCCGGCTACCATTGGTGCCCCGATAATGCCACGCTGCTCTGGGATCGCCTGCCTATCGCTATAGGCATTATGGCGCTGCTTGCCGCTACGCTGTCTGAACGCGTCAGTCCCAGACTCGGATTACATTTGTTACCGGTGCTCATGTCAATAGGAGCAGCAAGTGTATTGTACTGGTATTGGAGCGAGCAGCAAGGTATCGGGAATCTGAACTTTTATATCGTTATACAGTTTTATTCATTATTACTCATAGCACTCATGAATCTGATGCTGCCCGCAGCTTATACGCACGGCAACATGGTACTCAAGGCCATGGGGCTTTACGCACTGGCAAAAGCGGCTGAAGCATTTGATCAGCTGATTTTCTCTCTGGGACAGCTGATCAGCGGTCACACCCTGAAGCATTTGATAGCAGCGCTGGCGATCTGGTGGATTGTTCAAATGCTGCAGAAAAGATCCATGTACGATTGTTGACTATTCAGTGAAATCGATGTTAAGCATCTGATGAATATGCGACAATAAGTCTGTTTTATTGGCAATATATATCATGAACATCCCCGGTCATATCAAAAACCCTTTGCTGCAAACCAAACTCGACGATTTGATCAGGCATGCCAGGGATAACGAAAAAAAACTGGCACAATACGAGGCTTTCGGTTTTGAAATTATCGATGCGAACACGCCGGCGGAGCTGCGCTATTTATTGTTGTCGCAACTGAAGGTGCGCTTTCAGTTACAGGATGTTGTACTCTGCCTCATTGATCAGCATAAGGATGCGGCACACCTGTTCTTCGATCAGGATGAAAAATCCCGGGCGAACTATGAAAACAGATTGCGGATACTTGATATTGCTCAGGATTCCAGAATCATTGGTACGTTACACAAAGCATCATTAACAGGTACCGATGTCCTTGAAAAATATCACTGGATGATCGCTGACCTGAAAAGCAAAACACTTTTCAAAAGCGCCGCATACCTTCCGTTGACGCGCAGAAAACGTATTATCGGCGCGTTACTGCTCCTGAGTCATGACACAAAACGGTATCCGCAAGGCATTGGTACGTTTTTTCTGCAGAAATTATCGACCATGATAGCAGTTGCCATCGAAAACTGTCTCAATCAACAACGGCTCAAGGAAATCAGCTATCAGGACGTGCTGACCCGGGTTTATAATCGCCGTTACTTTGATCTGCGCTTAAAGGACGAAATTGCACGCAATCTGCGCTGGAAAGATGATCTGGTGTGTATGTTTCTTGATGTGGATTATTTCAAACGCATCAATGACACCTATGGTCATCAGATAGGCGATGATGTTTTAGTACGCATAGCCAGCCTGATAAAAACGCAGGTACGCGCCTGCGACATTGTGGCCCGCTACGGCGGAGAAGAATTTGTGGTTGTCCTCCCGGCGACATCACTGCAATCCGCTCACGAAATAGCCGAGCGTTTGCGCCAGTCGGTCTACTCGAATTTGCACGATTTCCAGGACGGACAATTCCAAGTGTCCATTTCGATTGGCATGGCCAATCTGCAAAGCGCGGGCATATCTCCGTCACAGGAAGCACCGAATTGCGAGTCCATTGGCACACTATTGCTTGCCAGGGCGGATATGGCCTTATATCAGGCCAAAGAAGGTGGCAGAAACCAGGTCGCGGTATTTTCAGATAGCGACCAGGATATAGTTACCCCTCGCCCAGGAGTCAATCGAACTTAAACAATCGTGTAACGAGCCGAGTCGGAGAGTGAATTCGGATTTTTTCGATTTTAACCTAAAAACCTCAGTTGTATTGGATTTAGAGTACGTTGATTTTTATTTCCGGCAAGGCCGTAATAACGCGTTATTACAACGAATTGCAATGCCGCCGGAATTAAAAATCGGCGTGCTATAAATACCATAGTGTGATTCACCATTAGAATGAGCCGGTATTGCTCAGGTTGTTCTATTTATTCATATCGTTAGTCATTGCGGATAACGATCAATTGAGGTTTAAGGCACATAGCAAGGCTATGTAACGAAAAATTGAGGAAATATGAGCCCGCTATCCCAATGCCGCAGTAGATTAGTTTTGTGTTCGACAGACTCGCATGGACTCGACAATAGATTCTTTATTCCCGTCTACACAAAACGAACTGCAAGCAACCAATGCTGACGCAGCACATGTTTGATATGTACGGAAATTTTTTGCAAACAGCTTGACAGTGCACCAGGAGCCTGTCGGATAGGACAAAAAATGAAACAAACATGGGATTTGGCATCATGAAACTTCATAAACCAAATGGAATTCTCCATATCATGTATCTTTATGCTGTTTTTTTGTATTCACCAACCCATTTCTGCGGCGTGAATTACCTAAGTCCGACAGGCTCCTAGGTGGAATCGTTGAGCAGTCCACCTTGTCGCACCCGATCGGCCCACACATGCATCCACGACACAAAGTCACCCGCCAGTAACGGTTTGGATACAAAATTACCCTGCGCATAGTCACAGCCTGTCTGCTGCAAAAAAAACCAATCTTTTTCATCTGCAACACCTTCCGCGACAACTTCCATACCCAACTGTTTAGCCATGGAAAGGCTTGCATCATAGATTGCACGCAATGTTTCATCGGCCCAGGCGCGGTGTACAAAGCCTTGATCAATCTTGAGCTCATCAAAAGGAATATCGCGCAACTGCGCCATTGACGAATGCCCGGTGCCGAAGTCATCAATCGATAAATGAAAACGTTTGAGCCGTAATCGCGTCAGAATTTCCAGGGGTACCCGTGTATCTGCGCTCATCAACTGACTTTCAGTCACTTCAAGCACAATGTTTTGCGGCGAGAGACCGTTGTCAATAGCAAGATTGACGACAAGATCCTGGAAATTCAACGATGCCAGATTATCCATGGAAACATTGATCGCCACCCGCAACGCGTAACCACTTTCATGCCAGATTCTGGCCTGCGTCAGCGCCTGACTCAATACCAAAGTAGTCAGATCGTTGATCAGTCCCTCCTGCTCTGCCGTTTTGATAAACTGATCCGGAAATACCAATCCATCGGTTGGATGCTGCCAACGCACCAGTGTTTCAGCGCCAGTTACTGCGCCGGTCTTCACGGCTACTTTGGGTTGATAGTAATTTATCAGTTCACGATTGGAAATTGCGTTTTTCAAAGCCGCGGCATCATAGTTCTTTTTAGCCGTTGAAGGCACCGGATGATTTCCCTCCGGTGGTGCCCATTTTTTTATCAGATTAACCAGTTTGTCCGGACTGACCGGCTTATGGAGATATCCCAGCATTGTTATCTGATGCGCATGCACCAGCTTTTCTGCTGTTTTCAGCATGCGCTCGTCTTCTCCGCTGACAAGTACCAGGCTGCCTTGATAATGCCTGTCAACCAGATACCTTACAAACTCAATGCCATCCATGTCCGGCATATTGAGATCCAGCAGAATCAAATCAGGACGCGTTTGGGGATGATCGATCTTTTTAAGCGCATCAGGTCCGTTATCACAAGCCGCTATTGATTTAAAACCATGATTGACGAGCATTCTGGTCAGCAGCTTCAGTATAAATGTGTCGTCGTCGACGAGCAGAATTTTAAGATCGGCAGCTTCCATTTTTTTCTTTTTCTTCGCGCTGTGGTATTGGTAACATGGAGATTAATTTTTTTATTCTTATAAGCAGATAGTTATCATTTAACTGATCATGAGCATAACAGTCAAAATTGATTTATACCAGTTTTTATTCTCTCTTTTTGCTTCCTGAAACAACCCTGACTCCCCGCATTTCTGTCTGACGTGGGGAAAATCACAGAAAGGATTGTCTATTTTGAATGCGCTGACAGACAAGCAAATGGGCTTATTGTTTGAACGCTAATTTCCGTAAGGATTTAACCTAAAAGCCTCCGTTGAATGGGGTTTAAAGTGCGTTTATTTTTATTTTTGGCAAGGCACAATGAGGCGTAATAACGCGTTATTACAACGAAT
>CAZXBP010000118.1:0-9268 GCA_964639015.1 uncultured Nitrosomonas sp.
AAACGGTTACTGAAGTCATGGCAACACCTATCGATTGGATTTTGGTATTACCATACCCCTATCGATAAGGGTAGTCAAGACACATAACGATAACGTTTGAGGCCAGCGGCGCCGCTTTTTGGCGTCCGACTGGGCCGCATTGTTAGCGTATAACTTGAATTACACTTCACTTAGAATCCTCTACGGTCAATAACAGCCTGCCGTGCTTCGACAGTTAATAATCTATTCAATATGTCATTTTGAGTGTTACGGACATTTTCTTTTACATGAAGTATTAAATCTTCTAAACTAATTTCCAGTTCTCTATCATCTTCAAAATCGAGGCGCCATAAGTTAGGAAGAACATGGAATTCAGGGCCTGAGGGGTTTGGGCCAACTACGACTTCCCCGCTATCAAATGCACCACCAGCATGAGCCACTAAATTCATCTGAAGGAACAATAATGATATGCACATGTGGGCATCAGGGAGTAACACCAAATCTCAGCCTCGGCCTTTCGGGCTGCCTCCCCCAGCAATACCCCATAAAGCTCGTAGTCGCCATCCTCAAAGAATGTTCGAGCGCGGCGATTACCACGTTGTGTCACATGATGTGGATAGCCGGGAATTACAATACGAGGTAAGCGAGCCATGCTGACAATATGGCATAATAGTGCATTTAGTAAACTGTCACCGTAATTCCATTTAGTAAACTGTCACCGTAATTCCCGTAATTCAAAAAATTTCAGGCTGTTTCAGAGCCAGTGAATATGCACATGCCTATTGTCGAATTTCAAGCTATCTGCAGTCTATGGCCAACAAGGGATATAATCCACTTATCGCTATCCAAATAGCGTTAGCGGGTGAAGCCCATAAAGTATGGGGCGAGTAGTTACGTATTATTTACAAATCTGTCGCACCAAAGGCATTGCGTGAATTGTTGCCTCTATCATCCAAATCAATAGCAGCCAAAATAAAAATAGAGATAAGTAATTAGTAAAACGAGATAAAAAATAAATTACATATGAACCATATAATTAATAATGTAAAAAAAGGTGTCCATGATCTTAAGTACCGTTCCCCATTTTTTACAAGTAATGCATAAGTATGGTCATAAGTAGCTTGTTCTTTTTCTTCCACCTTGGTATCTTTGTTTGAAACAAGTTGTTTTGAATCATAACTACTCATACGACTAATTATTCCAGCAATAACCCCAGATACTAAAGCCAATGAAAGCATAGCTTGGATTGAAGCCAAAAAAAGAGCTATCGAACCAATCGGTGCATATGTCCCGTAACCAACAGTTGTCATAGTAGATAAGCTCATAAAAAAAGCTTGTTGATGAGTAAGTAAATTAGTACTGCATACTGAAACTTCAAATTGTTTACCAAAATGCCCCAACCAAAGATAGCATAATGAAAACCAGATCATTATTTCGAAATAGTTTATAAAAACTGTAACGAGGTTCCGTTCCGACTCATTCAACGGAGCACCTCTAAATCTATTTCTATGGCGTACAGTTCCAAAAATTAAACGATTGAACACTATAATAACAAGATCAATAAGTCTCCAAATTGCAAGCGCTGCATAAAAAGCATACAAAATCTCATTTTTATTAAAAGCATCATAGAGTGATATACAGCTTGGCCAAGTGATAAAAATATAAAAGGAAATCACAATCCAAATTAATGTGAATACATCTCTAAACTTTATCCTCAGTAACAAATCAGTTCCATTCTCTGGAGCAAAAACTGCATGCGCATACGGGGAACACCAGTCTGACCAAAATCTAAATACATGATATATGACAGGGGTAATAATCCCGATATTTTTCAAATACTCTATTTTTATCCCCTCCTATATCCTGCAAATAACGCTCGCCGCTTGGCAGGGGTGCAGGTCGAGGCCTGCACCCTGTTCTGAGCTTGTTCTTTACTGTGCGCCGTCAAGGGTACGCAAGCCAGAATTAAAAACTTTTAAGAATCACAAAACCTTTTAATTCTGCCCTTGACGCATCGAGGTCAGATGTTGATTACAAGATTTTTGTTTTTTCAATTATTTTATTTTTCTACAAAATAAAGCATGCTAAAAAAAGAAATATATAAAACAAGATTTATATCAAGATCATGCATCCGGAAGAACCAAACATATAATCGTATTTTTGATATATGGCTTCAACGTATTAGTTATGCCTCTCAAACTGGTTTGTTTATTTTAACAGCCGTAACACTATACTTTACTGTTCTTCCGCTATATCAAAAGGCACTATTAGATGAAGCTATAGCAAAGAAAGAAATTGAACTTAAGTTAGCTAATGAAGAAATTGACAAAGCTTACTTTCAATTAAGTAAATACATACTAAATAGCTTTGTTTTAGAAATGCATCAGTGTTCTGGGGCAATGCTGATAGTGAAACTAATAGATACGGAATCATCATTAATTGAAATCGATGCTGCTGAGGCTGAATTATTTGATTTTGATGTAAAAAATTGTTTCCAAAATAAAATACAAAAATCTAAAAATCTAGAACTATTAAAAGATTCAGATAAAGAATACATTATTAAGAACACACTGGCTATTGGTGACAAAATTAATAATGCACGTTTATTATCAAAAAACGAGTATGTTACTGTGCTAGATAGAGCAACAAACGACCCAGAATCACTATCATCAGAACTTGGCTATTTTCATCAGAGATTTAGAGATATAGCGCCTCACTTGTCAATATCTCCCCAAGAAATCGCTACTAGGACTCTCGAGTCTAAAATAATTGCAGAAAAATCGAAAATTGTTTCAAATTATTTAAATAATAATTCTAAAGAAATAAATTCTCTACGTGAACTAAAATTTTAATCGGTGTAATGCGGCGAGGTACCAGGTCTTGCAATACGACAAATTCCTGTAGTAACCCCTGCCAGCATATCAACACCACACTTCACAACATGGTTGATTTTCATGCGCCGGTCGCCATATGATGAATATTACTGGTTTGCACACCGATAGGGCGGCATGCCGATTCCCGTCACCATGAGGAAAGATATCAATGAATACGGCGACACAGAAACACATCGAATTACCCATTGAGGGCATGACCTGCGCCGCCTGCGCGACTCGCATCGAAAAAAACCTGAACAAACTGCCCGGCGTTGAGGCTGCGGTCAATTTCGCCAGCGAAAAAGCGCGCGTTCTCTATGACGACCGGCAAATCAAAACCAGCACGCTGATCGAAGCCATCGAAAAAGCGGGTTTCCACATTACACCGCAAACCGTGCAGTTGCAGCTGCACAAAATGACCTGCGCAGCCTGCGGCGCGCATATCGAGAAAGCGCTGAACAGACTGCCCGGCGTCACCGCCAGCGTCAATGTCGCCACCGAAACCGCGAAAGTCCGTTTTGTTCCCGGCACGATGACCGTCGACCAGTTGATTGCGGCGGTGGTTGATGCCGGTTATGGCGCGACCGAAATCAGCGACACCGGCCATGCCGAAGAGAAAGCGCGCCGCCAGGCCGCCTATCAGGCCGAACTGCGATTATTCTGGATTTCCGTCGTGCTCACGCTGCCACTGGTTCTGCAAATGGCCGGCATGTTTACCGGTCACGGCATGGATCTGCTGCCGCACTGGCTGCAATGGCTATTGGCGACGCCGGTACAGTTCTGGATCGGCAGGCGTTTTTATATCGGCGCATGGCATGCGCTGCGCGGCGGCGGCGCCAATATGGATGTTCTGGTCGCGCTGGGCACCAGCATGGCTTATTTTTTCAGCGCGGCCGTCACTGTCTTTTCACTCGACCAGCATGTCTACTTTGAAGCCAGTGCGGCAATCATTACCCTGGTGCTGCTCGGCAAACTGATGGAAGCGCGCGCCAAGGGTAAAACATCCGAAGCCATCGAGGCGCTGATCAAACTGCAACCGAAAACCGCCCGCATTGAACGCGACGGCAAAATTGTTGAAGTATCCGCCGACAGCCTGCAAGTCGGTGATATTTTCATCGTGCGGCCAGGCGAAAATCTGCCGGTCGACGGTGTGGTCGTCGACGGTGCATCCAGTGTCAATGAATCCATGCTGACCGGCGAAAGCCTGCCCGTCGGTAAGCAGCCCGGCACGGAAGTCTTTGCCGCCACCATCAATCAGCAGGGACTACTCAAATGCCGCGCAACCAGCGTCGGCGCGCACACCCAGCTCGCCGCCATTATTCATCTGGTTGAAGAAGCGCAGGGTTCGAAAGCTCCGATCCAGCGCATGGCCGACACTGTATCCGGCATCTTTGTGCCGGTCGTGGTCGTCATCAGCATTGTCACACTCGGCATCACCTGGTGGCTGACCGCCGATTTCGTCACCGCGCTGATCAATGCTGTCGCTGTGCTGGTGATTGCCTGCCCGTGTGCGCTGGGGCTGGCTACACCCACCGCCATCATGGTCGGCACCGGCCGCGGCGCGCAGGCAGGCGTGCTGGTCAAAAATGCCGCCGCGCTCGAGCACGCTGAAAAAATCCAGACCGTGATTGTCGACAAAACCGGCACGCTGACCGAAGGCAAGCCGCAGGTTACCGACATCATTCCCGCCGATGCGCTCGATGAACAGGCATTCGTGCAAATCGCAGCCTCACTGGAACAAGGCTCCGAACATCCGCTCGCCCGCGCCGTCATGGATTGCGCGGAAAAAATGAACGTCGCGCTCAAACCGGCTACAAATTTCTCAGCCGTCACCGGCAGCGGCATCAAAGCCAGCATTGATACCACGCAATATCTGCTTGGTTCACCGCAGTTCCTGATGCAGCATGGCGCAACCCTGGATGACGATAAAATCACGGCGTTGCAATCCGAAGGCAAAACGGTGATCGGCGTTGCTGCGCTGGACCATGATAACGCCCGGATTCTGGGTTATCTCGCCATCGCTGATCGTCTGCGCGACACCTCGCTCAAAGCCGTGCAGCGTCTGCAGGCAATGGGCATCGAAGTGGTCATGCTTACCGGCGATAATGCATTAACCGCCGCCGCCATCGCCAAACGTACCGGCATTACCACCTACCGCGCCGAAGTGCTGCCGCAGGACAAGGCGGCAGCGGTCAAAAAACTGAAAGAAAGCGGCACGATCACCGGCATGGTCGGTGACGGCATCAACGATGCGCCGGCGCTGGCCGCCGCCGATGTCAGCTTCGCCATCGGCGCGGGTTCCGATGTCGCCATCGAGGCGGCGGATATTACGCTGATCCGCAACGATTTGATGAGCGTCGCCGATGCAATTTCGCTGTCGCGCGCGACACTCAGGAAAATCCGCCAGAACCTGTTCTTTGCTTTTGTCTATAATTCGCTGGGTATACCGCTGGCCGCAATCGGCATGCTGAATCCCGTCATCGCGGGTGCGGCCATGGCCATGAGCTCGGTCTCCGTGGTCAGCAACTCGCTGCTGTTGAAGCGCTGGCGACCCAATCAATAAACACACGGAAAGGAAAATATCGAATGCAGACGACTATTCTTAGAATCCAGGGCATGACCTGCGGCGGCTGCGTCAGCAGCGTCAAAACCGTGCTGGAGAGACTGTCCGGCGTTGGTGAGGTCAACGTATCACTCGACAACGCCGAAGCAGTCGTGCAGCATGATCCGTCCCTTGCGAGCATCGATCAGTTAAAGGCAGCGATCAGCGACGCCGGATTTGACGTGACCAACTAAACTGTTTTACCGGAAACCCAGCGCACGATATCCGCAGCGCTCATAGCGCCGGCCTGCCGTGCCGCCTCGCGGCCATTCCGAAACAGCACCAGCGTCGGAATACTGCGGATGCCGTACTGCGCACCGAGCATCTGCTCGACCTCGGTATTCACTTTCGCCAGCCGTACACGCGGCTCAAGTTGTGCTGCAGCCTGCACGAACTGCGGCGCCATCATCCTGCACGGTCCGCACCACGGCGCCCAGAAATCAACAAGCAGCGGAATATCATTATGCTGAACATGCTTCTGAAAACCGGACGCCGTCAATTCCACCGGCTGACCGTTAAACAAAGGCCGATGACACTTGCCGCACTTCGGCCCATCGCCCAGCCGGGCGGACGGAATACGGTTGACCGCTTCGCAGTGTGGACAAACCAGGTGGGTTGATTCATTCATGATGTATCGGAAAATGGATTACTGTAGATGATTACCCGTACGAGGCAATTGTAAAGCATTAAGAGACTGCAAGTTTGAAGCTTTCTGATTTAACTGAACTGAATATTTCTCTAAACAGTCCGCCCGCCAGAGATCCACTACTCTTTTAAGATAACAGTGATTTACAATTATGTAAGCCACTGTTTATTTGGTAGGCCGTGCGCGATTCGAACGCGCGACCAACGGATTAAAAGTCCGCTGCTCTACCAGCTGAGCTAACGACCCAAAAAAGAAAAACGGGATTATACCTCAATTGAACTTTAATGCCCAAGTAGTTTGTGTCAATTTTCCGCTGCCAGCGGATTGCTGCCGGTTTTCAGTGCTTTCAAATTTTTTGGATTTGACCGGTTCCGTATTACTATTCAGGAATGCGAAAGAAAAAAACATCAGTCCGGAAAACGGCGCGTGATAACAAGGGATATTCCGGCATAAGCATTGGCCGCTGGTTTTTGAAGCTGTCTTTGTGGGCCATTTATGTCATTTTTTTGTACCAGCTCTGGCTGCTTTTTCATGTGCTGTACTGGAAGCATAACAATCCTCAAAGCACCGCATTTATGGAGCGTCAACTGGAAATCCTGCGCACAGACCATCCGGGTGCGGCATTGCATCACCAGTGGGTATCCTATCAACATATTTCGGATGCGATAAAACGGACGGTTGTTGCTGCCGAAGACAGTCATTTCATGCGGCACAGCGGATTTGATTATGATGCCATGTGGAATGCTTTTCAAAAGAATCTCGCGCAAGGCAGTATCACTGCCGGTGGGTCTACCATCAGTCAGCAATTAGCCAAAAATCTTTTTCTGTCCGATAATAAGTCTTTTTTGCGAAAAGCGCAGGAAGCGACTATCACAGTCATGCTGGAGCAAGTCATGTCCAAGCAGCGTATACTGGAAATTTACCTGAATGTCATCGAATGGGGTAACGGCGTGTTCGGCGTGGAAGCGGCTGCGCAGCATTACTTCGGCCGATCCGCTGCAGCGCTTGCACCCCATCAGGCGGCTCTGCTGGCGGCAATGATTCCCCGTCCACGCTATTATGACGACAACCGGGATTCGCTGCATTTGTTAAAAAAAAGAGACATACTTCTTAAGCGCGCGCATTCAGCAAAAATTCCTTGAACAGTTTTCCTGCTTCTTTGTTAAATTTGCAAACCGGGTGTCAGTTCGTCCAACAAGAATGAATACAGCGAAAATGATGCCAATTAATCTCACTGACTTATCATTATCATAATGTTCCAAATGCATCAGAAATAATCAGCCAATCATGACAGAAGACAATAAAAACGAGGATAGCGAAAAACTGCAATCCTATTTGCGGCGTGTCATTGCGCTGTTGAGCAGATACAAGCTGCTGGAAGGTTTTGTCCATCTACAGGATGACCAGGACGAAACACTGGCTGATTCTTCTGTACAAAAAAAGAACCTGGATGAGTTGCAGCAGTTACTGGACAAACTGCATCCGGCAGATATCGCGCATATTCTGGAAGCTTTGCCGCTGGAAGACAGGCTGATTATCTGGGGACTGGTCAAACCGGAATATGACGGCGAAGTGTTGCTGGAAGCGTCCGATGCAGTGCGTGAAACGCTGATTACCGACATGGGGTCTCAGGAACTCGTCGCCGCAGCCGAACAGCTTGATGCAGATGAAATCGCCGATCTTGCGCCGGACTTGCCGCAAGATGTCATAGAAGATGTGTTCCGCTCACTGCCGATGGAGGAACGCGAGCAGTTGCGTGCGGCAATGTCTTATCCGGAAGACTCCGTGGGCGCTCTGATGGATTTCGATGTAATCACCGTTCGTGAAGATGTGCGCATTGAAGTTGTGCTGCGTTATTTGCGGCGTCTGGAGGAATTGCCGGATCATACCGATCAGTTATTCGTAGTCGATCGGGAAGAACATTTAAAGGGTGTTCTACTGATCAGCAAGATTCTGGTCAGCGACCCGGATACGCTGGTGGAAAATGTCATGTCCAGGGAAATCATTACGCTGCATCCCGGAGATAAGGCGCAGGACGCGGCCTACGCATTTGAACGTTACGATCTGGTATCGGCATCCATCATTGATCACGATAAAAAGCTGCTCGGCAGAGTAACTGTTAATACAGTTATCGACTATATCCGCGAGAAGTCAGAAAACGAAGCGCTGAATCTTGCCGGTTTGCGCGAGGAGGAAGATCTTTTTGCGCCGGTGCTGAAAAGCGTCAAGAACCGCTGGGTATGGCTCGCCGTTAATCTGGTCACGGCCTTTGTCGCTTCTCGTGTTATTGGCTTATTTGAGGATTCCATCGAAAAACTCGTTGCGCTTGCGGCGTTGATGCCTATCATTGCAGGCATTGGCGGCAATTCAGGCAATCAAACAATTACCATGATTGTGCGCGCGCTGGCTTTGGATCAGATCAATCCCGGCAGCGCCTGGAAGCTGATTCGCAAGGAAATCGGCGTAAGTATAGTGAATGGACTGATCTGGGGCGCCGTGGTCGGTGTGTTTACGTTTGTAATTTATCAGAATATTGAACTGGGCCTGGTGATGATGCTGGCCATGTTGCTTAATCTGTTGCTTGCCGCGCTGCTAGGCGTGCTCATTCCAATGACGCTGCGTAGATTTGGTCGTGATCCCGCGCTGGGCTCCAGCGTCTTGATCACAGCGGTAACCGACAGTGGCGGGTTTTTTATTTTCTTAAGCCTTGCAACACTGTTTTTGTTGTAAACATCGATTTTGTTTCGGCGCAAATCATCACATTGGAGACAATCATAAAAACACCAGGCATTACAGAAAAAGATTGCCACTTGACGCACAAAGCTTGTCTGACTAAGATAGCACGGGAAAACCAGCCACTTCGGCTGTTTTCTGTGCTTTTTATCAACCAATGAAAGGGCTTTATTATGTCAAAGTTTAAAAAAGCTTTATTATGCAGCATTGCTCCAATGCTGGTAGCCGGTATGCTGGGCGTTACAACGCAGGCAGTGGCATCCGATGAAAGATTGTACGGCCGGTTCACAAAAGATAACGAACTATATACACCAAGAAATCATCGTGAATGGGTTTTCATTGGCTCAAGCGTGACGCCTAATGATATGAATGACGGTGCGGCCGCATTCCCAGAATTTCATAATGTTTATATTGATCCAGGCAGCTATGCACACT
>CAZXBP010000119.1:0-9140 GCA_964639015.1 uncultured Nitrosomonas sp.
AGGTGGTGTTGCAAAATAGCAAGCTTTTGTGTTTCAGCTTCAGCTTCCGATAACCTGGTAGCCTTTTCTTTTTCGTTCAATCCGGATTTTCCATGGGTGGATTGATTCCATTTGTCCATGCCATCAAGGATTTCGTTCGACTGAAAAACTACCATCACGGGACTTTCGGCAATGGTATTCAGTTGACCATCGGTGATTACAGCAGCAACTTCGATAATGCGGTCGTTATCTGGATCAAGCCCGGTCATTTCCATATCAATCCAGATAAGGTTATGGTTGTTATTTTCTTGTGCCATAATGTTTAATAAATTCCAAAGTGTCAGTTTTGATTGAATATAATGTATTTTATTTTGTCATATTGATGGTACGTCGTCACTTCTCATTTATTGATAACTCTAAAACTAATTATTATGCAATCATTTACGTTGATTTTTATTGCCGCTTTGTTCGTTACGACAGTGATTCAGATATGGCTGTCGATGCGCCATATCCGTCATGTGCGTGCGCATCAGAACAAAGTACCCGAGGGTTTTGTCGGCCAAATCAGTCTGGCGGATCACAGCAAGGCGGCAGACTACACCTGCGCCAAAACACGTGCCGGTTTTCCGGGTATTTTTCTGCATGTTGCACTGCTGTTTATTTTTACGCTGGGTGGCGGTTTGAATGCATTGAGCCTGTTCTGGCTTGAATGGTTCAGCGATCCGATCATGCATGGCATGGGATTGATTCTGAGCACCTTTCTGATCATGGGCCTGTTAGAAATACCGTTGAGCTACTATCGTATCTTTGTCATCGAGGAACAATTTGGATTCAACAAGATGACACCCGGCATGTTTTTTGCCGATCTGATCAAGCAGGCCATGTTGATGGCGTTGCTGGGTGCGCCACTGTTGTTCTTTATTTTGTGGCTGATGGAGAGAATGGGTGAGAACTGGTGGTTATACGCATGGGCCGCATGGATTGCATTTAATTTATTCCTGCTGGCTATTTTTCCCGCCTGGATCGCGCCACTGTTCAATAAATTTTCACCGCTGGAAGATGCCGCACTGAAGTTGCGTATCGAACAGCTGCTGAAAAAATGCGGTTTTACATCGAGTGGTTTGTTTGTCATGGACGGTTCGCGTCGCAGCAATCACGGCAACGCCTATTTCACCGGCTTTGGCAAGACGAAACGCATTGTATTTTTTGATACCCTGCTTTCGCGTCTGGAGCCAGCTGAAATAGAAGCCGTACTTGCGCATGAGCTGGGTCATTTCAAACATCGCCATGTCATCAAGCGCGTGATTGCTTCATTTGTCATGAGTCTGCTGTTTTTCTGGTTGCTGGGTTATCTCATGAATCAAATGTGGTTTTACGAGGGGCTGGGTGTATCCTTTGAAACTGCATCTTCAACAGCCATGGCATTGTTGCTTTTCTTTCTGGTGATGCCCGTATTCACTTTTCTGTTTCATCCGATATCAAGTATTTATTCACGCAAGCATGAATTTGAGGCAGACGCCTATGCTGCGCAAAATGCATCAGCTGGTGATTTAATCCGTGCGTTGGTCAAGCTTTATCAGGATAATGCCGCTACGTTGACGCCGGATCCGTTACACTCCGCATTTTATGATTCGCATCCGCCTGCTGCAATCAGGGTTGCTCATTTACAGCGCAAGGTGCACCATGTGCTTTGAATCAAATTCCAGAATGAACGGTCAATTAGAAGGAAAAAACCATGAGCGAGCTCGCCACACAAAAATGTAAACCTTGCGAAGGCGGCATTGCGTCGCTGACCATAGAAGAAGCCGCGGTTCTTTTAAAACAGCTGGAAGGGTGGCTGTTGCACGATAAACAGATCAGTAAGACCTATACGTTTAAGAACTATTATCAGACTATGGCTTTTGTCAATGCGTTGGCCTGGGTTTCGCACCGGGAGGATCATCATCCCGATATCACGGCAGGCTATAATCGATGTGAAGTCGTCTATACGACGCATGCGATTGATGGTCTGTCAGAAAATGATTTTATTTGCGCTGCAAAAATAGACAAACTGTTTACTATTTGAACGCGTTTAATTCCAATAAAGCAAAAACAGAAGCCGCTCTGATAGGTCTGGCAAGTGCTGTTTTTGGCAGGCATTTTACGGTCGAGACGACAAACGGAGAATTGTTCTCATGCGTAATGCGCGGAAAAAAAGGGGGGGTTGCCTGTGGCGATAAGGTTGAATTCAGAATTACGGCTCCCGGGCAGGGGGTGATAGAAAAAATTTTGCCACGGGAGTCACTGTTGTATCGCAGCGATGCTTTCAAAGAAAAAATCATTGCGGCCAATGTTACGCAGATCATTATCGTTGTCGCCGCTGTCCCCAGTTTCAGCGAAGAACTTATCAATCGATGCCTTGTTGCCGCCGAAAGCCAGAGTATTCCGGTTATTATCGTACTCAACAAGGCCGATCTGACTGAGCCGACGCAAACAGCGACTGGAAGACTTGAGCTGTATGCGGCGCTTGGATATCCTTTATTGAAACTGAGTGCGATCAGTGATATATCATTATTGAGACCGTATCTGGAAGGCAGGCTGAGTGTTCTTGCCGGTCAATCAGGAATGGGAAAATCGACTATTCTGAATGCACTTGTTCCAGAAGCGCAACGCATGACAGCCGAAATTTCAACAGCACTCGATTCAGGTTGCCACACAACAACGCATTCACGCCTTTATCATATCAACGCCAATAGCGCAGTCATTGATTCTCCGGGTATCCAGGCATTTGGATTGAATCATATTAAGATTGAAAGTCTGGCGTGGGGATTCATTGAATTTCATCCTTATATGGGGCAGTGTAAATTTAACAATTGCCGACATTTGAACGAGCCTGGCTGCGCCTTGATTTACGCTGCAGATAACGGAAAAATCAACGCCAGGCGACTTGCTTATTATCATAAAATGCTGGAAAACTTGCAGGAATAATTTTATGAGTTATCAAAAACAAAAGAGGCGGTTGTGGTGAAGGGTCGTGCAAAGAACAACTGTCTATTGATCGGTGCAGCATGGATTTTTTCGTCAACAATCGGGTTGGCAGCCGACGTGGGACTTTCGCTCAGAATCGGACAGCCTGGATTTTACGGTGAAATTCATCTGGGTGATTTTTTTCCGGTGCCCGAGTTGATTTATCCAAATCCGGTTATTATCTATACGCCGCCCAATGTTGTACATCAACCGCTATACCTGCATGTTCCGCACAAGCATGTTAAAAACTGGCGGCGTTTCTGCATTCAATATCGCGCCTGTGACCGTCCGGTCTATTTTATCCGCGAACAATGGTATAACGATGTTTATATTCCGCATTACAGGCAGCACCGGCACAATACGCAACCGCAATTGCGTTATTACGATGGGCATCCTGCGCAGGGTTATGATTCGCACAGGCATTACGATGACGAACGCGAACGCCAAGATCATCCCCGCGGTAAGGATAAGGATTTTAAGAATAAAGACTTCCGCCACGGCTATGACAAACATGACCGGGGACGTGGAAGAAAGCAGGATGATTAGTAGAAATGTTCTAAGGTTCGCGCGTTTGTAGACGGGGCAATTTGATATCAGACTTTGAATCGTACTTGTATATCGCTGACATAAGATAGTGCGCGCGCCGCTTGTTTGAGTTCATTCACCAATTGTCTGGCTTCATCCGTGTTGCGTAGAATTTCAATGGGCAGGTCCAGTTCGAGATAAATCTCTCCGGACAGATAATGCAGAGTAACGTCGTCAAGTGATGAAACCGGCAATTGCGGCCAGCAGCGTTTGAGTTCTTCGATGACCTTTTCCCGGTAAGGCAGATTGTCACTGGAAGAACCTGATTCGTCATTTTCAGGATCAATGTGTACCGTTACGTCGGATACAATATCAATAGAATCCAACAGACGTCGCCGTACGGTTTCACCAATCTGGTGTCCTTCCGATACACTGAGCCTGGGATCAACCTGAATGTGCACATCAATAAAAGCGTCGCCTGCACTTTTGCGTGAGCGCAGCATGTGTAGCGATCGCACCCCTTTAACTTTAAGAATATGCGCGCGAATGGCACTTAACTCATCTTTGTTCAGCGCCCGGTCGATCAATTCCTGTGAACTTGATCGCACCATGTTGGTGCCGATTTTTGCGATCATTACAGCAACGACAACGGCTGCAACCGCATCCAGATACGGGTGGCCGTGCATGGCGCCCGCAATGCCGAGAACGACCACAATGGATGAAATCGCGTCCGATCGGCTATGCCAGGCATTGGCCAGTAACATGTCTGAACGCAGTCGGCGTGCAGCGGCTACGGTATAATGATAAATCCATTCCTTGGAAATAATTGACAGTACGGCGATCATTAGCGCCAATCCGCCGGGTTCCAGCAGTATTTCAGGTTTATTGATACGGCGCACTGAATCATAAGCGATTCCGCAGGCAACAGTGATCAGAATGACACCCAGGCCGATGGTCGCCAGCGTTTCAATGCGGCCATGACCGTAAGGATGTTCTTCATCAGCTGCCTTGTGCGAATGTTTTGCGGCGTACAGCACGAGAAAATCCGTCAGCAGATCTGAAAACGAATGAATACCGTCCGCAATCAAGGCTTGTGAATTTGCGAGCCAGCCAGCGACAATCTTGACGACACCCAGGATAAAATCAATGGCCGAACCGATAAGCGTAACCTTGCGTACTTCTCGGTAGCGTTGCTGTGTGTTCAAATCCGGAGTCATGTTACTGCAAAAATAAACGGTTATCTATCACCTGTGCGATAATTGTATTCATCGTTTTGCGTGTTGATGCAGCTGGCTATTGATTTCATGGATATCAAAATACTCGGCATCGAAATCGTCGCCTACCCATTCGCGCATTTCTTCGTGCTCTGGATGCAATGAATCGTTAATCGCTTCAAGAAACATCGCATACCCCGGAATACCGCCAATATCTTCGGGCGGGCAAGATCGTTTTCCCTTGATACATAGCGGTAGCGTCATGTCGTGCTTGAAAGGCAGGATTTTTTCAAGCAATACTTCATGTTCCCATCCATCGCCATAGTCATAGTTATACAGCAACTTTTCTTTTTCACGTCGTAACAGCTGATCCAGCCGGAATTTGGATTCATCTTTCATGGTGTCAAAAAATTCTTCATGTGGCTCGCCGTATTGATCATTACCAATTGAAAAATCATGCAGATGTGAGTTTGTCCAGCCCATCACAATCTGTAAAACTTTGTGTAACTCACTGAGGTTTGCGGTGCTGGCAATCAAGAGTCTGCGCCATATCGGAGGACGGAGATATTTCAGGGTGACTTTAAGTTGATAGACTGAACGCAATGGCCGTGCTGTCATATGATTAATTTTCCCGTAAAATGGTGTGAAAAAAAATTGCAATTTTAAATATCACTGCTATGCGTTCGTTCTGGCAACTCAGCTGCTTTCAGCGGGGTGAGCGATGTAGCTTTGGAATATTATACTTTAACCCCGGATGATTAAGCGTTTCCGTTTTTATAGATGTTGTTGCTGTCCTGATTTTTCTGTGGCTTGGTTTTCGCATTCAGCTTCGATTACGGTTAATCCTGTTATTCGTTATAATTCAGGCTTTCGTTCTATCTTAATACAACAATGTCCACGGATAAATCTACTGATTCTGTTCCAAAACCCTTTGTTTTCAGCTGGCGCCGGTTTTTATTGCACACTTCAATTCTTATAAGCGGACTACTGCTGGGCTGGCTGACGTGGTATTTTTCCAATCCGCAAAGTGTCCGGTTTCACGAAACCAAAGCAGATGAATATCTGACTGTTGCAGTGACACCGCATATTGAAATTGCTTTGGATACCGGCAGTTCAATCGCGATTACAGACCGTCAGCCGCTGTTCATGGAAGTATTTAAGGGAAATGTCTATTTCAATATCGGCAAGAACGTCGCGGAAAAAATCAGAATAAAAGTTGGCGAGGCGTTCATTGAGGATGTCGGTACGCGCTTCAGCATCCGCATGAACAAGGACGGCAGCAGGATTGTCTCCGTTGCGGAAGGACAGCTCAAAATTAATGTTGCATCGGGCGCATACATGGTCAGTGCTTTGGAGCAGGCTGATTTTGATGATGTTAGAATCAGCAGACACAGTTTAATCAGTGAACGGGAAGTCGCGCCGTGGAGCGCGGACTGAAATAATGGTTTTTGAGTTCCTGTCCTGCCATACGATTTTTTAGGGGTAATATCATGACGCATAATCTTTTTAACAGCAAACAAGACCTGACAATTACCGGTGAAAAAACGGTGGCGTTTTATTCATTACCTGCACTGGAAAAAAACGGCATTGGGAAGATTTCGCGCTTGCCTGTTTCTATTCGAATCATTCTTGAATCGGTATTGAGAAATTTCGACGGCAAGAAAATAACGGAAGCGCATGTCAGGCAACTGGCGAACTGGGCGCCGAATGCGGCAAGAATTCATGAAATTCCTTTTATTGTTTCGCGCATTGTTTTGCAGGACTTCACCGGTGTGCCACTGCTGGTCGATTTGGCCGCAATGCGAAGCGCCGCAGAAAGATTTGACAAGAATCCTGAACTCATTGAACCGCTGGTTCCTGTCGACCTGGTTGTTGATCATTCGATTCAGGTTGACCATTATGGCAATCCGGACGCGCTCAAACTGAATATGGAAATCGAATTTGAACGTAATCGCGAGCGTTATCAGTTTATCAAATGGGGTATGCAGGCATTTGATACGTTCAAGGTGATTCCGCCGGGAATCGGTATTGTGCATCAGGTTAATCTCGAACACCTTGCGCGTGGTGTACACCAGAAAAACGGTGTTGTTTATCCGGATACACTGGTCGGTACCGATTCGCATACCACCATGATTAATGGTATCGGGGTTGTCGGCTGGGGGGTCGGCGGTATCGAAGCGGAAGCCGGCATGCTTGGGCAGCCGGTTTATTTTCTGACGCCCGATGTGGTCGGTGTGAGTTTAACTGGACGTTTGCGCGAAGGTGTGACTGCAACAGATCTGGTGCTTACGATCACTGAAATGCTGCGCGACGCCAATGTGGTCGGCAAGTTTGTAGAATTTTATGGTGACGGTACTGCATCCCTGACGTTGCCGGATCGCGCCACCATTGCCAATATGGCACCGGAATACGGGGCGACCATGGGATTCTTCCCGGTGGATGATGTTACCATTGAATACTTCAAAGGCACCGGGCGAAGCGAGGATGAGATCGCCGCGTTCCAGCGTTATTTCCAGGTACAGGAAATGTACGGTATTCCGCGCCAGGGCGATATTGATTATAGCGATGTTCTGGAACTTGATTTAAGCACAGTTTCGCCGTCACTGGCAGGTCCGAAAAGGCCACAGGATCGCATTGATCTGGCGGAAATCAAAAATCGCTTTAGCGAGCTTTTCTGCAAACCGGTCGCTGAAAATGGCTACGGCAAGCCGCTTGACGAAATCAATCAGCGTTATCCGGCGCGTCATGCACTTGACGATGCTATGGATGTCTGCACACGTATCAATGTGGATATTCCGGGCGAGCATGGTCAACCTGCCGATAACGAACGGCATATCACCGAAATGGTCAGTAATCACCCGACACCTGATGCCTTTGACATACCGGTCAATAAATTTGACAGAGTCGTCGATCTTGGTCATGGTGATGTTCTTATTGCAGCGATCACGTCCTGCACCAATACGTCAAATCCAAGCGTTCTGATTGCGGCGGGTTTGCTGGCCAAAAAAGCCGTTGAAAAGGGGCTTTCCGTCAAGCGTTACATCAAAACATCGCTTGCACCGGGTTCGCGCGTAGTGACCGAGTATCTTACCCGTACAGGATTGCTGACTTATCTGGAGAAGCTTGGTTTTAGCGTCGCGGGTTATGGTTGTACGACCTGCATCGGCAACGCAGGTCCGTTAGCCGAGCCTATTGAAGAGGCTGTCGTAAAAAATGATCTGATATGCGCCGCTGTGCTGTCCGGGAATCGCAATTTCGAAGCGCGCATTCATACCAATATTCGTGCCAATTTCCTCGCTTCGCCGCCGCTTGTTGTGGCTTATGCGATTGCCGGCACCGTTCTGAAAGACTTCACCAGCGAGCCTGTGGGTATCGGGAGCGATGGTCATCCTGTCTGGCTCAAAGATATCTGGCCAACCAGTGACGAGATTCAGGCGCTGATGAAATTTGCCACCAACGCAGATACATTTCGCAGACTCTACAGCGATATGACCAGAGATCACCCGTTGTGGAACAATATCACTGCCGCGACCGGACGAACTTACGACTGGCCTGTATCAACTTATATCGCCGAGCCACCGTTTTTTGACAATTTTTCACTGCAACCCGATCATGCAGAGCGCAAGGGTGAGATCAAAAATGCTTGCGCGCTGGGAATATTTGGCGACTCAGTGACGACAGATCATATCAGTCCGGCAGGTGCCATCAAAACCGCTTCCCCGGCCGGCGAGTACCTGCTGGCCAATCATGTTCAACAGACTGATTTTAACAGTTATGGCGCTCGCCGCGGCAATCACGAGGTCATGATGCGCGGGACTTTTGCCAATGTGCGCATCAAAAATCTGATGGTGCCAGGCAGTGAAGGTGGCGTTACGTTTTATCAGGCTGGAGAACAGTCAGGGGAACAGATGAGTATTTACGATGCTGCGATGCGTTACCAGCAGCAGGGTATTCCAACGATTGTGTTTGCCGGCAAGGAATATGGCACTGGTTCCAGTCGTGACTGGGCGGCGAAAGGAACGCAATTGCTTGGTGTCAAGGCGGTTGTCGCCGCCAGCTATGAACGTATTCACCGCAGTAATCTGATCGGCATGGGCGTGCTGCCGTTGCAGTTCAAGAATGCTGATTGCGCGCAATCACTCGATATTCAAGGCGATGAGACATTTGACATTCTGGATCTGGATGATCTGCAACCGCAGCAGGATGTAACGCTTGTCATCTACAAGAAAGATGGCGCGCAAAAGTCAGTTCAACTGCTATGCCGCATTGATACCATGATCGAGATTGATTATTACCGGCATGGCGGTATTCTGCCTTATGTGCTCAGGTCGTTGATCAATCGAGACGGCTAGGAGACTTGTCCGAGAATAGCGATCGTAGCGAGGGCGAGGCTGATTGAGCGGGATTTTTCGATCA
>CAZXBP010000120.1:0-9137 GCA_964639015.1 uncultured Nitrosomonas sp.
CGGTTCCTGTCATCAGAAAATCGAATTCGACACCGTTATCGTCTATCGCCCGGTACTCGGTCACCTCCCAGTGTGCATCCGGATAGCGCGCAAAAAAACTCGCCATCATTTCGCGAATAGCAACGCCGCCTTTATATTCTCCGAAATAGTCTGAATGATAGATTGCGCTGCCCAGGAACATAACTTCCAGTTCTCTGAGATCATGTTTATTGGAAAGCGCGACATAATTTTTTGCCCAGTCAATATAGGATATGTTATGCATCAATCGTTCCTGTCATCATCAAATAACACATATTTCTAAAAATAAATCTGTGCTTTTTTTCATCATCCGCTACGTGCGGCGAAGTTTCGTCATGTTTTCGATTCTTCTCGCAGAAAAACCCATTCATGCGTACTGCCGGCCGTCGGGTCAAAATGATAGCCCGCCACATCGAAATCCTTGATTACTTCCGGATCGGACAGTTTATGCTGAATGATATAGCGGCTCATCAAACCGCGGGCTTTTTTGGCGAAGAAGCTGATAATTTTATACATGCCGTTTTTCTGATCCTTGAAAACCGGTGTAATGATTTTTCCCTCGATTTTCGCCGGACGAACGGACTTGAAGTATTCATTCGAAGCCAGATTGATCAGCGTATCGGTTTTCTGCCGTTTCAATTCATGGTTGATCGCGTCGGTAATCCGGTCTCCCCAGAAATCGTACAGATTTTCGCCGCGGACATTCACCAGCTGCGTTCCCATTTCCAGGCGGTAGGGTTGTATCAGATCGAGTGGCCGCAGTACGCCGTAAAGACCGGAAAGTATGCGCAAATGATCCTGCGCAAACACGACGTCTTCCTCCCCTAGTGTATCCGCATCCAGTCCCGTATACACATCGCCCTTGAATGCATACAGCGCCTGCTTGGCATTGACAGGGGTGAACGGTCTTGTCCAGGTGCGGTAGCGGTCGGCATTCAAAGCCGCCAGTTTCGGACTGATCGACATCAGCGTGCCGAGCTGCACTGGCGACAGTGTTCTGAGCTGATCGATCAATACCGCCGATTCATCCAGAAAATCCGGCACGGAATATTGACCAGTTCCCGCAGGTGCCTCGAAATCCAGCGTCTTGGCCGGAGAAATCACAATTATCATGCAGTGTCATCCTGAAGTTCGAGTAGCATTTATACTCTTAAGGATATTAAGTATACTAAAACTGGCCTGATCAGCCTACTGAACCCGTAACTGTATCCGGCGGTACGGGCGAAACGCGCGCAGCGCATAACACAAATAACTTTTCTTACCCGCCATCCCATGTCGAAACGCGTCCGGCAAATACTTCTCGGCATCTTTACAGGCCTGCTTGGCTGCTTTATCTATCTGACGCCGCAAGGCTGGGCGCTGGAGGAAAAATACGGTCTCTACTGGCTGTTTCAGTTTCGCGGCGCGATATCCCCGCCCGATGAAGTCATGGTTATTGCGATTGACCGGCCGTCCGCAAGCCAGCTGGGATTACCGGTTTCGCCGAATTTCTGGCCGTGGCCCAGGGACATTCATGCACGCCTGATCGATCACCTGGCCGGCGCCGGCGCTCGGGTGATTGTACTTGATCTGATTTTTCACACCCCGGGCGCGATCCCCGGGCACGATAAGCAACTGAAAGAAGCCATCAAAAATGCGGGCAATGTCGTCATCGTCGAGCGACTGCACAGTGAACTGCTTGATTTAACCGATAACCGGACCGACGCATTGCAATTCGGACTGATCAAGGAAGAAAGCATACCGCTGTTGCCTGAATTAACGGATGCGGTCTTCGCGCATGCGCCTTTCCCGCTGCCGGACAAGCCGCGCATCAACGCCTATTGGACATTCAGGCCGGGCATGGGCGATGCACCGACGATTCCTGCGATTGTCTTCCAGACTTACGCATTGCCGATTTATGATGATCTGGTGGCGCTGCTGCGCACAGTTCAAGCGCCGGATATTGATCAATTACCGCAACATCGCCATCAGATCAGCAACATGGAAACGGTTATTTTTTTTCTGCGGCAGCTGTTTACCGATCATCCTGACATCAGGCAACGCATTATTTCAGAACTGCACGCAAGCCGCCTGGATGACCGGAAAAAACAACTGATAGCGTCGCTGGTGAATGTGTACGCCAGCGACGGCGCGCATTACCTGAATTTTTACGGCCCGCCGCGCAGTATCCGCACCGTTCCTTATTATCAGATCATGCAATCCGCCGAAGGGGGTGAGGTATCGCTGAACGCGCTGCGCGCAAACATCGCAGGAAAAGTTATTTTTGTCGGGTTGTCCGCAGCCACGCAGTCGGAAAATGAACTGATCCGGGATGCCTATCACACCGTATTTACCGATTCGGAAGACGTAAAAATCAGCGGCGTGGAAATTGCCGCCACGGCCTTTGCCAACCTGCTTGAAAACAAACCCGTCAGACCTTTTCCTTATGGCGGCAGTCTGGGATTGCTGTTCATCATGGGATTGATACTGGGTACCATCCTTCCCGTGCTGACCAATCGCGTTCTGATCGCCATCAGCTTAGCCCTTGCCGGAATCTACGCGTTGCTTGCCGGATTGGTCTTCCAGCAAGCCGGCGTTTGGCTGCCACTGATCACGCCGCTTTTCATCGTCATTCCCGGCGCAACCGCTGGCGCGGTGCTCATCAAATATCTCGCCGCCCGGCAGGAACGTGATCAGATTCTGGCGCTGTTCGGTCAATTCACGCCCCAACGGATTATCGGCGACATCACCCGGCAGATAGATTCCTCGCTGCATAAGGACCAGCTTGTTTACGCAGCCTGCCTGTTTACCGATGTGGAAGGCTATACCACGCTCGCCGAGGAAATGAATCTGCGGCAGCTGAAAGCGCTGCTGGATGCTTATTTCACTATTCTGTCCCGCGCCGTCCGGGAAAACAACGGCATTGTTTCCGAAAAAACCGGCGATGCCATGCTGGCGGTCTGGGAAGCCGCTACAGCCCCAACCACCAGCAAGATCCTGCGTGAGCAAGCCTGCGCTGCAGGTCTTGCCATTCTGGATAATATCAGCCGGTTCAATGCCGAAGGCAATCACCCCGCAATGCCGACTCGCATCGGTATTCATTTTGGTAAAATGCTGATCAGCAAATTCGGTTCCGGCACGCGCGAAGATTATATTTATCGCACCGTCGGCGACCTCGTCAACACGACCAGCCGCATCGAAGCGATCAACAAACGCCTGGGCACGAGACTGCTGATCACTCATGAAGTACTGGACGGGATCAATCGCTTTCTGACGCGCCCGTTAGGCGATTTTCAATTCGCCGGCAAATCTTTTCCGGTTCAACTGCACGAACTGATCGCACACAAGCAGACCGCCAGCGAGAAGCAGATTCTGCTGTGCGAAATGTTTGCCGCCGCGTTGACTGCCTATACACAGCAACGGATTGACGCAATCGAAAAATGGCAGGCCATCCTCGCGCTTTTCCCGAACGACGGCCCCGCACAATTTTATCTCGCCATCTGCCGGCAATGCTCCCCTGAAACATGGCATCCGGTCATCCGGTTGACTGAAAAGACGTAAGAGCACCTCTGAAAATCCAACCTAAAAACCTCGGTTGAATGGGATTTAGAGTGCGTTGATTTTTATTTCCGGCAAGGCGCGATGCGGCGTAATAACACGGTTACAACGAATTGCAACACGGCCGGAATTAAAAACCGGCATGCTAAAATACCATGGTGTGATTCACCATCTGGATAAACCGGCATTGCTCGAATTGCTTCATGTATTCATATTGTTATTCATCTCGGATAACGGCCAGCTGAGGTTTTTAGGTTCAAATAAACAAAACGCGGCGAGAACAAAAAATGCTGGCGCCACATATAATTGATATGTAAGGCAATATTTTTTCCGAGCACCAAAACGTTGTGACAAAATCTGGATTTTTAGAGACGCCCACCCGTTCGAGTGTGGCATTTCTCACAGACTTGCCGGTTTTAGTGACCTAATCTGTACGATCGGCGCGTGTCTCTTAAGCACACGCTTTTCTATACTTGTCGCACTTCATAATCGGGTGAACGATGGGTATCTCACAGAATGAAAGAAATCAGCAAGATACAGTGATTTATATAGCCCAAGTTACATAATTACTTATGTTAGACTTCAATTTAACCAACTTGTTAACAGAGACAGAGACCCGGCGTATGACGCGATGACTATTCCGAGGATGCCACTCACACAAGCAGTTATCAGCTGGATTTACTTTCTGGCATGTATCGCTTTTTTCATCGCACCCTTTATTCTGATACGCAATGCGCTGGCCGCCGATGCCTGCGTTGTGCGCGCCGCGCAGGTGGTATCCGTTCAAGGGATTGTCGAAGTGCGCCGCCATCAATCCACATCCTGGGAGCCCGCCGTGCTCGAGACGCAGCTCTGCGCCGGGGATTCGCTGCGGGTGCGCACGCACAGCCGCGCCGCCATCCGCCTCAATAACGACAGTGTCATGCGGCTTGATCAACGCACCACGATCACCATCCCTAACAGCGAAGAAAACAAAATCACCGCGCTGATCGACCTGATCAAGGGCGCGGTGCATATTATCACGCGCACCCCGCTGCCGTTCAAAGTCAGAACCCCCTTTCTGAACGCGGGTGTGGAAGGCACGGAATTTTCCATTGAAGTGGAAGCCGATCATGCGCGAGTGGTCATTTTCGAAGGCCGTGTTTCCGCCAGCAACGAACACGGCAGCGTGATGTTGACCGGCCATGAAGCGGCAGTCGCGTATCAACACCGGCCGCCGCTGAAAGAAATCATCGCCAAACCGCTGGACGCCGTGCAGTGGGCGCTGTACTATCCGGCGATTATCGGCCATTCCCGCAATCAAGGTGCTGTCGAAATCAGCGACCGGTTAAAACAAGCGGAGTATTTGCTGTCCGTCGGCCAGGCGGACGAAGCCCGTACCGTCATCAAACGCGTGCTGGCCGATGATCCGGATAACAGCGAAGCCCTGGCGCTGAAGTCCATCATTGCTATTGTCCGGAACGACAAGGAGCGTGCGTTTGAACTGGCGCATCAGGCAGTTCAGCATGACAATTTATCCGCCCCCGCCCGGCTTGCGCTTTCCTACGCGCAGCAGGCCGCTTTCGACATTGACGCGGCGCTGGCCAGCGTAAAACAGGCGGTCACCCTCGATCCGCAGAATGCGTTGATCTGGGCAAGGCTGTCCGAGTTGCAGATGTCCGTCGGCGAACTCGATCAGGCGCTGGAATCGGCTCAGGAGGCAGTTAATCTGAATCCGGTCATCGCCAAAACGCAGACCGTCCTTGGATTTGCCTACCTGCTGAAAATCAATACCCAAGCAGCGCAATCGATTTTTTACGAAGCCGTATTGCTGGATCAGGCTGATCCCATGCCACGGCTTGGCATGGGACTGGCATTTATACGCGAAGGACAGCTGGAAGCCGGCCGCATTGAACTCGAAATTGCCGCAAGCCTCGATCCGGGTAATTCACTGATCCGCAGCTATCTGGGGAAGGCGTATTTCGAGGAGAAACGGTATTCACTCGCCGAAACGCAATTCGAACTGGCCAAAGCATTGGACCCACGCGACCCGACACCCTGGTTCTACGACGCTATACAGAAACAAACGCAAAACCGGCCGGTGGAAGCATTGCAGGATATTCAGAAATCGATCGAACTGAACAACAATCGCGCCGTCTACCGCTCCAGGTTGTTGCTGGATCAGGATCAGGCCGGACGCGGATCGAGTCTGGCGCGCATTTACGACAATCTCGGCTTTGACAAACGCGCCATCATGGAAACCGCCCAATCGCTGGCGTTTGATCCATCCAACCATTCCGCGCACCGGTTTTTGTCGGATACTTATGCGAGAATTCCACGGCATGAAGCCGCCCGCGTCAGCGAGTTGCTGCAGGCGCAATTGATGCAGCCGATTAATGTTAATCCGGTTCAGCCCCGCCTGGCTGTCGCGGATCTGAATATCATTACCAGCACAGGTCCTTCCGGAGCCGGTTTCAATGAATTTGCGCCGTTGATGGAACGCAACCGTTCACAATTTGTAGCATCCGGCTTTGGCGGTAATAACAGCACGTTCGGTAACGAAATTGTCTTTTCAAAACTCTATGAACGCACATCGGTCAGCCTGGGTCAGTTTCATTACCAGAGCGATGGCTTGCGAACCAATAATGACCAGAACCACGATATTCTCAATGCGTTTATACAGCATGCCGTCACGCCAAAAATCAATATTCAGGCGGAAGTAAGGACACGGTCCACCGATCAGGGTAATTTATCGCTTGATTCTGATAGCAATATGGATAATCCACGTACACCGCAAAATCGATTTCGCAGAAATATAGATGAAAATACTGCGCGGATTGGCGCCAGATATGATCTGACGGTTAACCAGCATATCCTGTTATCCGGACAATATATAAACAGAAAAAGTGAAAATACCGATCCCTCGCCGTTAATCAATGATTTCAGCAATTTCGAAACGCTGGCAAGAAACGAAGGATACCAGACAGAAGCTCAGTACCAATTACGCAATACTGATTTTAATGTCATAGCCGGTGGCGGGAATTATGACATTTATGTCAATCGCAGAAATTTAATCAATGACCTGGTTTTTAATGCTGCAAAACAGCATTTTAATATTGACAGAACCAATGGATACCTATACTCAAACCTGAACTATGGCTCAATTCTCACTGCAACACTGGGTTTTAGTTATGATTCTTATAAGGAAAGAGATTTATCGATTAATCAATTTAATCCAAAAATCGGCCTGCAATGGAATATGGCTGATAACTTAAGACTGCGACTGGCCTGGATTGAAGCTGTTAAAGCGCCGCTAACCGCCAACCAGACGATTGAACCCACTCAGGTTTCCGGTTTTAATCAATTATATGATGATATCAACGGTACGCAGTCGCGCCGGATTGGAATAGGGCTGGATGGACATTACAGGAAAAGAATATTCAGTGGTTTTGAAATATCGAGCCGCGATCTGCAGGTTCCTTTGTTTTTTCAAAACAGGGCTTTCCTGAATGATCAAAAGGAAAAACTTTATCGTGCATACTTATATGGTTTGCCTGATAATAAATGGGCGGTAAAAAGTGAAATTCAGTACGAGCAATTTTCTCGAAATGAAACAATAACAGGGCCACGCACCATAGATACGCTCAGCATACCTGTCAACCTCAGCTATTTTAATTTTCATGGATTGTTTTTCAGTTTGACCGGCACATTTGTACGGCAGGAAATCGATCGCCTGGATAATGTCAACAATAGAACCGAAAATTTTTTTCTCTTTGACGCATCTCTGGGCTATAGACTACCCAACCGAAGAGGCATTATCAGCCTGGATGCCAGAAATCTGTTCGATCAATCTTTTTTATTCAGAAACCTGCATTTTCAGACCGCGGAACCCATCAATCCGATCTACCTGCCTGCAAGAACAATTTTCACACGCTTCACTTTAAATTTTTAAAAGGAGAACCCCAATGTATAGAATCAGAAAAATGACATTGTCTTTAACTGTTCTGCTGACAGCGCTTATGCTCACCACCAGCTGTAAAAGCGGTGAATATGATAGAGATCATAGACAGTCGCGTGACGCTACGACACTGATTACCATTGATCGATTACCCGCTGAAATTGCAAAAAGACTGGAAGAGAAAGGGGACGATGTCGGTTTCCTTATCGTTCACGACATAAAAACAGGTAATGTAAGGCTGCTGCTGCGCGAAGACGATGAATATAACGTGCTCAATGATGAAGAGAAAAAAGCGTTTTTCTCAAATCCGAGGACACATATCAAAACCACAAAAGTTATGATAGAAACTGTGGAAGTAAATCCAAAATGCCAGATTATCTATATTGATGGATCGGCCGAAGTTGTATGCAAACATTCCAAGCTGTAACATTAATTTAGAAAGGCCATTATCATAGGCGTGCTAAGCGCCTATGATAATGCAATTGAAAGCAACAAGACTTCAGGCGGTGATCATCAACATGCGTTCGTAACCTAATGGATTACCAGTGCATCGCCCAGATAGCTGGAATCGAATAATCCTACCGTAAAATCATCCTGTATAAAGTGATTATGCAGATACACGGCTTCATCAATGACTAAATCCAGTAATTCCTCATCGGTCCAAGCAGGCGTTGATGGCGCATCGTTTAAGACATCAGAAAGCAGCGTCCGAAAATCATCCGTATTGCCGTCCTCTGGAAATGCTTTAATCTGACTCAATTCCATTTGATCAAAACGAGAAAACATGTTGATCAGCGTACCATAGAAGATAGACTCTATATTCTCATCGGTTGCATCTATATTACCTAATCGGGATATGCCCAGCTCATCGGCATCATAGACGCCATCAGCAGACTGGAAATCGCTTCTGGCTGTAAATGGAAAATCATATACCGTTGGGAAATCAATTAATGGCTGAACACTCTCTCTGAGTGAAGCTGTCGATAAAATACCGGCATGACTGTTAAATCCAACCAAATCCTCCAACAAACCGATATCGGTATTAAAAAGAATGCTCGTATGATCCAGTCTTCCTGGATCAAAATCAGCACCCGTAAAATAATCATCAATAGCAGAGGCAGGAACATCAGTAATTTCATGTAACATCGCCTGAGTTACGCCATATTCCCGCGCCGTGACATAGATGACTTCCGGTTGATCGATACTGGCGAAGATAAAATCCAGAGCCTGCTGTACTGTCACTCCAAATTTAGCCAGATGTTCTTCTGCTGATATAAACTGCTTTCTCGACATGAAACCCTTTCCTTACTCTAATTAAAAACCGATTCTACGCAACCGCCAGTCCCAAAAAACTCTGATCCAGCACGCCGACAATGGCGCTATCTTCGACAAGTCCCGTGATCAGAATCGCGGCCTCTCTGACGACCAGCCCGGCCAGTTCATCATCCGGTCTTGGCACAGTCAGCGGAATATCGCTTAACGCCTCGAATACAAACGCCTGAAAATCATCGGAACCGCGCCTTTCCGCGACAGGAAAAAAAACAATCTGGTTTAATTCGCTTTGATCGAACCTCAGAAACATGTTAATTAATGAACCATAAAACAGCGATTCGATGCTTCCGCCGGTGGCCGGTATATTATTCAG
>CAZXBP010000121.1:0-9124 GCA_964639015.1 uncultured Nitrosomonas sp.
TGCCTTGCCAAAAATAAAAATCAACGCACTTTAAACCCCATTCAACCGAGGTTTTCAGGTTGAATCATGTCGGCACATAAAGGTTACGGACAAACTTGGTGGGGAGCGCAGTGGCTTAACTCGCTTTCACAAATCGACTATGACAATCGGTTACCGCGAGGGCGCAGTTATGCCAATAAAGGTTCGGTGACGAAAATTGAGATTCAGCAGGGAAACATACATGCCAAGGTCAAAGGTTCCCGTCCGCAACCTTACACGGTGAAAATAGAGGTTCCGGCCATGCCGAAACCACAGGCCAAGGTTTTACTCGATGCGCTGGCGCTGGATCCGGTGGTTATCTCGAAAATGCTCAACCGTGAACTGGATCCCGCTGTTCTGGAGCGTGCCAGGATGCTGAAGATCGATATCTTTCCAGCGCGCTGGTCGGATCTATCCATGCACTGTTCTTGTCCGGATTGGGCCGTGCCGTGCAAGCACCTGGCTGCGGCGATCTATTTGATCAGCCGCGAAATTGATGGCAATCCTTTTATGGTGTTTTCGTTGAAGGGAGTCGATCTTATCCAGGAACTGAAAGCCCGTCATATTTCGATTGAAAGCGAAGCCAAGGCAGCGCTGCCAATAGCCGGCGACATGCTGGATCAATCACATCAACTTGCCACGACGGTACAGGATGCCGCTGATGCAGCGGACTATAGCGTTCTGGATTACTCGACTTTGCCTGATCTTGCGGTTTCTCTGGTGAGTGTGCTGCCTGCAAATCCTGCCTTCTTTCAGCAGGGTGATTTTCGTCTGATCTATGAAAAAGTGATGAAGCGAGTGATCAAGCAGGCGCGGCTTGCACTCAATTCTGCTGTGGAAACGGATCAGGCGAAATCCGCTATTGCCGCTGCGGATAAGCCGCACATAGCGCTCAATACCAGCTATCAGCCGACCCTTGCCGGATTGGCAGCGCCATTACGCTGGCCAGATTGGGTATCCGGTCTGCACCAGATTGCCGAAGCCGATTTGCCGGACCTCCAGCCCGAGGTGGCGGCTATGGTTCATGCGCGTATGACCAGTTTGCATTTGCTGGCAAAGGGCGCAGTCTTACCGCAGGTGTTCAATGCTGATAAATTGGGCGTGGGGCTGCGCTGGTTACCGGCGATGCTGGATGAAACGGTGAACACTTTGGTCGGCCAGTTGGCAGTGCGCCTGCCATCCGGGTTGCTGGCTTTCCACGATAACAAGCAAACGACCAATCTCTCGGGACAAGTCCAAGCCGTGGCGCTTTGCAGTTTATTTCTGAACGAGTTCATACGTCGCTGGAGTGATGCCGGTGCTGAAAAGCCCTATGGTAACAAACTGATCAATCTGTTTTTTTGTCACGGTCACGCGCGGTTTGACGGACCCGGAGAAGGTGAAGTAGGCAGTGGGGTGCAATTATGGCTGGCACGCTTTCATATCGGCCATCAAGCCCATGTGCCGGTGTTGCGGCTAGAGGAGGAGCATATTGGATTTAGCCTGTCGCTGGGCGTGGCGACACGTAATGACCTATTGCAGGAACCTGCGTCATTTGCCAGCTTGCTGACGGATCCGGCATGGCAGGAGAATCGTTATAGTGTATTGAGAACGGTGGCATTGCTGGCGGAATTTTTCCCGGACTTTAACGGTTATATCAATACCGGCGCAACAACGCCGATCGCGCTGAGCGCTGAAGCACTCCCGGCATTTTTGTTTGATGTGCTACCGGTTATCCGGCTGCTGGGGATACGCGCGCTGCTGCCAAAAACGCTGGATCGCGTGCTGCGACCACGTTTGTCGATGAAGCTATCCGGCAAGGATACCGGCAGTTCCGGCTATCTCAATGCGGATGATATTTTTGGTTTCGACTGGACTGTGGCGATTGGGCATAACCAACTCACGCAAGCGGAATTTGAAGAACTGGTGAAAACTGCCCACGGGATTGTGCGTTTCAGGGGCGAATACGTTTATCTGGATCCTGCCGAAATTGAACGGCTGCGCCTGCAGCTGGAAAAACCGCCGCGCACTACACAGGCGGAGCTGTTGCGTATTGCCTTGACCGAAGAGTATCTGGGTTCACCCATAATACTGGATGCTCAGGCGCGAGACATAATTCGCGAACTTACCGAAATAGGCAGCGTGCCGCTGCCTGGTGCGCTCAATGCAATCCTGCGACCTTACCAGGAACGCGGCTATGCCTGGTTATATCGCAATATCCGTATCGGCTTTGGCAGCGTTATCGCCGACGACATGGGGTTGGGCAAAACCCTCCAGGTGATCGTTACCTTGCTGAAACTCAAAGAGGAAGGAAAGCTGGAAGAAGCAAAAGCGCTTGTGATTGTGCCGACCAGTTTGTTGACCAACTGGACAAAGGAAATCACACGCTTTGCGCCGACACTGAAGGTGGGTATTTTTCATGGCACCGAACGCGCGCTGAAGAAAGAGCGTCCGGATATCCTGTTGACGACCTACGGTTTGGTGCGATCTGATCTGGCCAAGCTCAAAAAATTGACTTGGTGTATCGTCATTGTGGATGAAGCGCAAAACATCAAAAACCCGGCTACTGAACAGACCAAAGCGGTCAAAGCGATCCCTGCGGGGAGTTTCGTTGCCTTGACCGGCACACCTGTTGAGAACCGGTTGTCCGAATACTGGAGCATCATGGATTTTGCCAATCGTGGCTTTCTGGGGAATCTCGCCAGTTTTACCAAAGAGTTTGCGGTACCGATACAAAGCCATCATGATCAACACGTGGCGAATCGTTTTAAACGCATCACCAGTCCGTTTTTGCTGCGACGGCTTAAGTCGGACAAAAGCATTATCAGCGATTTGCCCGACAAGATTGAACAGAATCAGTATTGTGAGCTGACGAAAAAACAAGCGGCATTATATGAATCCGTCGTGCGTGAAGCCCTGCGAGTAATCAATGGCGAATCCGACACATTCAAACGCCAGGGGCTGGTGCTGCAAATGATTATGGCCTTGAAGCAAATCTGTAATCACCCTGCGCAATACCTTAAAAAGGGAGATACCGGCGCCAATTTGTCGGGCAAAGCCGAATTGTTTCTTGATTTGCTTGAACCCCTGCTTGCTGCGCATGAGAAGGTGCTGGTGTTTACACAATTCCGTGAGGCGGGCGAATTGCTGTCGGCATGGATCAAGGAACGATTCGAGCGGGAACCGCAATTCCTGCACGGCGGCGTTGCACGTAAAACACGCGACAGTATGGTCGAGCGTTTTCAGAATGACCGCACCGAACGCATATTTTTGCTGTCGCTAAAAGCAGGCGGCACCGGCCTTAACCTGACAGCCGCCGCCAATGTGATCCACTTTGATTTGTGGTGGAATCCGGCCGTTGAGTCGCAGGCAACCGACCGGGCTTATCGTATTGGCCAGCAGCATAATGTCCAGGTGCATCGCCTGATTACCCGCGCCACCTTCGAAGAGCGCATCAATGACATGATTCAATCCAAGCGGAATCTGGCTGATATGACAGTAGGCAGCGGGGAAAAATGGATTGGGAATCTAAGTAATCCCGAGCTACAAGATGTGTTTAGTTTGGGGTAGAGAAGCAATTTGACGTTTGCTCCAACCCTCCATTTCCAAAGGAGCAGAAATGATCCCGATGCACAGAGAAGCCTAATTTGGAAGCTCCATTCTTTCAAACATTTTTTTCAGATAAACCGGCCCGCCATCATCCATGAACAAAACATTGCGTGCTTCGAGTTCGCTTTGATCGCATGCAACATTCAGCAGATTGGTGAATCTGGTCGCTGAAACGATAAAGGCATTCAGCGTCAAATTCGGATCAGCCAGTTTCTGTTGTATGGTTTTTACTTCCTGATACAATTGCAATTTGGGGTCAGTCAAATTCATCTGACGCAATCCTTTGGGATCAACAAAATTCAGCCACTGGTTGCCGGTTTCATTATCGACAAGCCAGAGCAGAAAATCGGGATAGAAATTCCCCGCCAGCGCAAATCCCAGTCCTTTTGCTTTATTATCCGCATTTCTCAGCAAATAGAGACTGCGTTTGCCGATGATCTGCTGCCCCGGCAAAGACCGATAAAATGCTTCGAGTTCGCGTACAAATTGTACTTCGCTGGGTGAATCGAATGCCAGCGGGCGCAGTTTCAGCGGCACATCGCCTTCAATGGCAAACAAGGGATAATACAAGTGGCTGTCAAAACAAATCGCGACCATTTGTCCTGCATTCCACTGACTGGCTTCACCGATTTGACCATCCTTGACCAAAGTCTGTAATGCATGGATTCTTTCTGCATACCGATCCCCATCGTTCGTACCATCAATTTCAAAATGATACATTTTGAGTAACGCATCATCGCCTTCCTTCACAGTGACAACCTGGTAAAACTGGCCTTCATAGGCGATTTTCAGTGTCTTGTAAAAACGGTCGGTATAATCCTGCAACAGGCGGATGAGTATATCTTCCTGCTTGCGAATATCGGCAATCGCGCGTATCGCCAACTCTGCCGGTGGAATATACAGCGTGTACCAGTCATCGCAATTCAGGCAGAACTCCCTCAAGCGCGCGCGGGTTAAGCGCAAATTACTCCAACTGCGCAACTGCTTGTATTCCTGCAACGCCAGATATATCCGGTCAAAATCAAACAATGCCATCGCTTGGCTGGAAATCTTGCCCTTTTGCCTGACCTGATATGCTGGTTTCGTATTTTCCGTCTGCTTTCCGGCTGACAGCGCTTCAATTTTCGGATACAAATCCAGCTCTATTTCCGGCAAGTTGATCTTGCCAGCGTATTCATCCGGTACTTCGAACAGCCAAGGAAAATGCACGCGTTTGAATCCCTTGATCTGATTATCCTTGTAACCATCTTTCAAGATCAGTGACTTGAGACTTTCTTTTGGCAAATTGATGCGAGTTTCGAAATTCAGTTCAATGATTTCATCCGTGGGTGTAATGCCTTCTTCTTTCAGATAATCCTTGAATGCGGCCATATAGCCCGCATTAACGCCGAAAATATTCAGCGTTTCCAGCCGCTCCAGATGCAATCCTTTGGGCCGTTGTCCTGGAATGCTGCGCTTGAGTGAATAGTCTCTGCCTTTCAATCGCACACCACGCCCGAACAGCTGGATAATCTGCGAACCTTCGCCTTTACCCATATTAAGCAGTCCCATGGTCGAGACGCGCCAGCTGCTCCAGCCCTCGGTAAACTTTCGCGAACCGATCAGCATGTGCAGTTTGCTGTCCTTGTCGTTGATCGTATCGAACAGTGTTTCGCCAAAATCATCCGCGGCGGTATCAAACACTGCCAGATACTGAGGACTCTCCGCCGCCTTGAAGAACCCGGCGTCATCGCCGATATTGATCAACCCGAATGGTTCCGCCGCGCCGACGCGCAACACCAGTTCGCCTTTGCTGCGCTTCAGATTGACGACTTTCAACCGCTGCCGCGAATCGGTATTGAACAGCCATTTCAGAATACCGGAGTAGACCTGATCCGCATTAAACTGCATCAATGGCGTGAACCGGTCATGGAAAATATTGTTGCCTTTGGTATCCAGCAGACGCGCGGTGTTGTTCAGTAAATCCGCCAGCCACTGCCGGGTTAGCACATCGTCGTTCAAGAATCCGGCCAGAAAGCGCAACACGCTCAAAATATCAGAATCCTCACCTGACACCGTATTGCCGACAAATACCCACAGCGGCTTTTCGATATTGAATTCCGCCAGTTTCTGCTGATGCGTTTGCCAGAGATACTGCTGCTGATAAAAACTCAGCAGGCAGGCGGTGAAGTACTGGCGGGCGATGTTTTCCTGTTCATAATCCTGATCTTTCAGATTCAGAATCAGCGATTCCTTGCCATAGCCGTCTTCGTAAAAAAACTTGTACGAGTAATCGAACAGAATGCTTTTGGCATAGCTCTCCCGCGTCGCCATCGTACGCGCCAGGCGTTTCTCTTCGCTGGTCAGTGTCAGTTGCTGACGTTGCGCATCATCCAGCCTGTTCAGGCTTCCTGTTTCAAACAGCTTTTTGGCTTTTTTCTTGATCAGCTCCTGTTCCGCCTTGATAACTGTCGGACTCTTTGCCACCGCCTGACCAAACGTGGCGGAATACTCGAACGCAAAGCCGCCGCGCACCAGTCTTTCGCGACGCGCCATCCAGACACCGGCATCCCGGGTGCCCCGATGCCCTTCATCGACCAGCACCAGGTTATTGCCTTCAAACGCTTCCACCGCAACGGTCTTGTCGCCCATGTCATCGCCGAGCTTGTTGATGTCGATGACTTCAATCGTGCCCTTGAGCACATTTCCGGTGTTTTTATCGAACAAACGGCACAGACCAATGCCGGACAGCATCAGTTCATCGATATGCTGGCGCGACAAACCTTCATTCGGCGTAAGCAAAATGATTTTGTCGGGATACGCATTCGTGTTTCCGTTCTGAAAATAATGCAGATATTGAAGAATATTCACATGCAGCAGTAAAGTCTTGCCGCTGCCGGTCGCGTTCCAGAACGCCAGCTTGTTCAGTTCATCCGCGCCATACGGCTGCAATTGCCCATCGGCAGGCTGCTCACGATTATAGGTTTGCACGCTTTCGTTCAGGTCATCCAGCAGTCTCTGGCGCTGATTGAAATACCGGTCGAGATAAATTTCGGTAAACAGCAAAGACAAATACTGAAAATACTTCATGTTCAGCACCGTGCCTTCCTGTTTGTTGCGCTGTCCGGTAATCGTGTTCCAGTGCTGCACGATGTTCAGGTCGTAACGGCGCAAATCCTGCGGGCTGATGCTGTCTGTCTGAAACAGGCTGTGCTGCAAGGCATGGAAAAAACCGCTCTGTCCGTCCTCGTCAATGCCTTCGTGCCGGTCTTCACCCAGACGGTCTTTTATCGCATTCAGGTTGCTGCAATTGAACAAGCGCAGCATGTAATGATTGAGCACCAGTTCCTGATGAAAACTGCGGCTCATGATTTTTTCTCCGGCTTTGTCGCAACAATCTGCCTGGCTGCAATAATCTCGGCAGCTGTCATTCCGGTAACCGCAAAGTGCAGCTTGTTTTGAATGGTGCTGAAAAACTGATTCGTTTCAGACAATGATGGCGCATAATCCGCCGCCAGCGCAAAAATTTCGCGCACCCGCAAATACATGCGCCGTTCACTGGCGCGAATATCGCGCACGCGCGCCAGCATTTCATCAAAATAATCCGGCACGGCGGAACCGGCCACCGGCGGATTTTTCAGGCGTTCGTCGTCCATGACAAAACCTTTGATGATGTATTCCTTCAGTTGCCGGGTTGCCCAGATGCGGAATCGTGTGGCAATCAGGCTTTTTACCCGATAACCTACGGAAATCACCACATCCAGGTTGTAATGTTCAAGCTGTCGCTGGACATCGCGATTACCTTCACGCTGAACTGTCAAATAATTTTTGACAGTTGCCACCGGCACCAACTCACCCTCTTCATAGATACTGCGAATATGGTGACTGATATTCTGTTTGGAAGTCTGAAACAATTGCGCCATTTGCTGCTGAGTCAGCCACAATGTTTCATTTTCCAGCCGCGTTTCCAACCGGACAGCGCCATCCTCGCTTTGATAAAAAATGATCTCGCCAGTCATCACACATCATCCGTTGCAAACATGCGATTCAGGAATTCCGCCTCAATCTGGCGGATTTTCAATGTTCTGGTGATGCCGCCTTCCGCTTCGGTACTGGTGAAAACGGCTGGAATGTTGTGGTCGCCGTTGATGTACACCACTTCAAATTCACTGTCGGCGGGATTGATCGCCAGTTTGTCGCACAGGCGGTTGAGCTGGTCGTAATCGACGCGCTCGACATCGCGCCACAATACCAGCGTTTTTTCATCCGACGGCAGCCAGCCGGTCACGGTAACAAAACCTTTGCCCAGATGCATGTCGACATGCTTCACGCGCAAGCCGATCAGGTAATTGAAGGTTTCAACCAGGTCGATGTTGCGTTCTTCATAAGCCCCGGCCGAATCGACTGTGACCTTGAGTTTGCAATCGAACGGTTTGTTGAACTGCGTCACCGACAGCAACGATCCGCGGCTTTCGATCTCGAGCATATAACGCAGCAGGTAATCGTCCTGAGCGTGTTGTGGCAGTTCATCAAACAGGGTCTGCTGCGCATCATCGCGTTTGAGTTGCAGGTTGTTCAGCGTATCCTCGTAACTCTCGACTTTCAACACCTTGAACGCGTGCGAAATGCCGGTTTCCGGGGCAGTCGCCTTGCCGTTTTTCCAGTCGGCGGAATAGACGACTTTCTGGATGCGCGGCTTCAACACCGTATCGAAATATTCGCCTTGCTCGACGAGGATGTATTTGCGCTGGCCGTTGTCTTCTCGGTTGAGGTTAATGACGGCGTGAGCGGTAGTACCGGAACCGGCGAAGTAATCAAGAACGTAAGCAGACGAATTACTAATGATATGAAGTAATTTTTGAATCAATCTCACAGGCTTTTGAGTGGCGAACGTGTTTTCTCGTGAAAACAAGTCGCTCCCTTCTTTCAATCCTTCCTGCGAATGCCCAGACGATTGATGGTCCCACCATGTCCAAGGAACCATACCTTTCATTTCATTTAGAAATCTTTTGATTGCCGGACGGCCATTTCCATCTTTACCAAAAATAATGCGATTGTCTTTTCTTAGATTTTCATATCTATCTCTTGTCACTACCCAGCAACGACCGGGTGGGGGATTTAAAATACGGCCATCTGGCGTTTCAATTTCATACATTTGATTTGCACGAAAACCTGGCGCAGTAAAATTGTCTGCTTTCCAAGATCCGCGCGGATCGTTATCTGGATTGGAGAACTGCTTTGTCTGTTCTTCACCAAGTGGTAGTAAATTTCTGTTTTCTTTAAAGACAGAAGAGTCCATCGCATAAATGAGGATATATTCATGAGCATCACTGATCGCTGTTCGCACATCGGGTGAATAACGTTTTTGCCATACCAGATCGGCAATTTTGTTATCCTCGCCGTAAATTTCTGTCAATAAAATAGATAAACTGTTTACTTCATTATCATCTATCGAAGAGCAGAAACTGCTATTAGCTGATTGCAACGATTTGGTCAGATGAAGTTTCTTGTCTAAATTGGATAACCAGCTTGAGCGTTT
>CAZXBP010000122.1:0-8985 GCA_964639015.1 uncultured Nitrosomonas sp.
CCAGCCTTGCTTCCTATACCACCGGTTTTATGCTGGCCACGTTATTTCTGCATGGCGCCGGCATTTTGATTTTCAAGCTTGCCGTTCTGGCGATTACCTGCTTTGTCAGCTCAAGTCTTCACGCGCAGAACACTGTCGCGCATGCTGATGCGAATGCCGTTAAATCCGGTTCACGCAGCGATCGGCTGGCGCATGTGGTTCTGGATGAAGTTATTGTTAGCGGAGGACGCGCGGATAAATTAACCGGCATAGCCGACAGCGCTTCACAAGGCAAGGTGGGACAGGAGCAGCTCCGATACAGGCCGATCACCCGGCCCGGCGAAGTACTCGAAACGGTACCCGGTTTGATCGCCACTCAGCATAGCGGCGAAGGCAAGGCGAATCAGTTTTTTTTACGTGGCTTCAATCTGGATCATGGCACCGATTTTCTGACCCGGATTGAGGGCGTGCCTGTCAACCAGCTTTCGCATGCACACGGCCAGGGATGGACTGACGTCAATTTTCTGATTCCCGAACTTATCGAATCAATTGAATTCAGAAAGGGCAATTATTTTGCCGATACCGGCGATTTTTCCAGTGCCGGATCAGCGAATATTCGCTACTTTAACCGCTTGCCTGAAAATCTGGTTCGATTTACCGGCGGCAGTTTTGATTATTATCGCGGACTGGTGGCCGGATCGCATCAGCTATTGAAAGGCGATGTTTCATATGCCGGAGAAGTCGTACACAATAACGGCCCCTGGGATATCGGTAACAATTATCTGAAATTCAATGGCCTGCTTCGCTACAATCGTGATTATGGCAATCACAGCTGGCGAGTTACGGCCATGGCGACACATGCCGACTGGCGGGCCACCGATCAAATTCCAGGACGCGCGTTCAAACAGGGCGTTGTAGGCCGGTTCGGCGCGCTGGACCCGACCGACGGTGGAAACAGTCATCGTTACAGTCTGAACGCTGAATGGCGTGCGCGTGGAGAAAACAGCATGACCTCGGTGATGGCGTACGGTGTTTATTCCAGACTGGATCTATTTTCAAATTTTTCTTTTTTTCTGGATGATAATGAAACGACCAATCCTGCGGGATGCGCCGGATTAAGCGGGTCGCAGCCAGGAACCCGCGTTTCTCCGGGATTATTGCGAACCTGTGGCGATCAATTCGGACAACCGGATGATCGCTGGACAACCGGTTTTGCCGCCAGCCACACCCTGTTTCACACCATCGGCGCATTCGATGCTGAAACAACGCTGGGCGTTCAGCTACGCAACGACAACATTCAAAATGCCCTGACCAAAACCCACGCGCAGAAAACGGTTGGTATTACCCGTCAGGATACGGTCTGGGTGACCAGCATCAGCCCCTATCTTGAAAACAGAATACATTGGCGGAAATGGCTGCGCACAAATCTGGGTGTGCGTTTTGACGGCTTCCGTTTTGACAACAGTCGCAGCAACATTCAGCAAAACAATGGCACGCGTTATGATGGCCTGGTCAGTCCGAAACTGAGCATTGTCTTTGGCCCCTGGGCGGATACCGAGCTTTATTTGAACGGTGGACTCGGTTTCCACAGCAACGACGCCCGCGGGATCAATACCCGAATCGACCCGGCAAGCGGAGACGTCGTCAATCGGGCCGATCCGCTGGCGCGCACATACAGTGCTGAAACCGGCATCCGCTCGACCTGGGTTCGCGGACTACAAAGCACGCTGACGGTCTGGTGGATGAATCTTGAGTCCGAACTGGTTTTTGTCGGAGATGCAGGCACGACCGAAGCAAGCCGGCCCAGCCGGCGATACGGACTTGAATTCACCAACTATTACCAGCCGGTGCACTGGCTGACGCTTGACGCCGATTTCAGTTTTTCTCATTCGCGTTTTCGAGACACGGTTATCGGCGAAGGCAATCATGTTCCCAACGCTGTAGAAACAGTCATTGCCACAGGCGCGACATTTCATGACGTTTTCGGCGGTTTCTATGGCGGTCCCAGGTTGCGATATCTCGGGCCGCGCGCACTGAATGAAGACAATTCCCGGCGGTCAGACAGCACAATTCTGCTGTCTGCAATGCTGGGATATGAAATCAGCAGATCGTTACGCATCCAGGCCGAAGTATTCAATATGCTGAACCGCAAGGATGATGCAATCACTTATTTTTATACCTCGCGCCTGCCGGGAGAGTCCGCGGCGGGTGTGGATGACTTCCACTTTCATCCCGTCGAACCGGTGAGCTTCCGGATAGGCTTTATTCTCAATTATTGATCGGCTGAAGGCCGGCAAACAGATCATCCAGTAAAAAAAACAAGTCAAGTAAACCCCTCCATTAAATCGCATGGACGTGAGCTGCACTTTGCTTGCGTTGCCCGATTTTGCCTTGTGTTGCGCCTGCCGCCAACGCCTTGTTAAGGCGAGTAGCGCGGACAGTGTGACGTAATGTCATCATTTTGTAACACGAAAGCGTGACAATGTTTCCTAACCGGTGATGATTGTGATCCGCGATAGTTTTGAACAGCCGCGGTCTTTCGCCATCGCATTTGATCAAGGAATAGAAAATGACTAGAAACATTGGCTTGTGCATGGCGATGTGCCTTATATGCGCCGCACATGCATCAGCGCAGACAACGCGCGATTTCATCAGTATTGTTGGTTCATCGACGGTGTATCCTTTCGCGACGGTGGTTGCGGAAACATTTGGCAAGACAACCCGGTTCAAAACACCCAAAGTCGAAGCTACCGGCACAGGCGGAGGATTCAAGCTTTTTTGCGGCGGCATAGGCGCCCGTTATCCTGATATCGCCAATTCATCACGCGCAATCAAGCAATCGGAGATTGATGCGTGCGCTGCAAACGGTGTGCTTGAAATTATTGAAGTTAAAATCGGTTACGATGGCATAGCGATCGGCAGTTCCAGAAAAGCAAACCGGCTGGCGTTAAATCGGAAAGATCTGTATCTGGCGCTGGCCAAAAACATACCGGATCCTCAAGGCAGTGAAAATTTGATTGCCAATCCGCATAAAACCTGGAGGGCAGTCAACCCCGATTTGCCGAACCTGGCAATTGAAGTGCTGGGTCCGCCGCCGACTTCCGGTACCCGCGATGCATTTGTCGAGCTTGCAATGGAAGGCGGCTGCATGCAATTTGACTGGATCGCTGCGCTGAAAAAAAATGATGAACAGCAGTATAAATCAGTTTGCCACACTATTCGCGAAGACGGCGCCTATATCGAAGCAGGTGAAAACGATAATCTGATTGTGCAGAAGCTTGAAACTAATCCCGGCGCACTGGGTATTTTTGGCTTCAGTTTCCTCGATCAAAATGCGGACAAAGTGCAAGGTGCGGCTGTAGACGGCGTGATGCCAACGTTTGAATCGATCGCGGATGGCAGCTACCCCATATCCCGTCCTTTATTTCTTTACGTCAAAAAAGCGCATGTCGGGATGATTCCGGGTATTGCAGAATTTCTGCATGAACTGAGCAGCGACAAAGCATGGGGCGATGAGGGCTATCTTGCCGACAAAGGGCTGATTCCGATGCCTGAAGAGGAACGTATTCATTTTGTCGGGAATGTCAGACAGTTGCGCGCCAATCTGTTCAGTAGCAATGACTGATGCAATGATTGTGCTTGAGAATTACCGTCGGGGCTGACCGTTCGTATACTATGCAGACTTTAGTTCTTCTGTTTATTTTTGCCGCAATGGTGATCGCCAGTTTTTATCTGGGTCGCCAGCGTGCTCTTGCGGTTGCAGGCGGTAACATTCCCGGGTTGAATTCCCTGCCGAGCTACTATGGTTATTATATGGCGTTGTGGTGCGCTATCCCCGTGCTGTTCATCGTCATGTCCTGGCTGTTCTTTGAATCCGCGATGGTGATTCATATTGTAGTTGCCAGCCTGCCGGACGCATTCGCCGCATTACCCGACCAGCAGCTTAATCTCGTGTTGAACGAAATCGTCAATCTGGCGAGAGAGAATTTCACTGCCGAACAGGCATCGCCCGAGATAGTGGCGGCCGCACAGCGTTACAATCAGATAAAAATCGTCAGTGACGGGTTATTATTTATTCTGTCCATTACCCTGGGTGCTGGAGGGGCCGCGTTCGCCTGGAGTCGGATTCGCGCACAGCAAAGAGCACGCAATAAAGTTGAGCAAACCGTGCTGATTTTTCTGATGATCTGCTCGACTATCGCGATCTTTACTACATTGGGTATTGTGCTGTCTGTATTATTTGAAGCAATGCGCTTTTTCCAGGTGGTGCCTGTAACGGATTTTCTGCTGGGGCTGGAATGGAGTCCGCAGACCGCGATACGATCCGATCAGGTTGGATCTTCGGGCGCATTCGGCGCCGTTCCGTTGTTTGCCGGAACAATGCTGGTATCCGCGATTGCGATGACTGTCGCCGTGCCGGTCGGCCTGATGACGGCCATTTATTTGTCCGAATACGCCTCTGCTGCCGTTCGATCCAGAAGCAAGCCACTGCTGGAGATTCTTGCCGGCATTCCAACGGTGGTGTATGGCTTTTTCGCCGCGTTAACCGTGGCGCCGCTGGTGCGTGGCTGGGGTGAGTCGCTGGGGTTGAGCGTATCTTCGGAAAGCGCGCTGGCCGCGGGCTTTGTGATGGGTATTATGATTATCCCGTTTGTATCATCGTTGTCCGACGATGCCATTAACGCGGTGCCTCAATCTTTGCGCGACGGCGCCTACGCGCTGGGCGCGACGCAATCGGAAACCATTAAAAAAGTGATTATCCCCGCAGCGTTGCCCGGCATAGTCGGCGGAATATTACTGGCTGTTTCCCGCGCCATAGGCGAGACCATGATCGTGGTGATGGCGGCAGGACTGGCGGCAAATCTGACCGCCAACCCACTGGAATCCGTCACAACGGTTACCGTGCAGATCGTGACATTACTGGTCGGCGATCAGGAATTCGACAGCCCGAAAACGCTGGCGGCATTTGCCCTGGGGCTGGTGCTGTTTGCCGTGACTTTGACGCTGAACGTAATCGCTCTGTATATCGTCAGAAAATACCGCGAGCAATATGAATAAACAATCAAAAATTAAACCGTCCGCTGCTGATCAGATTAACGCCGGACTCGCCAAACGGCGTACTGTTGAGCGATTGTTTCGTTACACCGGTTTGCTGTCGCTGTTATTGGGTCTGACATTTCTTTTTGTATTGTTTTTCAGCATTATCTCGAAAGGCTACACGGCTTTTCAGCAGACATTCATTCAACTGGAAATACATTTTGATGAACAGAAACTTGATCCGTCGGGCAAGAAAGATTACGAAACTTTGTCAACCGCAGATTATGGCAGTCTGGTCAAAAAAAGCTTAAGGACGGCTTTTCCAGCAGTCACCAGCCGCCAGGAGCAGCGCCGGTTGTACGAATTGGTCAGTCTCGGTGCAGCGTATCAACTACGGGACAGGGTGCTGGCTGATCCTGCGCTCGTCGGCCAGACCAGCCGTGTGTGGGTGCCGGCAAGTGATGATGTGGACATGCTCGTCAAAGGCCATATCAAACGTGACGTACCCGAGACCGAACGTCGTCTGCGCGATGTTCAAATGACGTGGCTCGATGCGCTGGAAGCGGAAGGGCGGTTGTCCCTTAAATTCAACACGGCGTTTTTTACCAGCGGCGATTCAAGAGAACCCGAGCTGGCTGGTATTTGGGGGGCTTTGATGGGATCGATTCTCACGCTTTCAGTGACGCTTGCCTTATCGTTTCCCATTGGTGTTGCAACAGCGGTTTATCTGGAAGAATTTGCGCCCAGAAACAAATGGTCTGATTTGATCGAAGTCAACATCAACAATCTTGCCGCTGTGCCATCTATTGTTTTTGGATTGCTGGGACTGGCGGTGTTTATCAATTTTATGAGTTTTCCGCGCTCAGCCCCGCTGGTTGGCGGACTCGTTCTGACGCTAATGACGCTGCCGACAATTATCATTGCCAGTCGCTCGGCCCTGAGGGCTGTGCCGCCATCGATCCGCGAAGCGGCGCTCGGCGTGGGTGCGTCAAAAATGCAAACAGTGTTTTTTCACGTCTTGCCGCTTGCATTGCCCGGCATGCTCACGGGAACCATTATCGGCATGGCACAGGCGCTTGGCGAGACGGCACCGCTGCTGATGATCGGCATGGTTGCGTTTATCGTCGATGTTCCGTCCAGCATTTTTGAACCGGCCACCGTTTTGCCCGTGCAGATTTTTTTATGGGCTGACAGTCCGGAACGCGCGTTTATTGAACGCACCTCAGCCGCGATCATGGTGTTGCTGGGGTTTCTGATTGCCATGAATGCGCTGGCGGTAATCCTGCGCAAGAAGCTTGAACGCCGATGGTGATTGTTCTATTAATTTATACCGTTAGTTATTGCGGGTAACGGTCAGCTGAGGTTTTTAGGTTTAATTCAGGAGAAAATTTCATGTCGACAGTAATCGAAAGGCCGCTCAGTTTTTCAAACGAACGCCGTAGGGGAGAGCGCAGAAGGCAGCTCGGGACGGGCGTTTCGACAGCCACCATACCGCGGGAAGACCGGCAGACAGTTGGCGCTGCTGTTGTGGCGAATCCGCGCATACGGTGCACGGATATCAACGTGTATTACGGCAGTAAGCATGCGGTAAAAAATGTAACACTCGATATCGGTCAACATGAAGTTATGGCCATGATCGGCCCGTCCGGTTGCGGAAAATCCACTTTCCTGCGTTGCCTGAACCGCATGAATGACACCATAGATAACTGCCGTGTCAGTGGAAATATCTGGCTTGATGGCCTGAATATCAATGATCGGGCGATAGATGTCGTGCCGTTGCGCGCAAAAGTAGGCATGGTTTTTCAGAAGCCGAACCCGTTTCCCAAATCGATTTACGAGAATGTTGCATTTGGGCCGCGCATCCACGGACTCGCGCAAAGTAAGACGGATCTTGACGAAATTGTGGTGAACAGTCTGCAAAGCGCGGGCCTCTGGCAGGAAGTCAAGGACCAGCTCGATCAGCCGGGCACCAGCCTGTCCGGTGGGCAGCAGCAGCGCTTGTGCATCGCGCGTGCAATCGCGGTTAATCCTGAAGTCATTTTGATGGACGAACCGTGTTCGGCGCTGGATCCGATTGCAACCGCGGTCATTGAAAATCTGATGAGTGAATTGTGCGCTGAATATTCCATTGTCATCGTGACGCATTCGATGCAGCAGGCGGCGCGGGTTTCGCACCGTACCGCTTATTTTCACCTCGGTGATTTGATTGAAGTGGGAACGACGGAAAGTATTTTCATGAATCCCTTGCATCAGCTGACGGAAGATTACATCACCGGCCGCTTTGGTTAGCAGGCTGTTACGTTCTAAATAAATAATACAGGGAGAGTAATAAAATGCCCGCGCGGTTTGAAGGCCATACCTTGCGCTGTTTTGATGGCGAACTCAACCGCCTGCATGAAGAAATTCTGCTCATGGCGGATCTGGTGACCGAAGAGATTCAATTGGCGTTGAGTACTTTTCAGCACCCTGATCAGGAAATTTTGGCTCGCGTCAATGAAAAGGAAAGTCAGATAGACCGGCTGGAGAAAATAATCGATACCGCGATAACCGAGGTGCTCGCTAAGGAAGGACCACTGGCCGGTGATCTGCGGGCTGTCATGGCCTTTTCAAAAATGGTCACCGATCTTGAACGGCTCGGTGATGAAGCCGCCCGGATTGCGCAGTTGTCAATGAAAATCTGTAGCCAGGAAATTGGACTTACAGGTACATATATGCTGCGCGATGTCAGTATTATGGGTGATCATGCCTGTTCGCTGCTCAGAGAAGCTTTTGAAATTCTCCACACGCTTGATCTGGAAAGGGCGAAAGCGCTGCTGGCGTGTAACGATCTTGGCAAGGAATTCTGCACGAGTTTTCGCGTTCTGACCTCCTATGTATTGGAGGATACCCGCAATATGCGCTATATCGTCAATAGCATCATGATTCTAAAGTCACTGGAACGCATCGGCGATCATGCGCGCAATCTTGCGGAATATGTGGTGTACATGGTCAGCGGCAATGATGTGCGGCATGATAAAAATGATGGGTAATCGTGCCTTGTAAATGGCGCGCGTTTGAATTCGTCCTTACATTTGTACAGCATCAAGCTGATCACAGCGGTTTTTCAAGGCGCGCAATAAACATTCAGAAAATAAACGTTTTGCCGTTTCTTCATCACCTTGGAATTTTGCATTTGTCACGCAAGTGACTGAAAAATGTCATAAATAAATGTCAGAATGCAAACATGAACAACAACTGGAGAACAGCAATGACAATTTCCGAAACACAACCCCGAATTAAAGACGATAAACCTGCAACCTCAAGGCGCAGGGTGGGCAAGCCAAAAAAAGCGGAGGGTGAAATGGACAACGTCTCCGATGCGCGATTCCGTACCGAAGTGGCGGCGTATTATAAAGCGCTGGCGCGTGGTTTCGCACCGGGGCATGAGCTGGATGACTGGCTGGCGGCCGAGAAAGAGGCCGACAAATGAGCACAGTCATAAAACAGACAATGATCGAAGTCGTAACGGATACGCATGAACAAACCCAGCTCAGTGTTCTTGCAGGGAAAGCTGCGACACTTCTGCTGTCAAATGAGGGAATGATTGTAGGCGTCAATGAAGAGGGCGCCCGATTACTGGATTATTCGTTGCAGTCTACTGATCGGTTGCATGTTTCGCAGGTGCTGCCCGGTCTGGCAAAAACCGATCTGCTGGAAAAAGGCGAAGAACGGGTGAGCCCTTATTTACGGTTTCTGTCGCGGATTGGCTATCATTTTAAAATAATCGCCATGAATGGCAGGGAATTTTCCGCTGAACTTTATTTCAGCGATCTCAGTCATGGCAACCGGCATCAGATTCTTATTCTGATTTATCCTGTTCAGGAAGAAAACAGATAACGGTGCCCATTGTTTTCTTTCGTAAACAGCGTTTTTCAGGTTCAATTCTAACCCGAATATTGCATGAAAGAAAGAGGCAATTCCTGTTAAATC
>CAZXBP010000123.1:0-8974 GCA_964639015.1 uncultured Nitrosomonas sp.
TGACTCCTTCCTGAATATCAGCCGGCAGCATGACATCGTGCATCAGAATATCCACTGAATCACAGGTCGGGCCTGCGACAGACCAGGGCACTCGATTCCCGGTGCGATCGGTCAGTATTTCGTAGGCCAATCCTTCAGTGACTTCAATGATGCCGCCAAACATTCCCGCATCCCAATACATCCAGCGTTTACCGTTACGTGTTGCGATGCCGGCAACCCGGCAGACAAAATAGGCGGAATCGGAGACCAGGTAACGTCCGGGTTCCGCGATAATCTGGATTTCTTCGGGCAGGTCAGCGATCGCTGCATTAATAACCTCCGCGATGACTTCGATGGACGGGATTGGTTTCAGGTGGCGCACCGGGTAACCCCCGCCTATATTAAGCAGGCGCGGATTCAAACCCATTTCCCGCATATCGGAGAAGACCTTGACGGCACGTTCAATACCCACACGCCAGTTTTGCGGATTGCGGCACTGCGATCCAACATGAAAGGTAACGCCGGCGAGATCCACGTCGAGTCTGGAAGCCTCGTCAATAATGCGGCTGATGTCGGCCAGATGGGTGCCGAATTTGCCGGCCAGCGGCCAGTCGCTGCCGATATTCGGTGCATCAATGCGCAAATACATTTTGGCATCCGGTTTTACACTGACGATTTTGCGCAGCTCTTCAACACTGTCCAGCACATACCATTCAACGCCTTTAGCGGCGGCGTACTCGAGGTAGGCGCGCGATTTTATCGGGTTGCTGTAAAAAATTTCCGCGGCCGGCACGCCCAGTTCAAGCAGGAGATCCAGTTCTGCGATTGACGCGATTTCGAAACCGGCGCCTTCTTCAATCAACGTCTTCAGTACACGACGATCGGGATTGGCCTTGACGGCATAATGCGGACGCACGCGCGGCATGGCGTTCATGAAACGCCTGGCCTTTTGACGGATGATATTGCTGTCGACAAGCAAAAACGGTTTGTCATAACCATGTAATAATTTTTCTTTAACATGGTTGAAGTCGAGACTGGTTTCAAGGTGGGTGTCAAACAGAACGTCTGGAACTTCGGATTCGGATGGTGCTTGAAAAGCGGTGGAAGAGACAGGTACGAGCATGCGAGTAGTCCTTTTAAAAAGCTATGTGACAGGAATGTGAACGCTGGTTAATTCAGTGGATAAGTAGGTTTTACTGATCGAAGTCATAATATTCCTCGTGGTTGCCAAAAATAAAATAGCCCGCATTATAGTCTGCATGATTCTGAAATCAAGTTTTTTCTGTGCACAATAACAATTTTTTCGTGGGCGTTAAGAAGATAGAAAACAGGATCACAACATTCGATGGAAAATCTGTTATTTCGCTGTGTAATTCCATCTTCTTTTCGTTCCGTTTTTTCATTCCTTCGGGATCTGAACAATTGTGTGGTTGCGGGTAGGATCGTTTCCGATGTGAAAAGTTTAATAAAGCAGTTTGTAACCACCGGCTACTGTTTTAAGGAACGAGCGTGAATGCATGTTCCGTTTTACCCGGCATAAAGGGCGTCGGGCGGTCCGCAACCCAACCGGCATGTCCGCTGCCGTAGTAGGGCGATAGCGGGTGACCGCTCTGACCGCCCGGCATATCGAAATAGCCGTCCTCTTCCCTGCCGGGTGCTACGACCGAACGCTGTGATGCGCCGAAATCCGGCGTCTGGATGCGCGGCATGTGCACATCGCCGGGCAGCGGATCGGCCGGCATATCCAGATAGTGCGCGAGCCATTTGGGCAGATGTCGGCTGAGCGGGTGGCGGATATGCGCTGCGTTGTCTTCTCCCCAGGTACGCGCGGTAATGGCGCCGGGTTGTTGTTGCAGTGATTCTATGGTCTGAGTGACGCAATGTGAAAGAAAATCATCCCAGTTATTGTAGTTTGCCGGCAGCAGGTGTGCAGGGCGTTCTTCCAGTATTTGCCAGACGGCATGCTCGGCCTGATTCAGTCGTGGCGGTTGAAACGCCGGATGGACTTGCCTGACATCAACGGTCAGTGCGGCGAGAATGGTGCGGATGACTTCATGACGAAAGCCGCGCACAATCCGGTAAGCCACCGAATCCGCCGCCGCGCGACCATCCCAGTGTTTCAACACCTGCTCCAGTTGTCTGGATGTTCCGGTTGGTCCGGAATGTTTCAGCGAGTCGAGCAGTAAGCCATGCCAGTGCATAAAAAAGACGGCGCGGTGATCGAGTTGAATGGCGAATAAATCGTCAACGGTGAATTGTTCCCGCGCGAACAGATTGTCGCGAATCTGTTTTGATCGTGCGCCGAGATCGTAGCCGCCGTCGCCGATGATGGACAACGTATCCGCATTTACGGTGCGCGTGTTCGCGGTCCATAAACGGCCGCTGTCCGGATTGCGGATCAGCGGATAATCGGCGGGATTCAGCCAGCCCAGCCACCCGGTGCCGGGTGCGCTCCAATCCGCGGGCAGCCGCGGGTCAAAATTGTCCGAGCGCAACGGAATACGTCCGGCGATCGTCCAGAGAATATTGCCCTGTTTATCGCCGACGATAAAGTTCTGTGCGGGCATGCCGGTTTGCTGCGCAATAACGGCGGCTTCATCAGCCGTCTGTGCATGTTCCAGTTCGACCAGAGTCAGGTTAACGCCGCCCGGCTGAAATGCCGTCCAGACAATAGCCAGCGGCACGCCGTCGTGATCGCGTGCGACGATCGGCCCCCACTCGGTTTCGCGCACGGTAATCACCTTGGCGGGGGCATTGCGTACATGAATGGTTTCCGGAAATGTCTGAACCGACTGCCAGCCGGATGCGCCAAGGTAGCGCGAGCGGTCATCCGGATCAAACGTGACGCGCACCCAGTCGGAAAAGTCGCCGTAACTGTTGGTGAAACTCCAGGCGATATGCCGATTGGAGCCGATGACAATGGCGGGTACACCCGGCAAAGAGATGCCGGTAATATCGGTTTGTCGCGCCAGGTGCCGGTCATCCGGAAGCGTAATCAGTCGCGTGCGGAACCACAGATTCGGCACGCGCAGCGTCAAATGCATGTCGTTGGCGACCAGCGCTGCGCCATCCGTAAATGCGGCCAGATCGCCGGCAACCGCAAAATTATTACTGCCCGGCATCGATTCCTCAAAGATCTGCGCGCCGGCAAGCAGCGGAACGTCTCTTGTGCTGAGATCAAAATCATCGGCGGGCGGCAACGGTGGCCATTCGAGCGGTTCGCCAGTCAGCGGCGCGTCCCACGGTCCGCCGCTGGCGGTTAAAAAGCGGAACAGTGTGTCCGGCAGTTCCGCGCGCAGGAACGATAATCCCAGCTCGCGCCTGCTGCTGGACTCATTGAGTGTGACAAACATCGAGAAAATCACCAGCAGTGTATCTTCCTCAAGCCATTCCACAGGCTGTGTGCGGGTGAGGAGATAGGGATAAGGGCGCACCGTCAGCGCATGAAGCCCTGCATTCACGCCCGCGCGGTAAACCGCCAGTAAATGCTGCTGATCTTCCGACAGTTGTTCGAGAATTTGCCGTGCGCGGGCGCGCATGCGATATTTGCGTGATTCCATATCCAGCGCCAGCGCGCCTTCGCCGAAAATGGCGGCCAGCTCACCAGCCGCCTGGCGGCGCATCAGATCCATTTCGAAAAAACGCTCCTGCGCATGCACAAAACCGAGCGCGCGGGTGACATCCATCCGGCTGCGACCGGTGATCGTCACGCTGCCCAGCGTATCGCGCTCAACAGTAACCGGTGCGCCGAGACCGGATAAATGTGATTCGCCGGCGTATTGCGGCAGACTGCCGCGGATCAGCAGCCATGCCATGAGCGCGAACAGCAGGCAGATGACTGAAAGTATTGCGAGAAAATAGCGGGAAAATTTTAAAACTCGTAACATGGGCCGTAAAAATTAAACCTAAAAACCTCAGTTGACCGTTACCCGAGAGACTAACGGTATGAATAAATGGAACAACCTGAGCAATATCAGCTTACCCAAATGGTGAATCACACTATGGTATTTATAGCACGCTGCTTTTTAATTCCGGCTACGTTGCAATTCGTTGTAATAACGCGTTATTACGCCTTGCCGGAAATAAAAATCAACGCACTCTAAATCCCATTCAACTGAGGTTTTTAGGTTGAATTCTCCGGGATTGGCTGGATGATATTAATCTGGAAAGTTATCATGATCCTGAATCTCGTTTCGAGTTTTGTATTCAGGGCATCTCTTAAAATCCACACTTCGTTACAACACATCGTGTTCGGAAAAAAATATTTCCTTACATATCAATTATATGCTGCATCAATATTTTTTTCTCGCCTCATCTTGTTTAAAACTCTGAATCTTTAGAGACACCCCGGGATGGATTTGGCGAACAGATTGCACAGTAGGTAGATGTGCGGCTGGGCAGCTTCGAAATCGTTTTGATCATGGATGGACGCGGTTTTGTCAAGCAGGGTGAAGCCTCGGCAGCGCCAGGCAGGATATGGCTTTGGCGTAAATTGAGAAAGCAGGGTTCAAGAAATAAAGGTTTTTCCCCACTTATATCACGCATCAATGATTTTCATGCTCGGGTAAGATGGAATTGTTTTTTTGTATGAAAAACAACTTTACTTGTGGGCCTGTGAATGGAAATCGGAAGTTCTGAATCTGTCTATCAAATAAAAGTCCGTGATTTGCGATTTGGCATGTACGTCAGCCGACTCGACCGGCCTTGGCTGGAAACGCCCTATGCCTTGCAAGGTATATTGATCAGGGATATGGAAGATATCTTGGAGCTCGAACGCTATTGCACATATGTTTATGTCGATTTGAGCAAAAGCGAACAACATATTGTTCAGAAGTACAAGCCCGCACCGCAGAAAAAAGCTGTTGCAGCTCAAACTGTACAGACTGTTCCAAAGGCCGGTTTGACAACACCGAGGTCCGATGTTGGAAAGACACCCTTCCATGGCAATCAGAATTATGTTGATCAGTGTTCTGTCACTGAGGAACTGCCAATTGCAACCCGAGTGCATGGTCTTGCGCTGGAAGTTATCAAGGAAATCAAAACAAATATTGAACGCAGCGATACGCTTGAAGTACGTGACGCGCGCAATGCCGTTTATTCCATGAGTGAAAGTATCGTGAGAAATCCGGATGCAATGCTTCTTCTCGCAAGGCTCAGATCATCTGGCGACGTACTTTACGACAGTTCGGTAAGTTACTCCATTCTTCTGTTGGCCTTTGGACGTCATTTGTGTCTTCCACGCGCGGAACTGTCCATGCTTGGGCTGGGTGGTTTGCTGATGGATATCGGCAAGCTGCGCATTGCTCCGGAAATTGTGCAGAATCGAGGTACGCTCAAGCCTGAGCAGAGAAGTATGCTGAAAAATCATGTTACCCACGGTGAGGAAATTATTCGGCAGTCCGGAAATATTCCTCAGGCGGTGTGCGATATAGTGGCGCAACATCATGAACGAGAAGATGGCAGCGGCTATCCGCGAGGACTGTTTGCCAATCAGTTGAATACATTTGCACGAATGGCTGCCATAGTCGATTGTTATCAGGAGTTTGCGCAAGTGCAAACCGATTCTGCGACAACAACTACGTTGCAAATATTCAATCACCTCAAAACATTGTCACAGAGCGGACTTAATGCGGCGCTGGTTGAGCAATTTGCGTATTGCATTGGTGTATTTCCTGTCGGCAGTCTTGTGGAACTTAATACGGGTGAGGTTGCGATTGTTTTGACCCATTGTCGATCTAAAAGAACCTTGCCTCTGGTGATGGTAATACTGAACGCGGATAAAAAACCTTATGCGGAACCGGAGAAAAGAGATCTGCGGTTACTCAAGCCCGGTCCGGATGGTATCCCTTATACGATTGTCCGTGACTTGCCAATCACGGCATACGGTATTGATGTAAAACAATATTATTTATAGGGCGTCGCAAAAGAGCTGCTATTTAACTCTGGCGATATTACGTGGTAAAGCAGATATTCGCCATCGAAATTTACGCTCAGTGATTGTGGCGAAATGTGCTTTTGTTTTTTTTATATTCTGCTTTCTACGCTACGTGTCTTGCTGTATCTGGCAGTTCGTTGCAACGAATTTGGATAGTCAGTTTCTTCATAACGATGGATACGTACAAAAATTTTGTCATAACAGCTGCCCGGGTACTTAGCGACGCAAACGAGGCGCACGCAATCAGTGGGGTAATCGTGGTAAATTTCGAAGGTTTACCTGAACTTGACGGAGCGCTCGGATATGATGCGGTTGACGAGGTTTTGGTGGAACTGGTGTTGAAAGTAAATGATGCGTTGACTTCGACCGATGTCGTCGGGGCCAGTGGCCGCTATCAAATTTGCTGCCTGCTTTCGGATTTGTTGACGCAGGCCCATGCAGAGTTGGCCGCACACAAACTGCTGCGTCTGTTAACCCCCACTATTTTAGTCAAGGATCGGCGTGTTTCTTTGCTGCCGCGTCTCGGACTTGCCCTGAACAATAGTAAAAAAAGCAATCTCGGCCAGCTGATGCGCAAAGCAAGCGCAGGACTTTATCAGGCAAGGCGCAATAAAAAGCACATCGGTATTTTTGACGAGACTGAAAGAAATAAACTGTTGTCTGGCATGGATATCTGGTCGGAACTTGATCGGGCAACCCAAACAGGCGAACTGGAACTGGTCTATCAGCCGCAGCTATGGACGGCTTCCGGAAAAATCAGATCGACTGAAGCGCTGTTGCGCTGGAATCATCCGGTTCGCGGCACGATTCCTCCGGATATGCTTCTTCAACTTATGGAAGGCACGGAGTTGATGTTCAAGCTAACATTGTGGGTTATCAATACAGCACTCCGGCAGTGTGCTGAGTATCGCAGAGCAGGTCTGGAGGCTGGTGTTGCGATTAACTTGTCAGCTGGTGATATAAGTGAGCCGGAGCTGGTTGAAGTGGTCGAGCAAATGCTTGATATATGGGGTGTTTGTCCTGAGAATGTCATCATGGAGCTGACTGAAACAGCCATTATGGAAGACAATCCGGTTTCTTTGGAATCATTGAATGGATTAAAAAAAATTGGATTCAAATTGGCTATGGATGACTTCGGAACGGGTTATTCTTCGATGGAGCGTTTGCTGACACTGCCTTTGGATGAAATCAAAATTGACAAGTTATTTGTCAAGAACATGGCGATACAACCAGCACATGAGCGCATCGTCAATTCCGTAATCAACATGGGGCACCATCTGGGTCTGGAAGTGGTTGCAGAGGGCGTGGAGGATGTGGCTACTCACGGCAGGCTGCGGGAACTGGGTTGCGATGTCATACAAGGTTTTTTTATTAGTGGTGGCTTGCCATTTGCTGAATTGGTACAGCAAATCGACTCGCTTAACAGTGCGAGTAGATAGCGCTAAACAGCCTCCCAGGCTGAAAGCTTTGCCATCCGCCGCATGCGTTTTCTCGAAGCCATGCATGCCGTCATTCTGTCCCATCACCGGTGTATTGCGCCGTTAGGATTGAACGGCGGCGAATCGGGAAAAATCGGACGCAATCGGGTGGAACGTCACACCGGCCGTATTGAAGCGCTCGGCGCGCCAGTGTGCAGCCTGAAGCCCGGTGATGCCGTGGTGATTGATACGCCGGGTGGGGGCGGGTATGGTGAAGTTTCTTTATGAATTAGCAGTGCCAATGGGTTATACAGAATACAATGTGTGAAACTGTTCGTTCTGCTGCTTAATTTTTTCCACGGAAAAAGAGAAACAGGAAACCCTCATAAAGTGAATCAATTGATGCTTGTTAATTAAAAAATGCGCGAAAGATTCAACATCAGTCCGATTGGAAACTTACAGGTATAAAATGCACCGTCAGTACACGAATTAATCACTACTGTATGATTTTCAGAGTCGCTAAAATTGACAGTTGCTGTTACGTTTACATCAACGCCAGCTATAGATTGTAGGACGACAGTTTTATCATGTCGTATGCCGGTTAATGCAATCCATGAGTTTTCTGGATTTGGATCAACAACGATAGCAACAACAGTTCCGTTTTGATCTTCATGAATTGATACAAATTCTACTGTTAAATTACTTATATTAGCTGCATAGATACCATCGTAACTTCCGGCAGCAAAAATATTTAATGAAAAGCAAAACAAGATAATCCCTGTTAATTTTTTTCTCATGCCCTACCTCTCATGTTTATTCAAATAATTTCTATTTTATATCAAGTTCTTTAACAAAGAAACGGAGCAAGATATTGAGATTTGCAATTCAGAATAGTTGTTTTGTCGGTGCTATTGTGCTGTTGTTAATTTTGATACAGCATAAATGCATTTCTCCCGGTTGATCGGACAAGCTTGAGCGAGTGATGAGATCGTGATTGCTAGATGTCCAGTCGGTATCTGTGATGACAGCGCCGCATCCGGGGCAATTCGGTGCTGAAGATTGTTATACTGCTGTTTTTTTGATAAACAACAACGCCAGCAGGCGCTTTATTTCCGATGACTTTTTTGCCTCCCGACGATCCGCAGCGCACGCGGCTGCATAATGAGATACATGCACGTCCAAGCCAGCGTATCCGCCTGCCTGCGCTGGTGGTGCGGATCGCGGTGCTGAGTCAGGCTGTCACTCTTGAGCAGGAATACCGGCATCTTTGCGAACTTTCCGGACAGGAAGGGCTTGAGATCGCGCACATGCAGAACCATTTTCTGCGCCTGCGGTTGCAAGGCTGCACGTTGAGATGGGAACGCCACACGGAGTATACCAGCTATACACTGGTGCAGAGCCTGCCCGGCGGCGCGCAGCTTGACGCGGCGGATCCCGAATTGCGTTCATCGCTGGCCCTGCCGAAAGACTGGCTGGCCGGAATACCCGGGGAGACTTTTGTCGCAATCAAACTGGCCATGGTACAGGGCAATATGGAACGGCCGGCGGAGATGCTCGCGCTGGCGAATAACTGGTTTGGCAAGCGTCTTGTGGTGGCTTCTCTGATCGGACGGAACGGGCATTCGCTCGCGGTGACCGATTT